>CAZIMJ010000253.1:0-1643 GCA_964540205.1 uncultured Eubacteriales bacterium | reverse complement strand
ATTCCCTCGAATATTTTTTCGCCAACTTCTGGCTGGAGTTCCATCCCCAACCAAGCGATCCGAGGATCCTATCCGGCGATGACTGTTGTTCTTTTTCCCAGGTCCCGAGAGTCGCCTTATAAACGGAAATCTTTTCGTCCGAGACCTCGGGCAGGTTCTTGATAAAATCCTTAAGGACAGAAAAGAACTTTTCCGGTTCTTCATCATATATCCCGTGACCTGCGTTTGCGAACATGACCATCTTCGCATTGGGATGATTCTTTTGGAGCACTTCATGCTTTATCTCACCCCATGTCAGGTCATATTTCCCCTCTAATATGAGTGTCGGGATCGGATTGCTTTCAAACGCTCCTTTCAGATCTACGGTTCCCTGGCTTCTGTTCATGATACTGTTAAAATTCTCATCATGGTCCCATTCATACAGGGCGAACTCAGACAAACGCTCCTTGGAGGGCTTATAAAAATTCTGGCGTTTCCAGTCGCCATTTAGAAAATTGTTGTACAAAAGCAGCTGAATATATTGTTTTCGCGGCATATCTTTTTCTTCGGAAATCTGTTGAAGCTCCTTCCGAATCTCTTTGAGCCGTGACTGTTCTTCCTCTGACATGTACTGGCTTTGGCGAGATTTGCCCGTATCCACGTGCATCCCTGGCGACGCTCCCGACAGAATCAAACCCGCCACATTCTCCGGATGATTGACTGTGTAGAACTGGGCGAGAAATCCCCCATAGGAATATCCCAACACCACCCATTTATCGATATCCAGGGCCTTGCGGATGGTATCCAGATCCTCCACTGCCTGATGGACCGAGTATCCTTCCTCTCCCGGCTCGAAATCGGACAAACCACATCCACGCTGGTCATAATAGATGATTCGAGCATACTTCTTAGCCTTCGAGAACCAAGGATGAAAATAATGGTGGGTTCCGCCCGGACCTCCATTGATCAAAACCAGCGGCACTCCTTTCCCTTCTTCCTCCACATACAACTCCGCATCCCCCACATTAATTCGGTGTTTTATCAAATCCAACCTGTCACACCATCTTTCAATAAAAGGAATCTCAGTGATGAGCTCCGGTTCGATATAAACCTCCCTGTCCAGAATGGATTCCCGGTTTTCCAAATCCATCTCGGGAAAGCGCTGCTCCTTAGTACATGAGGCAAAAAGAAGAATCAAACAGACAATTGTAGTATTTCTTGTGATATGACCCAAGAGAGATGTTTGCTTCATCAAAATACCTCTGTGCATCATTCGTTAAGAGAAATTACCGCTGTGTGGAATTCTACCATTTATCTAAATAGACGTAAAAGCCTAGCTTCTGGTTGTCATTTTCGATAATTTGCGACTCTGTATCCGTGATGTCTGAATACTAATTTACAGTATTAAGTGATCAGATTCGATGATGGAGAAAACCGTGTGAAGGGCTGGACGGGCACGGCACATCTCCCGGGGGAGATGTGAGGGAAGGCAGGAACCGAGCGAACTTTCCTCGCTGGGGAAACTGAGCGCGTTTTTGAATCATAAATCTAATCACTCAAAAGGACATTCATCACGGATTCAAAAGTGCTCTCCAGGATTTATTTGACTTCGTTTTTGGCCTCTGATATAAATCAAATTACCTCATCAGGGGACAGTATGTATT
>CAZIMJ010000252.1:0-3518 GCA_964540205.1 uncultured Eubacteriales bacterium | reverse complement strand
AACATTCAGAGTATTCGTTAAAATAATTGGCGTTTCAATAACTCCCAATTCTTCCACTTGCGTATAACCCATCAATTTTCCGTACCCATTGGCCACATACATCGCTCCTGGGACCATTTCCTGGTAAATATTTCCATCATGAGGAAGAATTGCAGTCACCCCAGTTCGCACATTATCACCTTCAATCAGAGTCACATGCCCGACTTTAACTCCCATCACATCGGTAATGGTATTCCACTTTCCAGGCTCCATTATTCCGATTTTTATACCGAACTCCCTCACACGCGGCCGCTCTTCAGATGCCATCAAAGCCACTCCCAGTACAACTAGAATAAGAGATAGGGTTTTTAAAATCTTCATGGAATTCTCCTTGGTGAAACATGCGCATATGATGTTAGAGGATACGCCCAAAAAAATCAATCCGTGGTGCGGTTGTCGATGCGCTGGAAGGGCTCCTTCATTCGCTCTTTCGCATAAGGGCTAATCTCATACTTCATCTCATACTGGCCGTGCATCCACGTGTCCTCGAGATTCATCTCTGCAGCCTGCCCATATCGTTTAACTGCTTCCTCTCGTCTCCCTAACAGATCGAGCATATGGCCCTGCCATATCAAGGCTACCGCCTCATATTTCTTTTCTTTTTTTTCGACAGCCACCCACTGCATCCTCTCGAACACAAAAAGCGCTTCCTCATAGTTTTCCATATCATACAAAGCGAAACCGGTTCTCAGATAACTCCCGATCTGGTCGAACATCTCGAGCCATTCCCTCGAATATTTTTTCGCCAGCTTCTGACTGGAATTCCAACCCCAATCAAACGATCCGAGGATCCTATCCGGCGATGACTGCTGTTCTTTTTTCCAGGTCCCGAGAGTCGCCTTATAAGCGGAAATCTCATCGTCCGAGACCTTGGTTAGGTTCTTTATAAAATCCTTAAGAACAGCAAAAAACTTTTCCGATTCTTCATCATATATCCCGTGACCTGCGTTTGCGAACATGACCATTTTCGCATTGGGATGATTCTTTTGGAGAACCTCTGGTTTTATCTCACCCCACGTTAGGTCATGTTTTCCCTCTAATATGAGTGTCGGGATCGGATTGCTTTCAAACGCTCCTTGGAGGGCTTATAAAAATTCTGGCGTTTCCAGTCGCCATTTAGAAAGTTGTTGTACAAAAGTAGCTGGAAGTATTGTTTTCGCGCCATCTCTTTTTCTTTGGACATCTGTTGCAATTCTTTGCGAATCCCCTCGAGCCTGGCTTTTTCTTCGTCCGATATGAATTGGCTCTGACGGGATTTGCCTGTATCCGCACGCATGCCAGGAGAAGCCCCCAACAGGATCAAACCCGCTACACTCTCCGGATGATTGACTGTGTAGAACTGGGCGAGAAATCCCCCATAGGAATACCCCAGCACCACCCACTTATCGATATCGAGAGCTTCGCGGATGGCATCCAGATCCTCTACGGCCTGGTGTACTGAATAGCCTTCCTCTCCCGGCTCGAAATCGGACAAACCACATCCACGCTGGTCATAATAGATGACTCGTGTATACTTCTTAGCTTTCGAGAACCAGGGATGAAAGTAGTGATGGGTTCCGCCCGGTCCGCCATTAATAAGCACCAGCGGCATCCCCTTCCCTTCCTCTTCCACATACAACTTGGCATCCCCCACGTTGATGCGGTGTTTTATCAGGTCCAGCCGATCGCACCATCTCTCAACAAAGGGAATCTCTGTGATAAGCTCCGGCTCGATATAAACCACTCTGTCCAGAATGGATTCCCGGTTTTCCAAGTCCATCTCTAGGAAATTCTCCTCTTTAGTACATGAGGCAAAAAGGAGAGTCGTACCGACGATGATTGTATGAATGATGATATGGTTTAAGATAGATTTAAACTTCATTGAAATCCCTCCGCGCATCATTCGTTAAGAGAAATCAGCGATGTGTAGAATTCTACCATTTATCTATATAGACTTAACAGTCCATCTTCTGGTTGTCATCTTCGACAATTCACGACTCTGTATCTGTGATGGTTGAATACTAATTTGCATTATTAAGTGATTAGATTTAACGATGGAGAAAACCGTGAGAAGGGCTGGACGGGCATGGTACATCTCCTATGGGGAGATGTGAGGGAAGCCCGGATCCGAGCGAAGTTTCCTCGCTGGGGAAACTGAGCGTGTTTTCGAATCATAAATCTGATCACTCAAGAGGTCATTCATCACGGGTTTAGAAGTACTCTCCAGGATTTATTTGACTTCGATTTTTACCTCTGATATAAATCAAATTACCTCAACAGGGGACAGTATGTGTTCAGCATGGAAGAATAGTTCTCTCTGTAAGAACTTTTCAGCGTTTGTTTCTACACTGAAGGCGAACCAATGATCGGTAAAACCATCTCGCATTACAGGATCCTCGAGAAAATCGAGGCAGGCGGGATGGGTGTTGACATCCTTATCTGTACATATGATGATATGTATCAGGAGGTGTATATAGATGCGCACAAACATTGTGATTGATGACCGGTTAATGGAAGAAGCGCTCAAACTCTCTAAGTGTAAAACCAAAAAGGAACTGGTACACAAGGCACTCCAGGAGTTTATCCAGAACAGAAAAAGGCGCGATTTGAGAGAACTAAAGGGCAAAGTCAATTTTGATAAAAAATACAATTACAAGGAATTGAGAAATCGATGATCTTGGTGGACACGTCGATCTTGATAGACTATTTCCGTGGTGTTGAAAACAAAGCAACCCAGTCATTTAATACAATTCTAGATAAGAATCTCCCCTTTGGAATCAATCACCTCATTTTTCTTGAAGTTCTGCAGGGCAGTCGAACCGAAAAGGATTACAAAACATTAAAAAAATACCTGGATTCGCAGGTTTTTTACGAACTGGAAAATGGCAAAGATTCCTATGCAGAAGCGGCGCAGATGTATTTGAAATTGAGGAAGAATGGTGTGACGGTGTCCACAATCGATTGTTTAATTGCTACGATTGCCATAGAAAATGAGCTGTTTTTGCTTCATAACGACAAAGATTTCACAAGAATAAGCCGTCACTTCCCACTAAAAATCTGGGATATTTAAACAGGTTAGAAATGATCGACAAAAGCATCTCCCATTACAAGATCCTCGAAAAGATCGGTGAAGGTGGGATGGGTGTTGTGTATAAGGCCGAGGACACAAAGCTCAAGCGGACTGTGGCGCTCAAGTTTCTGCCGCAGGAATTGATGCGGGATAGTGCGGCCAAGGAGCGTTTTGTTCAAGAGGCACAGGCTGCCGCTGCACTCGATCATCCCAATATCTGTACCGTCTATGAGATCAATGAATCGGAAGGACAGACATTTATTTCTATGGCTTATATTAAAGGCCAGAGCTTGAAAGAGAAGATGTCATCCGGTCTGATAGAATTAGAGGAAGTTTTGGATGTCGCCATTCATACGGCTGAAGGATTAAAAGAAGCACATGAGAACGGTATTGTTCATCGGGACATAAAGCCAGCCAACATCATGCTGAC
>CAZIMJ010000251.1:0-1920 GCA_964540205.1 uncultured Eubacteriales bacterium | reverse complement strand
AAGGATCCGCCCTGGAAGTTTTTTGTTGGCAAAACACCGTCAGCATCGAGGTCCTCCATATCCCAGGCCAAGGTCCCCCCGTACGTCAAGATCTCACACACGGGGTGATCTTTCCTGTTATTGGCGAAGAAGGCAGAAAGTTGCTTCACTTTTTCCTTGTCATGAAGCTCGATGGGTAATTTTCCCCTCACAGCTACAGCTTTGATATTTTTCGATCCCATAACAGCACCCATGCCAGCTCTGCCGGCCGTGTGTCTGAGATCATGCACGACACAGGCATAGCGGACCTGATTTTCCCCTCCTTGCCCGATGGTGATTGTCTGGATCTTGTCATCACCTAACTCCTCACGGATCTTGTGCTGGGCATAACCCGAATCCTTGCCCCAGAGGTCAGAGGCATCCTTGAACTCTACTTTCCCATCTGATATCCAGAGATAGACCGGTTTGGGGGCTTTGCCCTTGATCACAGCTGCATCGAATCCTGCTTTTTTAAACTCCACAGAGAAAAATCCTCCGGCTTCTGCTTCGCCGAATCCCTCACTCAAAGGAGATTTGGCGGCCAGCGTAACACGATTCGCTCCAGGCAGTGCAGCCCCTGTTAGCACTGATGTGGTGATCACAAAGATATTATCAGGACCTAAGGGATCAACACCGCTCTCCATCTCCGTCAACAAGAAATAGGAGGCCATGGCACTGCCTCCCATAAATGTCCTGTAGAAATATTCGTCCTTTTCTTCAATCTCATATGTTAAATCATTGAGGTTGATTTTTAATATCTTACCGTGATATCCAGATGCCATTTTTAATCCTCCTCTCAATAAGTACCTTTTTGAGGGCTTAGGGAATATAAAAATACTAATTTAACAGATAGGAAAAATCAATCTTTGTTCCTATTGTCCTAGCACAGCTTTTAAAGCTTTGAGGAAACGAAACACATTTTCCTCTCTGGCAGTATGGCCCATCAATCCGATCCGCCATATCTTGCCGGCGAGAGGACCCAAGCCCGCACCGATCTCGATCTTGTGATCAGTCCGCAGTTTTCCCCGGCATTCTCCATCATTGGCACCATCTGGAATATGGATGGAGTTCAACATGGGAAGCCGGTACTCAGGATCGACAAGCATTTTTATCTCCAGCTCTTCAAGACCCTGCACCAACAATTTATGATATTTGTAATGTCGATCAAATACACTTTCCAGCCCCTCTTCCACAATGAGATAGAGCGCTTGGTACAATCCATAAATCATATTGATGGGTGCAGTATGATGGTAAACCCTGGACTGACCCTCCCAATATTTTGTCAGCATAGACACATCCAAATACCAGTTGGGCACTTTTGTCTTCCTGTTGAGGATAACTTCCAACGCTTTTTCACTGAAAGTCACGGGTGCCAGACCTGGTGGACAGGAAAGGCACTTTTGAGTCCCGCTGTAAAGAGCATCCACACCCCAATCGTCGGTGGCGACTTCTATTCCCCCAAGACTCGTCACTGTATCCAGTAAAAAGAGGGAATCTGTACTCTTAAGAAGTTCTCCGATTTCCTTGGCAGGATTTCTCACACCCGTTGAGGTCTCTGCGTGAACCAGAGCAACAATCTTGTAGTCCTTTTGGTTCAATTGCTCACTGACTTTCTCAGGAATAACGGGTGTTCCCCATTCGAACTCAAGGGCATCCACATCTGCCCCTAGACGAGAGGCCACATCTTGCATCCTCATGCCGAAAACACCATTGATCAGAATAAGGACAGGGTCCCTTCTCTCGACAAGATTCACAAAACAGGTTTCCATGCCCGCAGATCCTGTTCCCGAGATCGGAATGGTCATTTTGTTCTGAGTCTTCATAACTGTCTGGAGCAGTTCTTTCACGTCATCCATGATCTTGATGAAATATGGGTCCATATGCCCCAATGTTTTACGACTC
>CAZIMJ010000250.1:0-37075 GCA_964540205.1 uncultured Eubacteriales bacterium | reverse complement strand
CAATGTGTATTCATGCCATCACGGTTTTGGGGATGTTTACTATTTTATAAGAATAATGCAGGAAGGAGAGGATTTTGGTATAATCAGACGTCACATTTATTGGAGAGAGGCGAATTGTCAGGTATTTGACAGAGACAAAATAACAGAGAGAGAAGATCAGACCACCTGTCAAAGGAACAGATATAGGCAGCGATTGCCATTACAGGAGAACAATTAGAGGAGTTTAGGATGAAACGAGCAACGAAAAAGCATCTCAAGGAAGATAAATTCCAAATGACCGTCACCAATGTCGTCGATTTCTCGAAAGAGCACACAAAAGAGATTTCCATCGCCGGTGCTGGAGTCGCGGTGTTGATTTTGGTATTCCTTGTCTTTCAATTGATCAGTGCGCGGCAAATGAAAAAAGAGAACCAGGTACTGGACCAGGTCTTGACGTTGAGTTCCGAAATCAGAGAGAATCCAGAGAAGATCGCTGAGCTCGAGGAGCTTGCGGGGAGGGGGAGGTTTTCACGCGTCGGCTATCTGGAGCTGGCGAAATACTGGTTCGAAAAGGAAAATTTTGCCAAAGTCACGCCTTATCTGGATGAGATCTCCAAGGGCAAAAAGGATCTGGTCTATTACCAGGCGCAGGATCTGATGGGACAGGTCTTTATCAGTCAGAATGATTATGACAATGCCATCGCCCTCTATGGAAAATTGGAGGAGGAAAACCCCAAAGAGTACGTTCTCGATGCGGTCCTATTTCACAGGGCCCACGCCTACGAGAAAAAAGGGGAGACCGAAGAAGCGCTGGTTTTGTACAAACGTCTCCAAGAAGAATTTTCGCAAACCTATTTTGGGTATGATGCCTCGGTAAAGGTTTTAGATCTCGCGAAAAAAAAATAAAAGTTTTGTTGTAAATTTATTAAAAGTTATTATAATAATCTGTTATTGATTTAAGGAATTTTTTGGAGGTCCTAAAATGGCTTATATGATCAATGAAGAATGCATTAATTGTGGTGCGTGTGAGCCTGAATGCCCAAATCAGGCCATTTTTGCCGGTGAAGAGATCTATGAGATCGAGTGGGAAAAATGCACGGAGTGTGTGGGACATTTTGATGAATCGCAGTGTGTAGCGGTTTGTCCTGTGGATGCATGTGTGCCTGATCCTGATCATCAAGAGAGCAGAGAAGAACTGGAGATGAAAGCGAGGAAACTCACCTAGTCGATTTATCGTCACAATTAGAGACGCATTTGAATAGGAGTGATGTCCATCACTCCTATTTTTTTATCGGGAGATGGAGTGATAGGACTTGAGTGAGAGAGGCGGAAGAGAGTATGAAGGACGAAATGGGAGAAAAAAAGGAGAAGGGGATGGAAGAGGAGATGAAGGAGGGGATCAAACAGTTCCCAACCCCCCAGTACCATGAGCCTAAGGCCGTATCCTTTTTTGCAAGGCAGAGGACTTGGCTGAATGTTCTGCTCTTTGTGATCACTGTCGTGTGCTGCTTCTTGGTGGGATTGACCTGGAGCATCAACTATGTGTATGCCGATGATATCGTGAATGGTTCTGTCGGCTCCATCGGCCTTGAGAATTTCATGAATCCAGATGTCATCGCATTGAGTGTGTTATATGCGGTGGTTTTGATCGGGATTTTGTTGGCCCATGAGATGGGGCATTATATGACGTGCCGGTTTTATGGGATCAATGCCACTCTCCCATATTTTATTCCGTTTCCGCCGCCGAGTCCGATCGGGACAATGGGTGCTTTTATTAAGATCAGGTCTCCCATCACGCGTAAGCAGCAGCTCTTCGATGTGGGGGTGGCAGGGCCCTTGGCCGGGTTTGTATTGGCATTGCCGGCATTGGTGTATGGGCTTTCGCTGTCGAAAGCGGTCCCTCATATTGCGGAAGAAGGGAGCATTATTTTTGGGGAGCCGCTTCTATTTAAATTATTGAGTGATTCGATATTTAAAGGAGCGCCAGAGAATTTTGATCTGATCCTCCATCCGGTGGCATTTGCGGGTTGGGTGGGTGCATTGGTGACGGCACTCAATCTCTTTCCGATCGGCCAGTTGGATGGGGGTCATGTGGTCTATGCTCTTTTTGGAAAACGGTCGAGGAAATTTGCCAGGCCAGTGCTTGTCACATTTATAGTAATGGGTGTATTTTTCTGGGTAGGGTGGTTCGTCTGGGCGGTCCTGATCGGGTTTATCGGACTGAAACATCCCCGCATCTGGGATGAAGAAGTGCCGATCTCGGTGGGGCGACGATGGGTCGCTTTTTTGGTCATTCTGATATTTATTTTCTCGTTCATACCAGATCCGGTGAAGGGGGGAAGCCTGCTCGATATGGTAAGAGGATCGGGCGTTTTGGGGCGGTAACTGGGGGGGCAAATAAACACCAAAAGTTTTTCACAGAATCTGTGGAAAACTTGTGAATAATGGGCACGATTTTCAGCCGAATTTTAGAAATTTCTGGTACATACAACAGATTGCACAAAATTTGGGCGCATAATGTAATTTGTTTGTTTTGAACGACTTGCAGAATATGTTGAAAACAAATAAGTTACAGAGAAAAGGGGACAGGCTACTTTTTATAGAGGTAATTTAAAAAGTAGCCTGTCCCCTTTTTTATTATGGAAACAGTTTTATGTAGGCATCATTTTCCAAACAGTCCGCTGGGAAAAGACCTCTAGATCATGCGTAAATGTAGGGCATAGGCTTATTATTGAGTTTAAAAGTGTGAGGAACGGATTCAAGATGAATTTTTGATGTTAGGAGAACAACCACTGCCATAATGAATAGGGAAATAGGCTGATTTTTATTGAGTAAGAGAGAAAAGTGCGTGCCAATTTATCGAATTGTAATAATATTTGCGGTTATTCAAGGACTTGAAATATAATAGTGCTAAAATGGATAAACAGTTTGTCGACATAGAAAGAGAATTCAACATACTAAGTCGTAAATTTAGACAGAAAAAAATCTCGGAACGGGAATATAAGGATAAACTCCGAAAGCTCCGCCTCAAAGATACAGATGGAAAGTGCTGGACTATTGGGGCACGAACGGGTAAGTGGTACTATTTCGACGGGAAGAAATGGGTAGAATCCAAGCCTCCCTCCTTCCAGGAAGGAAAGGCGATCTGCATCTATTGTGGCTACGAAAACAACATCACGACGATGACATGCGAGTATTGTGGGGGAGATATAGGCGAAAAGATCCACGTTTGTCCAGAATGCGATACCAAACTTGATGATCCCTTTGAGCAGTGTCCAACTTGTTCGGGCGAGAAAAAAGCCTTAGAAACAATTGGTGAGATCAAGGAGGTCAGTTTCGAAAACGATCTGCCCTTCGAGGAGGAGAACAGTCCGAATCATATCATTCGTGCGGTCAGTCCTTCATCGTTTTTTCTTTTTGCAGGGATTTTTGGGCTTTTACTGGGATTGATTTTTGGAGTTTTTGTAGGTACAACCCCCTTTTTCTCTGGAATGATCAAGTATTTTCCCCTTTTTCTTCAGGAAATGCAGGGAAAGCTGCTCGGAGGAGTTGTTTTCGGACTACTTGGAGGTGTTTTCGGGTTTTTGATTATTGCCGGGATTGGATTTCTGAAGGCATTGATCATCAACGGCATTCTGCTCTTCGTGGGCGGTATCAAAATCCGCCTGGATAAGATTTAGCCCTCTCTATTTTTTCGCAAATAAAAAGGTACCTGGCACTTTTTTTGTTCACCCCTGGAAAAAGGCAGCAGATCCCTTTTCGTTTCAGCTTTACTTGTGGCCTGTGTGCTTCTGGAGGAGGTTTAGAGCATAGGCGATTTGTCCGACGGAAATGGATTCATCGTTGGGGGAGTAGACGACAGGGCGGAGGGTTTTAAATCCTTTGTGTTCGAGAAGATGCAAGGTGGTTGTCAGCAGCCTTTTGTTGAGAAAGACGCCGCCGGTTAAAACGACTGTGTCTGTGTGGTGTTTTTGTCGTGCTCTTTCGGCAACTTTGAGGATCACCCGAGCCAGTGTGTTGTGAAATTTTGCAGAGATTTGGGACACAGGGACTCCCTGATTCAAGTCCTTCAAAATAGCCTTTATTGTGGGGATAAATGAGATATGAAAGAAAGGGGACAGGCTACTTTTTTTATTACCCCTATAAAAAGTAGCCTGTCCCCTTTCTTCATCATTAATAATTGCAAAGCGGTAGCTTTTTAGAAAGCTTTCCTCGGCGGCTGATTCGAGCCTCATGGGGGCTTCTGCTTCGAACTCCATTTCCCTGGGCGCCAACCCCACGAGGAACGATACGGCATCGAACAACCGGCCGCAGCTCGATGCCATCGGGCTGTTCATGCCCCGCTCGATCATCTCTAACGCGGCATTTCTCTTCCTCGTGCTCACCTTTTTGAGGCTCGTGGACTGCTCGATCCGCGCACTTAACGTTTTCATCGCTTGGGTCCCATCACCACTCCAGTCTGTGCTTCTTCCCCTCTTTCTCCCCCCACTTCTCTCACCACCCTTTTCTGCACCTCTCTCACCAAATGTCTCATACAGATAGGCTATCGCCATCCGCCAGGGATGTTTCGCCGCCAAATCTCCCCCTGGAAGTGGCACATATTTAAAATGTCCCAACCTTTGGTAACCGTCATAATCCGCTAAAAGAAATTCCGCTCCCCAAGCGGTGCCGTCCTCGCCATATCCATATCCATCCAGAGAGACGCCCAAAACCATCTTTCCTGGTGAGATCTTGTGTTCCAACAATGCCGCCAACACATGTGCGTAATGATGCTGGACCTGGATGTGCCGCAATCCTAACCTCTCTGCATAGCGTGTCGTGTGAAAATTCGGATGCAGGTCCGATACCACAACCTTAGGCTTCAACTCAAAGAGCCGCTTCAGATGTGCGATGGTCTCCTCAAAATACTGAAAGTTTTTGTAATCATCCAAATCACCCAGGAATTGGCTCGTTACAACATAGCCATTCTTGTAGATGGATATGGTATCCTTGAGCTCGCCCCCGAGAGCAAGCACATGATGGGGCGATTCAAGCGCCGCCGGAACCTGCTGCGGATAGGGCACATAACCGCGCGCGCGCCGCAGAAACAGGGGAGCACCCTCAACAACCTTCATGACTGAATCATCCGACCTCATGTGGATAGGCCTGTTGTGGGTCAGCACATAATCACAGAGATTTTCGATCCCCTCTTCGATATCCTTCATGATGGGCGAGTCTTTTTGATTGGAGCTTGTGGCTACGATGAGAGCGATCTTTTCGAGCAGGAGATTGTGAAGCGGCGTGTAAGGGAGCATAAATCCCATCTCCTCGAGGCGGGGTGCGATCCCTCGAATGTCCTTTACTTTCTTGAGGAGGACGATCGGACGTCTTGCGGATAGGAGTTGTGCTTCTTCTGCCGGATTTACGGCGGCGTATTTTTTGATGATGCTGAGATCCCGCGCCATCAGCGCTAGGGGTTTGGTCTTGCGTTTCTTGATTTGTCTTAGCCGCCTTACCGCATCAAAATTGAAAGGATCACAGACGAGATGGAATCCTCCCAATCCTTTGATGGCGAGAATCTTTCCATCCTTGATGAGGAAAGTGGCCTTTGTGATCCCCCCTTTGATCTCCTTGTGGGTCTTGGCATTGATAAGGGAGATCTGTGGCCCACATACCGGACATGCAATGGGTTGGGCGTGGTATCTGCGGTCGAAAGGATTTTCGTATTCTTCGCGGCAATTGGCACACATCGTGAAGCTTCTCATTGTGGTCTGATCTCTGTCGTATGGGAGGTCTTCGACGATCGTGTAGCGGGGACCGCAGTCTGTACAGTTGATGAAAGGATAGAGGTAGCGCCTGTCCGTGGGGGACATCATTTCCTCTTTGCAGCTCTCACAGATCGAGATGTCCGGAGATATAAAAACAAAACTTTTGCCCTCTTTGGTTTTTTTGATGACAAAATCTCTGCAGTTGTGGAATCTGGATGATGGGGCGACCTTGATGTCTTCCACTTGGGCAAGAGGGGGTTTGGCTCTTTCGAAGGCGGTGAAAAAATCATTGAAATCCGTTTTGACTTTGGATTCGAGGTGGACCTCCACGCCATGGCCTATGTTTTTGACCCAGCCGGTGTAGCCGAGCTCATTGGCGATGCGGTAGACAAAGGGCCGGAATCCAACGCCCTGGACTACGCCGAATACGACAATGTTTATAGCCGCGCCTTTTGTTGTGGCTTTATCTCCTTTTTTGTTCACCATGTCTCATAGATGGAAAAAGGGGACAGGCTACTTTTTTCAGGGGTAATTAAAAAAGCAGCCTGTCCCTTTTTCTTTCATCTTTTCTTCTTTTTTATGGACCCGGACTATTTTTCTTGGATTAATTAATAAATGTAGCCTGTACATTTTTAGCGCTTCGAGTATACACATCCGCAGTAATCCTGCCTGTAAATTGCGTGCTCTTTGCTGAGGTCGACGCTCTTTTTAAATCCATCCTTTTTTTTGAAGTCGGCCTCGAGAAAATCGATACCGTATCGTTTCGCAAACATCCGGCCTATGTGGTTCATGACTTTTGACTTTTTCCAGGGACTCAGACTCATCACGGTGGTGAACACATCGAATCCACCCTCAGCCGCCCTTTGAGCGGTCCGTTCGAGCCTCATGGCATAACACACATCGCACCTTCTGCCTTTCTCAGGTTCGTCCTTGAATTTTTTGGTTATGTCAAACCAGTTTTCAGGATCATATTCATCTTCGATCAGTTCAAAACCGAGAGTTTGTGCCACCTTTTGTGTTTCCTGAAGCCTGAGCCGATATTCCTCTTCCGGGTGGATGTTGGGATTGCAGAAATATCCACTTACATCATAATCCTTTTTGAGAAGGTCCATGACATAGAGAGCATCCGGCGCACAACACACATGCACCAACATCCTTCGTTTTTTCATGACCTTCTATTTTAATGAAATTAATAGAGACATTAAAGGGGCCAGGTGACTTTTTAATATGTAGGGTTCATTCCCCGAACAGACCGTTTGGGGAATGGTCCTTATTTTTTACAGAAAAGGGGACAGGCTGCTTTTTATAGAGGTAATTAAAAAAGTAGCCTGTCCCCTTTTCTTAGGGCTTGACAAACCAAATCGAAAAAATCAGAATATTGGGACCACCCGGTTGGCAGTCATGATAGAGTCTTTTTTGGACTTATTTTCCCAACAGGCAGTGAATACGGCAGCCAAAGACGGCCTGCCATACTGGACTTTTTGGCTGCTCATCAGTTTTATCCTTCTTCTCCTTGTGTTCATTTTCCTCAGAGATAAAGAACTGCGCCGAAAGATGGACGAATTCTTTTTTCGGACGAGAAAAAAGCTGGTCAAGTATCGACATCAAAGGCGCATGGCCCGGGAGAACAGAAAAAAAGATCGCCTGATTACGGAGCTTGGGCAAAAGGCTTGGGAAAGGCGGATCGAAATCAAAAACGGGAAAAAAGCTTTCCGCGAGCTCCAATACCTTGAGGAGAAAAGTGAAAAACTCCAGAAGGAAACCGCTGATATCAAGACCAAGATATCTTTTTTAAATACAAGCCTGGATGAGAACACCAAGAAGTTCGATGTGCGGTTAAGCGAAAAAGAAGATGAGAAATCTCCTCAGGTTGAGAAGCTCCTTGAATTCAAGGGCAAGGAAAAGCAAATTGAAATAGAAGTCACCGAAAAACAGAAGGAATTGGAGACCGTGATAAAGGAGATCAATTCCACCAAAAAAGACCTCCACGATGTCGAAGAGAACGGTTTAGAATGGGACGACGAGAAAAAAGCCGAGGTCAAAAGCATCCAGGAGAAGCTCGACCAGATGGAAAAAGACAAGGCGGCGTTCGACAGCAAGATCAAAACGCTCGTGGAAAAGAAAGCGGAGTTTGAGGAACAAAAGAAAGAACATGAGAAGTTCATTGAAGCGATAGAGAAGGAGATTACAAAGATCGAGCACGATAAAAAGCATCAGACGAGGGAATATCAAAAAGAGATCAAAGAGCAGGGAAAAAACCAGATTAAGGTCAGCGATAGGATCCAGAAGGTAGCCAAAGAGAGAGAGCCGCTATTTAAAAGTTATGGCAGCCTTGTTGAAAAGGAGAGAGTGAGCGATAGGGAGCTCGAAATGTTTTATTCCCAGATAGATAGGGTGGCGGTGCGGATCGAGGAGATCGAAAAACAGATCGAGGCCCTCGACTGATTCAAAAAAGGGGACTGTCACCTTTTATTTCCAACCGTTCATGGAGCGATTCCCACATCGACAAAGTAGCCTATCTCTTTTTTCCCCTTATTTATTCGAAATCGCCCATTCGATGACGTAGAGCATCGCTGGGATGTTTTCGCGGATGATCGGCGGGATGTCTTCCTCGGGATTGTAGAAGCCGCCGTGCTGCTGATCCACAGGCGGAAGCTCAATCGTGAACGCCGGAATCCCATGGACTCCCAAAGCCCAGTCTGTGGCCCCCCCATTTGTCACATAAAGCTGGTTACCTGCTTGGCCGTACCCATAAACACGGCCGTTCACTCTCTCCATCCGTGCCGCCATCTCACCGGCCATTTCCTCTAGTAAGGCGTCTATTTCCGATGGCTCATTGGTGTACCCCCACGGGTAGATGATCACCTGGGAGTAGTTATGATAGCTGATAAAAACCTGAAAATCTCTCCCTACAAAGAGGTCTCTAATGGCCTGCGTTTCCGGTTCGGAAAAGGGCGCTGGCCCTCGATACACATACGAGGATGAGACCGGGCTCGACCCCTCATTGTCGTTACCCCACATGTAATCATAGTTTCTATTAGGATCGACTCCATACGTGCGGTTCTCATTATCGCGCATATTCTTCCGCCAATACCTGTAGAAATGGATGGTGTACTCCAAACCATCAGGATTGAGGAGCGGCACGATCCACACTTCCGACCGATCCACAAGATCGCGGATGTGAGAGTCGGTCGCATAATTTTCGACGAGGTGTTTGGCCATATAGAGAGGGACTTCCACCGAGATCCATTCTCTAGCGTGGTGACAACCTGTGATGAGGACCTCCGCCTCGCCCTCCTCATCGGCCTGAACATTGTCGCTGATTTTGAGGGCGTAGATATTGCGCATCTCGAGGCTATTTCCGATGATTTGGACCTGGACCAGGTTGGGGTAGGCTTGTTCGAGGGCATAAACCTTGGCCTCGACCTCTCTGTATGAATGGAAGGCCCCATTGATTGAGGTCTGAATGGAGATGGACTTTTGACCCTTGTGAAGGCTATTGTCGGATTTGTTTTTGTCATCGGGTACGTTTTTGTTGTTATTATCAGATTCGTTATCGTCATCAGAAAAAAGAATTTCTGCATCCTTAAGCTTGCGGATATCATCGGGTGAGGCGACGATATAAATTTTGCCCTGCCAATCCATCAATATGTCGAGGCTCATTGTCCTGAGTTTTGCGACATTTTCGGGAGTCTTTTCCACCCAGACGATCGTGTTAAGCCAATGATTTTGAGCCATAAGTGACAGGCCGACCACTGAAAAACATATTAAAAAAATGGCTGTTTTTGTTTTGGTCATCTTTATTCCCTTCAAAGGCCCATCCAAAAAGGGGACAGGCTACTTTTTTAATTACCCCTATAAAAAGTAGCCTGTCCCCTTTTTGGTCCCCATTTTATATCTCATAACTCAGGGTGAGGACGACTTTTTGTGCGCTGAGGCTGTTGCCCGACCCATACTCCTTCCCGAACATCCCGGATAGATCCACCGAAAATCGCCCCACCCGAATACCCGCCCCCACAGAGAGATAAAGATAATGGATGCTCGGGTCTTTCATCGGCTGCGGATCGTAATTGAATCCAATCCTCAAAGGATAGCGCCACTCTTTACCAAAGAGTTGAAAATTGCCCCAATACTCGGCCCCGGCGCTCACTTTGACGACATCCCTAAAATCCCGGTCCAGCTCCTCCTCATAATATTTCACTACGTAACTCGACCAATCAAAATAGGTCAAATCAGATGCCACAACAAAGCTATCCGATAACTTATAATTTACACCTATCCCAATCACCAGCGGTTGCTTGTAGGCGTTGTCCTCTGCCTTGGCCTCCGTCCTGATCTCTACGTAGTGCGACTCATACCGGATCAGGCTTTCGCTCACCGCTTTCTTGGTGTAGGGTGGGCGGATCATGGCCGCCACCGTCAATCTATCCGACACATCATAGACGACCCCCCCATTGACATAAAATCCGGAATAGTCGCTCGAATCTTTATCCTCCTGTGTGATCTCAGTGACGTAGTACCGCTCGTCCACCGATTTATCGAGGACGCCTTTGATGAAATTGGCTCCAATCCCAGCAGAGAGCCGATCGTTTATTTTGTAAGCCAACGCAAAATTGATGGTTCGTAGCGCTCCATCTTGATTGAACTCCAAGGTGTGATAGAGATTCCCTTCGTAATTGCTCTCCACACGCACTCCTGGACGGTAATAATATTCCAGCAGCCCAAAGCTCAACGCTAAGGTAAATCTTCTAAAACGCACAGACGCGCCCGCATAATCCAGGGCGATGACACCGACATCAATCGCCCCCGTTGAGGTAACGGCGCCCGTATTGATGAGCGAATATTTGTGGAAAGTGGCCCTCGTGCCAGACCCGTTCAAACTCACCGTAAATTTGGGTAGCCTGCTGAGGAGTGCAGGATTTGTCAGGGCCACAGAACTGTCTTGTGCAAGAGTGAACTGTGTTTCCCCCAATCCAACGGCAGAGGCAGTCAGAACGCCAATGTTGTTCCAGGTTCTGAGAGGAGCTTCATCCACGTACTGGCCGATCACTACTTGAGTCCATCCAGAGGAGGGGAGGAGAGGAAGGGAAAGGAAGGATAGGAAAATGCCGATGAAAAAACCCCAAGAAGCCGCAGATGACGCGGACCTCATTTTGTCCTGCATAACTGACTATTTTAGCTCTCTTTCCCTGGTATTGCAAATTCCGGATAAGTATGTTATTAAATAGGGCTTTGGAGAAATTATGGAGAACGAAGCGAAAAAAGAGAACACTACCAACAATAACAAGCGGAAGATCAAAATTGTCGGCATAGGATCCTACACACCCGATAAAGTGCTGACTAATGCCGACCTCGAAGAGATGGTCGACACATCGGACGAATGGATCGTGACCCGGACGGGGATCAAGGAACGGAGGATCGCTGCGGACGATCAGGCCACATCGGATTTGGGGATCGAGGCGGGTCGGTTGGCCCTGAAAGATGCGGGGCTGACTGCTGATGATATCGACCTGATATTGGTGGCCACGAATACGACGGATATGCCTTTTCCATCGACTGCGTGCTGGATCCAAAAAGGGTTGAAGGCCGACCACGTCCCGGCCTTTGATATTTCTGCAGGGTGTACGGCTTTTATATATGGGATGATCATTGCTGAGAGCTTGATTTTGAGCGGTACGAATAAACGAATTCTTTTGCTCGGCCCTGAGACGTTGTCGAAGGTCACGAACTGGAAGGACAGAAACACGTGTGTTTTGTTCGGTGACGGGGCCGGAGCTGTGGTGCTCGAAGAGAGCCTTGATGATTCGGGGATGCTTTCTTCCTATTGGGGGGCCGATGGAAACCTTGCAGAGCTTCTTTTGCTGCCGGGGGGAGGGTCGCGCATGCCGGTCACTCATGAGATGGTGGATCAAAACTTACATTATCTTCACATGAAGGGAAACGAGGTGTATAAACATGCAGTCAAGCGCATGGGGGAGGCGGCGGTCGAATCTCTGAAGGAGGCCGGCCTGACCGCAGATGATGTGGATTATTTGATCCCGCATCAGGCTAATATCAGGATCATCGATGCCACGGGGCGGCGCCTCAAGCTACCGCCGGAGAAAGTCTTCGTGAACATTCACAAGTACGGCAATATGTCGGTTGCGACGGTCCCTGTGGGATTGGCCGAGCTTTACCAGGAGGGCAAGCTCAAGAAGGACGACATCATCGTGATGGACGCTTTCGGCGCCGGCTTCACATGGGCCGCCCTCGTCTACCGCTGGTAAAAAAAGGGGACAGGCTGGTTTTTATAGAGGTTATTAAAAAAGTAGCCTGTCCCCTTTTTTTGATGATGCACAATCAAAACACAAAAATGGACTTTTCTGTACTACTAATCAACTTCAGTTCAAAGAAAGGTTCAAAGAAATTTATTGAAAAAAATTCATAAAAATACTATAATTACTATAAATTCAATATGAATTTTTGAGGAGATTGTTATGAAAAAAGTTGCAGTGTTAGTTTTTCTATTGGCATTCGCAATAACTACGAGCGGGACCTTATCTTTTGCTTCCGACAAAGCAGCCCCGGATTTTACATTGACCGACCTGTCGGGGAAGTCAATCTCACTGTCAGACCTCAAGGGTAAAGTCATTTTCGTCAATTTCTGGGCCACATGGTGTGGACCATGCCGCCACGAAATTCCTGCTTTCATCGAATTCTACAAAGAAAACAAAGACAATGGTGCTGTCATCCTTGGCGTTTCTGTGGATAAAAGTGCCAACAAAGTCCGTGATTTTGTGGATGAATATAAGATCAATTATCCCATTGTCATGGCAACTAACGAAATGATCGGTGATTATAAACCCGGCAAGTTCATTCCCACGACCATCATCATCGACACGGATGGAATGATCCGGGGGAAAAAAGTTGGGATCATGGATACAGTAACCCTAGAACACTATTTTCAAGAGTATTCTAGGAAATAAATTGATATCTTTTGTGAAGTCTCCTGTGAAGTGATCCATTTTTTATTATTTGCGATTAAGCCCCATCTAATTTAATTTCGTAAATTATAAAACCTCGCTTCACAACGTCTCAATTAATCTGATAGAATTCTTCCAGCTTTAAAACTTGACAAGAATGGAGTTCAAATGCCTGGATCAGAAAACATAAGCTTATTCGTTGCGTTTACGGCAGGATTGATTTCCTTTCTCTCGCCGTGTGTGCTTCCGCTCATCCCTTCGTACATGGCTTTTATCACGGGGGTGTCACTCGAGGAATTGGCGGAACAGGAAAACCTGATAAAGGTTCGGATGACGGTCATTTGGAACTCTTTGTTTTTTATCCTCGGTTTTTCGAGCATTTTTATTGCGATGGGGGCATCGGCTACATTTATCGGGACATTTTTGCAGGACAACATCCGCTGGTTTGAGATCATCGGGGGGATTGTGATCATCATTTTGGGGCTTCATTTTGCGGGTGTTTTTAAGCTCAAGTTTCTTGAGCGGGAACGAAAGATCCACGTAAAGAACAAACGTCTCGGGCTGTTGGGAACTTTCGCCGTTGGAATGGCGTTCGGCGCGGGTTGGACGCCCTGTGTGGGGCCGATTTTGGGATCGATCCTGACCTTAGCGGCCACCACACAAAATGTCGGTAAGGGGATTCTTTTGCTCGTGTTTTACTCGCTTGGCCTTGGACTTCCGTTTTTCTTGGCAGGGGTCCTCATCCATAAGTTTTTCGAATACTTCAAGGCCATCCGAAAGTACTTCAAGATCATCACTGCTGTGGGTGGAGTCCTTCTGATCATCGTGGGGGTGCTGCTTATATCAGGATATTTCACCGCCATGTTCTCCTACCTCAGCTATTAGAAAAAATAAATAGGGACAGGCTGCTTTTTATAGGGGTAAATAAAAAAGTAGCCTGTCCCTATTTTTAAACTAGGCTCATTCCGATTTCGATTGCTTTTTCGTTCAGGGGGATCAGATGATAATATCGCTCGGGAAGAGTCTCCTTGAGGGCGATCATCAGCGATTCTTTTTTCACAATATTATTGATTTTTATGAGAGACCCCAAGAGCAGCATATTCATCACTCGAACATTTTTAAGCTCGTTAGTGGCCTTGTCGATCGCAGGAATTGGATATATATCGATGTTCGTCCGAGTTGGCGGAGTTTTAATGTTTGTACTCTCCCAGATGAGGAAGGCGCCTTCTTTGACCCGGGATTCGAATTTGCGAAGTGAAGGCTGATTGAGCACCACAGCCACATCATATTCGCTAACGATAGGGGAGGAGATGGGCTGGTCGCTGATGTTTACGATGCAGTTTGCTGTGCCGCCTCGCATTTCTGGCCCATAGGATGGCATCCAGCTGACCTCTTTTCCTTCCTTCATGGCTGCATAGGCCAAGAGCGTCCCCATCGACAATACACCCTGGCCGCCGAATCCTGCAAAGATCATTTCCTGTAACATTCTTAGCTTCCTCCTATAGGACGAACCCAAAAAAGGGGACAGGCTACTTTTTTAATTACCCCTATAAAAAGTAGCCTGTCCCCTTTTTTCTCATTTCAACCTCATCACCGATTCTTTGGTGGTTCCTTAAACATGCCGAGCGGGTAATACGGAAATACTTGCTCCTCCAACCACCTCAATGATTCTTCCGGCGTGCACTTCCATCCCGATGGACAATTGGAAGCCACCTCAATAAACGACGTCCCCAATCCCTCCATCTGATACTCAAAGGACTTCTTGATCGCCCGCTTGGCCTTCCTAGTATTGGCGGGCGTGTTGCAGCTCACTCTCTCCACATATGCCACCCTTTCGAACGTCGCCACAATCTCTGCCATCTTCATCGGCATCCCTGCCGTTGCCGCATCTCTCCCATAAGGACTCGTGCTCGTCTTCTGCCCCTCCAGCGTCGTCGGCGCCATCTGTCCCCCTGTCATCCCATAAATACCATTGTTGATAAAAATAAACGTGAAGTTTTCGCCCCTATTACACGCATGCAAAGTCTCTGCCGTCCCTATCGCCGCCAAATCTCCATCACCCTGATACGAAAAGACGATCTTATCTGGAAGTATCCGTTTGATCCCTGTTGCAACCGCGGCCGCTCTCCCATGAGCCGCCTGCTGCATATCAATATCCATGTAATGATAGGCGAACACCGAACAACCCACCGGACACACCCCAATGATCTTGTCCTGGATGTCCATTTCAACGACAAGTTCCATCATCAATTTATGAATAGTCGAATGGAAACATCCCGGACAGTAATGCATCCGCGTATCAGTCAGTGAAGCCGGCCTCTCATATATGAGCTCGAATCCGTCTTTCATCTTTATTCTCCCAAAAAAGGGGACAGGCTACTTTTTTAATTACCCCTGTAAAAACCAGCCTGTCCCCTTTTTTTATACATGCTCCTTGATGGCGTCGAAGACCTCTTGCGGTGTTGGGACAATGCCTCCCATCCTCCCGTAAAAATGCACCGGTTTTTTCCCGCATGCCGCCAGCTTCACATCCTCCAACATCTGACCGGCATTCATCTCGATCGAGATAAAAAACTTTACCTGCTCTCTCCCCGCGATCTCCTCCACCTGCGGCGCCGGAAACGGCCACAACGTGATCGGCCTAAAAAGCCCCATCTTCAGTCCTTGCTCCCTTCCCATATCCACGGCCTTCTTCCCGATCCGCGAGCACAACCCAAACGCCGTCACCACGATCTCCGCATCATCCATCATATATTCTTCATGCCGCACTTCATTCTCAACGATCGTATTGAATTTCTCCTGCAGCTTCAAATTGACCGCTTCCATGTCTTCCGGCTTGATATACAACGATGTCAAAATATTCCGCTCCCTATCCTCCGTCTTCCCCGTCGTCGCCCACGGTTTGTTCGGCTTATACTCACTCCGTTCCGGCAGCGTAAGCTTCTCCATCATCTGCCCCGTCGCTCCATCCGACAGCAACATCACCGGGATCCTGTACTTATCGGCCAGCTCAAACGCCAAAGTCGTGTGGTCCGCCATCTCTTGCACTGAATTTGGCCCTAACACGATCAGATGATAATCGCCATGACCACCACCCTTGACCGCCTGAAAATAATCACCCTGACTGGGTTGGATCGTCCCCAATCCCGGTCCCCCCCTCATAATATTCGCAAAAACGGCCGGGATCTGTGCGCACACCAAATAGCTGATGCCTTCCTGCATAAGCGAGAACCCAGGCGAAGACGTCGTCGCCATCACTCTTCCCCCGGCTCCAGCCGCTCCATATATCATATTGACCGCAGCCAGCTCACTTTCAGCTTGGATCAGAGTATAATCATACTTCGGCTTCTCCTGTGCCAAATACTCGATCACCTCACTCTGCGGTGTGATGGGATATCCAAAATAGGCTTGCATCCCGGCCCTGATCGCCGCCTCCGCCAACGCCTCGTTTCCCTTCATCAAGCGTGTTTCACCCAACTTTGCCTCCCTCAGAAGCTCCCTGATCGCCGCCCTCCACAGCGCCCTCTAAACCTCCCTCTGCAGTTTCCTCTGCAGCTCCATCCGCGCTTCCTCCATCATCTCCTCCCACCGCTTCCTTCGGCGGCTGCTTTACCTCTCTATACACCGTGATCGCCGCATCCGGACAAATGACCGCGCAATTCAAACACGCGATACACTTATCTTCATCCGCCAAATATGCATAATGTAGACTATAACTGTTCGTATCAGAGGTGTTTAAAGCCAAACACTCAGTCGGGCAATTGAGAACGCACAGGTTGCACCCCTTGCATTCCTCAATATCTATCTCGACATAACCCTTTTTTGGCATTTATTCCTCCCGCTCCTCCAAATCCTCTCTATGCTCCCGATTTTCTATATCATCCATATCCTTCTATATCATCCGCCACATTGACATCGCTTATTTTGTCCTATATCCGTATGTACTGCTCGTTTAACCCATCTCCCCACAACACCATAACACTATCATGTCCCAATAGTCCTGATGGCTTTTTTAACCAGGAGTATCAAGTAAGAGATCGCCATAATAACCACAACAGCCAATCCCTGGAAAAAGACACCAAGCCCATCAAGAAGATTTTTAACACATGAACTCATATGACTCATTGTATTCTCTGATTATTTAATCGAACATAGTTGACGCAACTATTTTAACCGATCCACTCGATATATCAACCTCAGCTGCTCAACGACCACCCCTGCTCGACTCTTTTATAGCCGGACTTCACAATTCGAACGACATCACACGATGGGAATGACACTGGATATTGACAGCCGCCGGCATCGATGCAATATGACACGGAAAGGCCTCCACATGGACCGCCAATGATGTCACACGACCACCCAATCCCTGAGGGCCGATCCCCAGGTTATTCACACGCTCGAGCAGCCTGATTTCCATATCCTTATAGAAAGGATCAGCATTGTGGGACCCCAAGGGCCGTCTCAGCAGTGCTTTTTTTGCCAGCAGCGCCGAGTACTCGAAGTTCCCACCAACCCCAACACCCACAATTGTGGGCGGACAGGGATTCGAACTCCCTACCTCCACGGTCTCGACTACAAAGTCCTCGATACCCTCCTGACCGGCCGCCGGAGCAAACATTCTAATCTGACTCATATTCTCCGCGCCGCCCCCTTTGGCAATAAATGTCACCTTGAAAACATCCCCGGGCACTAATTCCCAGTGGATGTAAGCGGGCGTATTATCGCCCGTGTTCTTCCGCCGAATTGGGTCGGCCACAACAGATTTCCTCAGGTAGCCTTCTTCATATCCAGCCCTGACACCTTCTTCGATGGCTTCCCTCAGGCTTCCCATATCCCCGTCCTTTTTAAGACCAACATCCTCTCCGATCTCCACGAAGAATACGGCCAGTCCGGTGTCCTGGCAGAGCCCCAATTTTTCGGATTTTGCGATCTGGGCATTCTGGAGGATCTGTTCCAATACAGCCTTGGCCACAGGAGATTCTTCCTGCTCCTTCATGTCTTTGATGAGTTTCACCACATCGTCTTGGAGGACGAAGTTGGCTTCTTGGACGATGTACTTGATGTTGTCTCGGACTTCAACAAAACTTATGGTTTTCATATAAGACCTCCCGGTGAAAAAATGTATGAATATTGATACGTAAGGGCATGAATTGAATAGTTTAGAACCGAATCCAAAACCTGTCAAGTAAAAAGGGGACAGGCTGCTTTTTTAATTACCCCTATAAAAAGTAGCCTGTCCCCTTTTTTTACCCCGGAAAAATGTACCCGGTAACAATATTTTTAAATATAATCATGCTAACTTTTCCAAACTGAGAAAATCCTCCGTCTCATTCGTCTATAAATCAGGAGGATAACATGAACGAATTTTACGGCTTTGAAAATCTCGAATGTTGGAGGCAGGCCAAGGACCTCGCAGTGGATATCTACAGGCTGCAGGATGATGGCAATTTCAGCGACGATTACGGCCTCTTGAACGATCTCAGACAGTCGGCCATCTCTGTGGCATCCCTCATCGCAGGCGGCCGCGAAAGGGGAGGGGCGTCTGAGTTCATCCGATACCTATCCAAGGCCAAATCCACGGCAGCCCTTCTTCGGACGCAGCTTATCATATCGCGCGACATCGGCTATCTCGCCGAAGGAGATTACCTCGATTTTGAGGACAAGATCAACCGCATCACGGCAATGGTTGGCGGCCTCATCAAAGCCATTCGCAACAAAAGCAGAGGTTCGGGGGCTGGCTCAGGATCAAAGACCGAATCAAACAAAAGCTCGAGATTAAGGACAGAGGCAGGATCAGAGACAGTTTCGGGCACACACACAGGCTCAAGCATAACCAAAGCCAAAGACGACAAAGCTGGATCCAAAGGCTCAAAACAAAACTCTAAAAACGAGGTAAGAAAAACAGCCCTGCAACGAGATATCCTTCCGTAGTCACCGTCTCAAGATGCAATCTCAAGTTACAAACTCAAATTCCTATCTCAAAAAGCGATCTCAAGCATCCATCTCAAGATGCCATCCCAAAAGGTCACCTCAAAAAGATACTGGAATGGCATTTCATACAACAATAATCTGGCTATTTCAAAAGCCGTCAATATGGTAAAATAATTATGACTAAAGTAAATTCATTACGACACCTTAGAGAGACACCTGATATGACAAAAGAACGGCGAAGAGAGGCACGCAAAAAAGAGGGGAATCGGGTCACCATCGAGACTGTTCCTCAAGACCAAGCTGATACCGAAAAAGCTACCACACAAAGAATCAGCTTTTCCCTCACAGAGGATATATCACTCAAAGGAATAAAGGTGATAGCCGATACATTTTTTCCAATCGACACCCTATTAAAGATCGAGCTCTCTCTGGCGGAGTTCCATGAACCCCTCGTCATACAAGGCAAAGTCAAATGGATCAGATCCCACGAAGAGGACCTCTATGAGATCGGAATCGAATTTATCGATGCCTCTCGCAAACACATGAAAGTCCTTGTCGATCACATGTATAAGTACGAAGAAGAGTTTTAGGCAGAATGCCTCAATTGCTTCTGGTCCTAGCCATCTTTCCCGCTGCAATGTAGGATCAGCTTCCCGAGCTGACCGAAAAAGGGGAGTGTCACATTATCACAAGAGTGCAGTGTCACCGATACTCACGACCTCTTAAAAAACCTTTAGAAAACAGTCGTCACAGCACAAGTATGGACTATTTTATTTTTAATGTTGAACACTCAAAGAATAATAAATATACTATTAAGGCGAAAGGACCGCATTCTAAGACCTCACTCGATGATTCTTAAAGACGGTATAGAAGGAGGGACAGGACATTGATGAAAACAACCAAAACAATTTTGCTGGTCGCATCTGTGTTGGTTTTCATGAACCTGGCCGGGTTGTACGGTGGCCAAGCAAATTTATCCGAGCTAAAAAAAATCGCCCTACATAAAACCGGCAGGTCTTTAGAGGTTGTGATAGAACTTGCCGGAGAATTTAATTACATGCATTTCGAACTGGAAGATCCCTCCCGGCTCATTCTCGAGTTTTCCCCCATCGGAGATATCAAAACGGAATCCGACTATGCCGTTGATGCATTGGGCGTGCAAAACATCCGTGTCAGACGCTACACACAAACTGCTGCACGTGTCTCCTTCGACCTTGCCGATAAGATGCCCATTTATGAAATATCCAGAGTGGCGACCGGCGTTCGTGTGGTTTTTCTCGCCGATAGAGCTGTTAAACCGCCACCACCACCCCCGGTCGTGAAGAAAGAAGAAGAACCCAGGGCTGTCACCGAAGAAGCCCATCTGAGATCTGTCAGATATGAGAGAGTTGGCCAACAGCTTCAGGTTTTGATCGATGCGACTGGAACTTTCAGCTACGATTCCCAAGTCATCAACAATAATCGCCGCTTGGCTATCGATTTTTGGCCGATCCAGAAACTATCCGCCAGATCCATAACGGATATTGATGTTTTCGGCTTGAAGCGGATCGAAGTGAATAGAACCGAAGCGGAGACAGTCCGGATTGCCCTTGACTATGCAGACGCACTCCCAGCGTTCGCGATCACAAGGACCGAATCGGGAGTCAAAATCCTTCTCTCAGCACCAGAACCGGCAGAAATGGAAAAAGTAAGCGAAGAACCGCGGAGGAAACGGTGGGAACCTTATCCTCCCCTTAAAACCACGATTTTAAGCTTCATGGGCGGCATGTATTCCATCTCTGATGAGCTATTCAAGGAGATCTATGGAGGCTCAGCCCTTATCTACGGAGCCGAACTGAACCAAGTCGTCCTGTCCAAAGATAATCACAATTTCGCGCTCATGCTGGCCTTCAGGAGCTTTTCGAAGACGGGGGCTTTGACAGAAACTCAAGAAGAGACGAAGTTTTCTCTCACTCCGTTTTCACTCGGCTTGAGATATCTCTACAATTTAAAACAGATAGCACTTTTTATCGGGGGCGGTGTTGATTTCATGAGCTATAAGGAAGAAAACGTCATAGAAGACGTTTCCGGCTCCACGACCGGTTTCCACGCCATGGGTGGATTTTACTTCAAGTTTCCAGGTCTCGACGCCCTGCACATTATGGCCTATGCGAAATACACGAGTGCCACAGCGACAGAAAATGATATTGAAATCGCCCTTGGTGGCATCGAAGCCGGATTAGGCCTCTCCTTAGGATTTAATTTGTTCTAAATTTGGCGCTCTAATTTAAGCCGCTGTCCCTGCTGAATCATCCCATCCATTCCTCTGAAATCCGTCTTGCTCTAGAATCCCTCAGTAACTCCTCTCTAATCTTCATCAACCTCGAGCCAGGGTGATTCATTTCCACTATTATTGATGACAGTCAATCTGTAAACATATTTTTCCGTCACCGGAAGCATCCGTTCTGTATAAGAGGTGGCGTTGCTATCTGCGGTAAAAATGAGCGTGAATGCCGAATCCTCCTCCGTGGATCTTTTCCGATAAATCCTGTATTTGCGGTTTTGAACCGGGTCATTCAGCCGGCTGTCTGTCCAAGTTAAGGTATTAATTTTTTCGACGCTAAAGAGGGCCCTGTTCAGCTTTGTTTCAATATCCAAATCCTGGGGAATAAAAACAGGATCCTCATTAGCGGGCTTCGATCGATTGCTTTCGTTGTTGAATTTATCTCTTACAGATATTGCATAAACATACTTCACTCCTGTGGATAAGCCAGTATCTTTATAGAGGGTTTGACTTAGGGAGAGTTCGGCCTGTTTCTCATACCGATTATCTCCTTGTCCCTGCCTTTTTCGATGGACAATATACTTTGTGAGATGAAGGGCTCCATTTTCAGGATTTCTCGTCCAGCTGAAAATATTTGTCTTTGTGTTGTTTACCTCAAGTCGGGTCTGAAGATTAGGGTCCACGAGAGGGGCAACGGGTTCATCCGGTTCTCTACCTTTTTTAAAGCGATGGTAAATGTCTCTATTTCCTGAACGGTCCTCAGTGTATACCAAGTGGACATCCCCATAGACAGATGCACACAATCCCACATCCCCTTCCGCTTCTTTTGGATGATTCTCGGTCGCAATCTCTATGGATCCCCATTTGTCTTCTGATTGTTTATACTCGCGAAGCACAATCTTATTATCCTCTTCCCAGGCCACATAGACATCACCCTTAGCCTTATCTACAGCTATAACGGGATATTTGGAATCTCCAGATGACTGAGAGAGATTTTTTGGATCCTGCCAGTCTCCATTGATTCTTTTCCTGAAATAGATTTCTCTATTCCCGCGCCTGGCGTCCATCCAAACCACATAAGCATTGCCATCCTTATCGACAGCGATTTCTGGATGTGGAAAATCCACTTCTGTGTGATTGTGAGATATGAGTTCAGGTTGAGTCCAGGAATTCTCATTTGTGGCTTCATCAGTCCATGTGAAGTAAACGTTCTTATTGAGATAGCGATTTATATAAACAAGGTATATCTTTCCCTCGTAATCGATATCTGCCCGAGGGACATAGGCTTTATTGTTAGAATGTGGCAACATACCTCCATCAGCCCAGTCTCCCTCACCCTCGATCAAATAACGTGTTACGATTCTATACCCCCCTCCCGCTACAATCATGAAGAAGATATAGTAATCATTTGTGATCGGATCGATCACTAGATTCGGGTGGGCTGTCCCTATCCCAGAGTTTGAGACATTCTGCTCATTCTCCCACTTTTCGTCTGTAAGCCTTCTTCTCCTAAAAAAAATCTCGTAGTCCTCCGGCCCTTTTGATGTGTAAACGACATTCGTATTTCTGTATCTATCCACTTTGATATCCGCCCACGGCCCGCTCCAACTCTGAACTCTATTCATGATTGACCTTTGCGGGTCTTGCCACTCTCCTTCTTCTGTCAAGTTGTAATAGATTTCCTCTGTATTTCCTCCGGTCTTCTGGACCCAGATGGCGTGGACATTTTTCAATTCATCAACCGCTACCTTCGGGTCTCGGCAGTAATACTGTTTTTTGGTGTCGGATATGTTGAAGGGATTAGACCAACCCTTAATTTGAGCTGAATCCGTGCTGAATTCCTCTCCCTCAGATGTGCCCAGAAATCCCAAACCGCCCAAAAACATCCACATAAGACAAACAAAAATGCAAGAAAAAATGAATGACTTTCTCATTTTTCCCCCTAGTTGGAACATGAAATCATTCTATTATAGCAAAAATACAATGTCAACGGGTCGCGCTTTTTATATTCTAACATTCATTCCTCCGATCTCCGATGTGTAAGAACAACCTGCGAAATGTAAATAAGTGAAAAAAGTGCGCAAAATTTAATCGATTATCCGAACAGACAGGTCATCGAACTTCACATCGGAATAATTCTTCCGGGTGACTAAACCGATTTTCCCATCCAGCGCAAGGTTGCTGAGAACTGCGCTGTGGACTAAGACGCCGTTTATGTAAAATCTGAAATTATGGCCAATAGCCTCAACCTTTAATATGTTCCACTTGTTGAATCCCTTTTTAATGGCGCTGCTCGTCTTTTCTTCAATGGTCTCTTCATGGGAGCCGTCAATACGTTCTTTTAGCTGCCATGTCCCTAATGTACTCACATAGAAGAAATGAAAATTGCTGAAATTATCAGTGCCCCTAAAGGCGATTCCATACCATACATCGGAGTTTTCATTGCCGCATTTGACTTCACACGTAAAATCCGAATAGTCTCCGGGATTGAAATAACTCCACGTTCTCTCATTGAGGCCTGCTATCCAGGTGATTTTATAAACCCCCCCTTCCACATTCCAGGAATTAGGGTGACTTTCAGTGAAAGAATTCGTAACGATCGTGTCATCATCAAAATGTTCGTCGAAATTACCAGCATTTAATATGGAGAAATCTTCACTTTCTCCATACACATCCGATTCTGGGTTACTGGACACTCTGATGATGTAACCCGAGCTATCTTGAAGATTGGAATTGACTGTCCAGACATGGATACCGTCGTTTTCAGTTTTGTTCGCGATTGTCTTTGCGAGATCCCCCGATTGATAGAGCTCGATCCGGACATTTGTCAGTGTTGCCGGTTGGACCTTGTTCGGGGGAGTGGCATTTGTATTGAGCCGTGAGTTCGCATTCAAACGAGCGGGATCTGAAAGATCTATGCGAGCCAGGCGGCTATCCTTCGAACCCTGACCCATAGAACTAGGATGATTAGTATGGACTCCCACCTCGATCCCAGTGTGTTCTCTAGCCGACGAGGAGAATTCAACTGCGCGCGTGAGGCTATTTCTTGAGGAACGGATCGTCCCATTCCTCCTGGAGTTGTTCTGGCTCAATCCTTGAATGTAACGAGATCTCAGGGCTCTTCTCTGTACCATCAAAACAGATTGCTTGAGCGATTTTGCACTCCCATTGGTCCTCACGTGAGATCCTGTTTTTTTACTGGTTGCAGTTATTCCGCTCACATCCCATGTGATTTCAACGTCTCTCCCTTTTGTCAAATAATCGCTGCTTGTGGGGCTTGTGACAGTTATTTCATGTTGCTGAAGAGTGGCACTCACTGTTTCTGTTTGGCCGGCCACTATACTGGCTGTCTCCTCATAATCCTCATAGCCCTCTTTGATAAGTCCGATCAAATACGATCCAGGAGACAGATCTGTCAGAGTGGCATTGGTCGTTCTCCCGGTATCGTTCCCGTTTAACAGGATGGTTGCTCCATCGGGGTTAGAGTTGATCTGAAAACTGCCTGTAGTGGGAGTAGGAGTGGGAGTAGGAGTGGGGGATGGACCAGGGTCTTCATTTCCACCCCCTAACAATAAAGCCGCCCCCAAGCCGCCGGCGAGTGCGATTCCACCCACGATATAGAGCATCGAGGATTTTCCTTTCAATATGTATTCCGGCGAGGTGGTCTCTTTTCCTGCTGCGACACCGAGCGTGTCTTCTTTTGTCTTGTTTCCCTTTTTAACCTCGATCCTGACTTCTCCTTCCCTGTGACCGAGGGTTAATGGTGTCTTCCCCGCAGATGTTCTGCTTCCGCCCAAGTAGACATCAGCCCCAGAAGGCGTAGACAAGATCCTCAATGCTCCGTATTCTCTCTTGATCTCCTGGTATCTTTCGATATACCTGCGGGGGCAAATGGTCTCATCGAGTTCCCGGTAGTAATCCAATTCTATGAGTTTCTTGAGCACATCCACAAAGTCTTCCTGTCGCTCGACGTCTGGTGTGGCATAGTAGGCCAGGGACAGGTAAAAATAAACGTCCGATTTCTGCTCCTTCAGTGCCGCATATCGCAGCGCTTCCGTGAACTTCCCGATCGCACCCTCATAATCAAATTCCTCCTGCAACAGGCGCTTGCCTTCTGTGAATAGTTCTTCGAAACGTTCAACCTGATGGGCTGGAATTCTGCCGCCCGCCCTCTTAACCCTAACCACAGGCTTTCCGTCGCTCTTTGCGTCGTGAGGACTGTAAACAGTCCAAGCTTCGACTGTCACAGAAAAAATGAACAGCAGTATAATCGCACAGGCTAACCCCTTTGATCTGTGAATGTTCTGTCTCATTAGCCTATCCCCAACTCTTTCTAAATCCGATTGTCTGGAGTTGATTCTTGCCGTATCAGTTTTATTTTATATGGGCTGGCATAGAACCTTCACCGGGCTTTTGCTCCTGAGGAACGGCAAGTTCACCAGCCACCGAACCTGTCGTGTCTCCCACAGAGACCTCGACATCGTCAAAAGCGGCAATGCCGACAGCCGAATAGACATATGTAGCGAAGCCAATTTTGCCAGAGGATGGAATTCCATTGATGTTTTTGGACCCCACCAACTTACTATTGATGTAAAATGTGAAGTTCGTTCCTTTTGCGACGATCTTCAGATCGTTCCAGCCTTCTTTTTTTATGATGCGAGTGCCTGTCCAGCGAACGACATTCGATTCTTTATGAGTCCCCGTGTCGTCCATTCTCCACACGGACCACAACTGATTTCCTGGACTCACATCTAGAACATAATAGACATCACATTTATCATCTGCACCAAATACAAGGCAAACAACGTTATATGCTCGCCCTGCTACTCTTTGGGCCTTTGCTTCAAATGTCCAGTTGTTCTCAAATTTCCCCAGATCGTATACCGTCCTTGCCCATTCTCTGTGGGGCCCATTGCACTGGTATTGGTTGTTCTTTACAGACCATTTCGCATAGTCCGAATAATTTTGAAAATAATCGGCTTTCCCATCGTTAAAATTTTCCTTGAAGCTGCCCAAATCAAGAGTTGCCTCAACTGTTGTTCTTTTGTTCGCTGTTACGGTGACATCATCCTCCCAATCCTCGTATCTATCCAATGTCAATTTTACCTCATGATCACCTGCTGGGATTTCAATAGTCTTGTTGGTCTTTCCTCTTGACACTCCATCCACCCAGATCGTTGCGCCCGTGGGATTTGAGGTCACCCGGAGCTCACCGAGCTTTGCTATCGTAAAATTGGAGCTTTCCCCTCTCACGCTTGAATCACCCGCAGCAGAAACTCTGATCTTGTAATTCGATGCATCAGAAAGAGACGTTGAGACTTTCCAGTCATATCTTCCTGTGTTATCGGTGTCTGAGACGATCGTCACTTCAAGGTTTCCCCCTCTGTAGAGCTCGATCTTCACATGGTTAAGAGTTTGAGGCTTGACCGTATTGTTTGGAGAGGCGCTTTGGGATGACATAAGAAGGTTTATCCTGCTCAAACTTGTGTTTCGAGGAGTGTTCAGGGTGCCTTGACCGCTTTCTCCTTCCACACCTGTTGTTGTTTCGTTATTGATTGAGAGTCCTCTGGATTGAGAATCGTTCCCTTCGTTATAGATAGTATCTCCATTTCTTCGGGATCGCTCACTAGATCTCCTCGAGGCTGCATTCGAACGTACAGCCCTCATGCGGCTCATCCGGATAAAATGTGCCGAGGAACCGATCCCTCCGGGAGCACTCATAAATCCCATCTGGCTCGATCCTCCTCCCGTCGTCCAGCGGATTGTCACATTCTCGCCCTGAGTCCAGCTTGTCGATCCTGTAGGCTGAGTCACTTCGATCGTGTGGGCCGAAAGCGTCGCATTCACCATAGCCGTCTGTCCCGTTGTCACAGAAACGCTCGTTTCATAGTCTCCGTAGCCATCTTTGAGAACTTCGACACTGTGTGAGCCGGGGGATACTCCAGTGAGGGCAGTGTTCGTCGTCCGCCCGGTGTTTTGGCCATCGAGGTAAACATTTGCTCCGGTCGGATTGGAATTGACCTGGATGCTGCCTGTTGATGCGGATTCTTCCTCGCTGCCTCCTCCACCCAGAACAAGTGCTGCTGCAACCCCACCTGCAACCACAATTCCACCCAGAATATAGAGCATCGATTTGCTGCCGCCCTTCTTCTTCACTCCTTCTTGTACGGCAACTTCCGGAGACTCTTCCATCTGCTTTTCCTCTGGAACTACAAAAATCTCAAATGCATACACGGGCGACAGTGTTTCCGCTCCAGCAACAACAGCGATCGTATCCTCTTTTTTGTTGTCACCCATCTGGAGTGTTATTTTGGCATCTCCGGCTCTGATCCCGACGATCAGTGGAGTTTTGCCCACCGGTTCCGCTCGATCGCTCAGATATACATCAGCTCCTGCAGGCTTCGAGAGAATTTGTACCGCACCATACTCTTTTTTTATTTCCTGGTACCATTCAATATACCTGGGCGGACATATCTCCCTATCCAAAGCTCTGTGGTAATCCGCCTCAATCAGCTTCTGAATCGCGTTTTCAAATGGTTGCCGTCCCCTGGCATCGAGTGTCGCGTAGTACGCAAGAGACAGAAAAAAGTACACATCGGATTTTTGCTGTGCTGTAACCGCATATGTTAAAGCCTCGTTGAATTTCTGGATAGCTCCTTCATAATCGAATTCCTCCTGCATCAGGCGCTTCCCCTCATTCAGAACGGTCTCGAACCGTTTTTGCTGAGTTGATGAAGCCAGTACCCCGATTCTCGCTGTGTGGATGACAGACTCTCCTGGAATCTCCGTGTCATAGCTGACTCTTCCCGTTACGAATTCAGCATTGATCAAAATGATAAAGGCCAGAACGAGAAAATATACCCATCCTTTTTTCTGGGAAATGCGTTGAATACTCATGTTCCCGCCTCCTTTGAGATAATTTGGAAATTCAGAATCGCTATCGTGAGCGAAATACTCTTAGAATCCACGATGGAATAAATCATTCGAAAGATAATTGTTACAATCCGTGTTACAAGCTAACTCTTATTTTTTATGGTTCTAACATAAACTGGATTATCTAAATTGTCAATATTTGAGGGGGAAACTGGGATGGATGAAGTCTGTTTGGGGAACAGACTTCTCGATATGGGAGGAAAATCCTAGCTGAAGTTTAAGAATGTTGGAGGGATTGTTTGGAAGGAGTTTTGGAGGGGGATTTATAAAAGGGGGGAGATCTTTGAAGCTTCAGTTAAAATTTAACGCTTATGTGCTCCATCTCTAAGCTATTTATTATTTGTGGTTGCATTCGAGACTATCGAAAACTGCTCGCTGTCGCCAGTGACACTGGGATCCGAAACGCTGGATATCCTGACAAAATAACCCGATCCGGCCTCTAAAGAGGTGGGGACGCTCCAACTGAAAGAACCTGTATTGCTCGTATTGTCTGCAATGGTATACCTCCATCCAAACCCGGTTTGGTGGAGCTCAATCTTTACGTTTCTTACTGTCAAAAGTTGATTTTCATCCAGGGATCGATATTTTTGATGGAATGTCGATACATTCAGTTTGTCGATACTTTCATTTCTAGGATTTTTAAGCGCACTCAAGGTGTTTTGAGAACTTCTTTCATTTGCTGTGCCGTTCGAGAGGGATGGGCTCACCGCCCTTCGTTCACTTCCCCTGCTCAAAATGCAATTCCTCGTTTCTCTGCTTTGGCCGGAGATTTCCCGTGCGCCAGGGCGCGACCGTATATTCCTCATGCGGCTCAAGCGAACCACTTGATGATGGATGTGTTCGATTCCCCGGTTCATTCGGGATGCGATGCTCGTACCAGAACTTCCGCTCGTGGTCCAGGTGATCGTCACATCGCCACCCAATTGCCATGTGTCGTTTGCTGTGGGGGATGTAACTTCGATCGTATGTTTTGTGAGCTGTACATTCACGATAGCGGTTTCTCCCGCTGTCACGGTCACAGTCTCTTCATAGTCTTCGTAATCATCGAGCGAAATTCGGACGATGTGGCTCCCGGCCGACACACTGTCCAGTGTGTTGTTCGTGACTTTCATCGTGTCGGTCCCATCCAGAAAAATTTTCGCTCCTTGTGGTGTTGAGTTGACCTGGATACTTCCTGTATCTCCTTTCCAAGGCTTTAAAAGCAATAAAACAATCCCGCCCGCAACAAGCGCTCCTCCCAGCACCAAAAGCAGCGTTTTTTTCGATCCCTCTTTTTTCCCGGCTTTTACGGCGACTGTTCGAGGTTCGCGTTTTTCGGTCTCATCGACTTTAGCTTCCTCGGTCTCTCTCTGCTTCCCCGCAACCTCCTTGGCATATTCGCTTTTAGTCTTGTTGAACAGGTCAATATAATCCGAAGGGAACCTTGACGGAACTTCTTTTCCGGGATCATTATCGAGAGCTTTCTTGAGCCAATTTTGAGAGTTATATGAATCTCCCAAATAGAAATTGACCAGTGAGAGATAAACATATGTTTCTGTCTGCAGTTGTTTATCCTGAGTCAGCTCCAAAGTTTTCATAAACCAATCGATGGCGTTGTTGTATTCTCCGTTTTCGAATGACCGGATTCCATCGTTGTAAAACCTTTTCGCATCACTTTCCTGTGAAGACGTACTGCCTGGATAACTGGTGCTCACCGTAAAAACAAGAAAAAGAATAATGGAGAGAACGGATACAAAGCGGGAGCGGCTAGATTTAATGATCATTTTGGACTCCTTAGGATAATTATGATTTATTCTTGATGAATCCCCGGGAAATAGATCTGGCTTTGCCTGGGAAGGATCGAATCAATCAAACTTGCTGACGAGCAGCTCCCCAGTCTCCATCTTCATATGCAGTTTGATATTTGTCCCCGCTTTGAGCTCAACTCTTTCTTCATGCCTCTTGTCGAGGTCTGTATTGATAAATACGATGGTGTGGAAACCCGGTGCGATCTCATGGTTCAGGATTGGCGGAACCCGGCCGATCAGATTCCCATCGATGATGACCTCAGCGCCCGGAAAGGCACTCAATCTGATTTTAACGGGTGCCGCCTGAACAAGGACTTCTCTCACTTCTTCGTCTTTGTTCAGCGTTATTTGCTTCACAACGGTTTGGTACCCTTCTTTCTCTATTCTAACCGTGTGGGAGCCCGGAAGGACTGGTATGTCCATAGGAGTTTTCTCTGCCTGTTTATTATCGATTGTGACGGAGGCATCCGGCGGGTCAGTGATTATTGAGAGAGAGAATTCTTCCTTCGCCAAATCCACATGGATCATATTTTCACCAGGAGATAGACTTTGTAGATCTTCTTTTGCACTCCATCCTTCCTTTTCGATTTTCAAACGGCATGAATCCCTGGGCCATTCCAAAGAGGGGATAGGAGTCTGTCCTTTATATTTCCCGTCAATCCAGACCTTGGCCTCTGAAGGATTTGATGTGATTTTGAGTTCATAAACAGCTTTCAGAGTGAATTCTCTCCGTACGGGCTGGTTAGCTCTGATTTCTACACTCTCCACTTCCCCCTGGTAACCAAAACGCTCCAATCGGATTTTGTGACTCCCCTCCGGCAATTCGATTTCAAAAGGAGTCAATCCTCTCGGGACTTCATCGTCATCCACAAAAACCTCTGCTCCTTGTGGCGCTGAATAGATCTTCAGAGTGCCAGTTAGGATAGTCGATCGCACGCTTTTTTCGTTTTTTGATAAGACAAGGTTTCGGATAAGCAGAAAACCCGTGATGATGATCATGATCCCAAGTATAATTCCCATAGTTACCATATAGCTTGGCATCCCTGTTCCTGAGATTTTTGCCGCAGCCACTTTGGCCAAAGGAGCTTTTTTAGGCGTCATGAGATGTGTCTCAATTTTCTTGAGCTCAGTGAGGATTTCTTCGACATCCTGATACCGCGTCTTCCTGCTCTTTTCCAGACATTTGAGTATCAAAGCATTCAATTCTTCGGGAATCTTGCTATTCATGACTCTGGGATTAGGGGGTGGCTCTGTTTTGTGCTTTAGAACTAGACTGGCGGCTGTTTCTCCCTCAAAGGGCAAAGTCCCGGTCAGCATTTCAAACAAGATCACTCCCAAGGAATAAATATCTGTGCGTTGGTCTGCGTCCTCACCCATGGCCTGTTCTGGCGACATGTACTCCGGCGTACCGATCATCATTCCCGTATCTGTGATTCCCTTTGCCTCGATGGATCGTGCGAGTCCGAAATCCATAATCCGGACTTCGCCCCGTTTATCGACCATGATATTCTGAGGTTTCAGGTCGCTGTGAACGACACCAAGACGATGAGCCGCTGAGAGACCTTCGCAGATTTGTTCCGCGATGTCGAGAGTTTTTTTGACGCTGAGCTGCCCTTCTTGAGTGATTATTGCCTTCAAGTCTTCGCCGGAAACATATTCCATGGTGATGTAGCGGAATCCGGCGTCTTGCTTGAAATCGTACAAGCGGCAGACATTGGGATGGGATATTTTGCAGGCGATGATTATTTCATTTCTAAAACGGTCCAATGTTGTGGCATCAGCGGAGACATCGAGCTTGAGGACTTTTAGGGCAATTTTTTCATTGACATTGTTGTCCTTGACTTCATAGACCGTTCCCATGCCGCCTCTTCCCAACTCTTTGATGATCCGGTATCTTCCTGCAAAGGTGGACCCCACAACCAAGTCTGACGTCATTGGATAAAGAGTTTTGGTTGTCGCATGTCCATCGGCCTGAATTCCCATTTTGTAACCGCATGTGTTACAGAATCGGCTGTCGGGGAGGAGTTCGGTCCCGCAATTCGGACATTTCATTTCTTCAAACCTTCTAATTATTGTATTTTTATTACTTGGACGGTCACATTGTCGCCGCCGCCTCTGTCGTTGGCCATCTGAACCAATAATCGACAAGCCTCTTTTGGCGTTTCGGCTAACACGACATTCTTGATCTCTTCATGGGAGACTTTTGCCAGTCCGTCCGTGCACATGACAAAGCTCTTCTTTTCTTGGAGTGGGATGTTCGGAAGAATATCGATCTCCGCTTCAGCCTCTATCCCCAGAGCACGGCTCAGGACCCTTTTTTCCGGATGTTTTTTGGCTTCATCTTCGGTGAGGGCCCCACGACGCATCAAGTCGGCTATGATTGTGTGATCCTGTGTCAGTTGGGTGATCTTTTCATTCTTGATTTGAAAGATCTGGCTGTCACCGATATGTGCAATACATCCGTGCTGAGGAGTCAAGACCAGCGCAGAGCATGTCGTTCCCATTTTTAGAAAGGGATCAGAACAGCTTAACTCATCGCATATGAGTTGATTGGCTTTTTGAAATGCCTTCAGCAAGCTTTCCGATATGTCTTCAGAATCATCTTTGAAGTATTCCTCTTGAATAATATTGACGGCCATTTCACTGGCTGTGTTGCCGCCGACATGGCCGCCGATGCCATCTGCGACTATAAAAAGCTGGCCTTTGGAACCGGGAACTGATTGACCGTCGGCTGGGAATGCGCCGTAGCTATCTTGATTGACTGATCGTCGGAGGCCGATGTCCGAGAGACTCGCGTATTCTATGCGATCGACGGATTTTTCCGGGCTTGCAGGGCTGTCGGATTGGGCATCAGGAGGTTTGTTTTTTTGCCTGGTGAGAAATGGAAAATGTGTTTTTTTCATTGAGACGGTCTTGTATGTACTTCTTCCAGGGGATTGCCGAATTCAAACCCAAAATACCTTGGGTTCTCTCCGATGACAGCGGCAGCAAATATCCGGAATACATAGTCATACGTTTGTTTCGGGATGTGATCGACGTGGTCCTCCAGCAGGCGCCAAAAATTTCTTTCACGAGGATTGTCGGGCATTTGGTCGATGAGTTTTATCACTCTTCGCTCACCCCAATTGTAAGACGCCATCACCAGAAGCCCCGAAGCTTGAGCTCGCGTATTGTATATCGATTGGATATATTCTGCAGCGGCTTTGGTCGACTTTTCGAAGTCGTGACGATCGTCCTCCGGGTCGGTCTTTCTGTATTGAGCGAGGGGGCCTATATGGAGTCCAAACTGCTTTCCTGTATCCGGTATGAACTGCCACATCCCTTTGGCGTATCCATATCGAGTTTGAGGGCCACAGGCATCCGTGTTGAAACCGCTCTCCTGAAGAGCCAGATAAAAAAATTGAGGCGGAAGATCGCGGCTTCGAAAGATACGATATATTCTCTCCGAATAGCTATTCTGTCTGGCTTTCCTGATTCCTATCGGAAAATCTTTTGTCGACTGCCACTTTTTGATATACTTTTTCACTTCCTGAACGAACAGTTTATCAGGAATGTTCACTTCGCATTCCCCGAAGATACTCGCCATTTTCAAAATCAGCCTGTCTTCCTGACTCATTTTTCTCGTGTATACGCCGAGATTGTCGATAAACCGGTCATAATTTTCGCTCATTTTGTCGAGTCTGCTCACATTTTCTCCGACGTTCACTCGTTCTTTTAATTGCGCGATTTCCAACTCCAGACTTTTCCTCTCATAAAACAGGTCGATGGCGATTTGTTTTTGCTTCTGGAGCTTTGTGTGCTGGACAACAACAACGGTCCCTGTGATAAGAAGCAGGATGGCTGCGGCTCCGATGATGATGAAGTACTTTCCCCTCTGTTTTTTTTGCACGCGCTCGAAGGCTTTTCGGATATACATGGTGTGCTCGCCGGCATCTTTTCCGGATGATTCACTGAAATACTGTTTAACATATTGTGTGATGGAGGGATCTTTTTTCGCAGGGATGGTGATGCTTCCGGTGACCTCTTTCAATTCAAAAGCGAGCACGGGGCCTTCGGCGCCCAGTTCGATTTGTGTTGGCCTTAAAAGGGGAAGACGATCGGCCCTCTTGCCATCGACAAGGATGCCATTGGCACTGTTGAGGTCTCGAATCCACCAGTGGCCTTCGCTGAAATAGACTTCGGCATGCACTCGGCTGACAGAGGAGTCTTTCACCTGGATTTCGCAGTCCTCATCACGGCCGATAGAAAAAGAATCCGTAAAAGAATACTCCTGCCGATCGGTCTCTCCTTTCTTGACAGAGATCCAGATTTTTGGTGGAGAGTCTCTGAGAGTCCCGTTTTCAGTCATTTTTAAGCTTTAAACATTTTTTGTTTTAATCGCAAGCATCTGTTTTTGACGGAATCCTGGAGCCCGCACCTCGAAAAGAGGTGTTCCTGGACTCAGAATAGCCAGCTCTATGGCAGCAGCAGCTCGCTGCCGCTGTTTACCCTCTCGAAGAACTTGCTGACACCATTCTGGAGTTATAGGTTTTCCTATAAGATATCTCTTGCCCGTCTGAAAATTACTTTTGTTCAGATCCCACCGTTTTTGGATGAGTTCAGGCTCTGGCCAGGGGAGGTCTTCATCCGAATCCATGGCCACTTCTTCATCCTCAGGGCTTTCGGTAGGGCCGGCTTCGAAACCTTCCGGCCATTCCCCCTCAAGGTCGTCGTAGGCAATATCGACTCCAGTGATCATCGAGAATGACTCACCGGCTACCCTTGCAATTTCGTCTTTTGCCATGAGAGAAATAAGCCAGGGGATAGTGGCGGGATCACCTCCTGCTCCTGCTCCGATCACGGCCTTCCGAATATGTTCGGATGACTGGGACATTTCTTTAATCCAAGCACTAGCTGATGCAGGCTGCATACGGCGAACAGCCATTTTTGTGGCGTCTTCACTGTGGGATTCGCCTTTTAAGGCTATCGTTTTCAGCTTTGGAATGGCTCCCTCATACCCGAATAACGCTAATGTCCATGCACAGGCAAACTGACATTTTTCCTCTTCTGCCGGGAGTTTATACTGGAGACTGGAAGCTAAGCTGATCCGTCCAAGTTCACCAACAGCTTTAAACGCCCGGGCTCTCAGCAGCGGATTTTCGTCTTTGTAAGCATCAACCAGAGCCTGACCGGGATCCTTACGATGGATTGAACTGGCTGCCAGGCCTATTCGGCGGAGATCTGGAGATTCTGAAGCCATAAGCTTCGCGATATGCTTGTCAGCTTTTTGATGAGGAATCCAACCCACAGCTGAAATAACTCCTCGAGAAAGTTCATAGGTCGAGCTGCCTAACTCCAGCACTTCCTGAATTCTCGCATCATCCCCGCTTTCAAAAGCCAGTACTGCCACAGCGAACACCTCTCCGGGTTCCTCCCAAACAAGCTGTTCCTTACAGATTTTCCACCCGGCATCCCCGGCAATCCTCAGACCATCTATGTTGGCCTCCACACGATTGTCTAATTTTGCCAAATCTGCTAAGGAGTAGTGCGGCTCCCTTACCGCCACATCCCGCTGCAACCAAAGAAAGGCCGCATCTTCGGCGTGTTGAGCAACGATGTTTTCGATAATATCAGATGCATTCCTTGTCATTTTAGATGAATTTTAAGAGGTGATCACCCTTTTATTCTATGATTTATCGACATTAAAGAATTGATTCCAGTTTTTTCAGTTAGAGAAGCGGCTAAACGATCCTCGTCCATGTCTTGCCGTCGAATGACATTACGTCGTTGGCACCAATAGACCACATTACTCCCTCAGCGGTACTAAGATGGTAGCAAGAATCAGGCGGATCATCATCGAAATCAGCCAACTCAAGTTCTCCATTTTTAAGTTGGTAGATAAATAACATACTGGAAATGTACAATTCTCCACCAAACCATTCAAGATCCCAAAGGGTTTCTAGTGTTTCATTTTCAGCGATAATATTCCAACTGCTCCCCTTACCACGGATCAGGATACCATTATAACCGGCAACGTAGACGTTTCCATCGCCAGCACACTTCAGTGCAGTAAGATTCACATTTGTTGGAAGATCGAGCTTCGACCAGTCATGGCCATCAAAATGCCACAATGCACCGCTATATCCGGCAGCATATATATCATCTTTACCGAAGCCATCTATGGCTGTAATGTCGAAGCTACTGGGAAGTCCCTTGTCCATTCGTACCCATTTCACGAAGTCATCTAGTCGATAGGCCATACCTCGTAGGCCGGCTGCGTATGCCCTGCCTGAAATCTCGGTGACCACGCGAAACGTCCCATACTCCGATCGTATTGGCTGTCCGTCGAAAATCTTTCCTGCAAGACTTTTATTCTTACTTGTTATCGCATATTCACCGAAACCCGCTAACATTACCCATGCAGGTTCGGGCACCGAGACTAGGCAACAGGTGTGGGCATTAAAATTAAGCGAGCCCTCCTCAAAGTGCCCAGCTTTCCATGTAAATGTCTTTGTGTGCATTATCTCATTTTCTTCCATTTCTGGATCGCATGCCAGAATATAACCTGTGTCAAGATTGCGTACAACGCCAGTGCGGATGCTTAATCCCGATAGCGGTTGTTTTTTCATCTTGTTCTCCAATTAGTTAGTCTCAAAACGACGAAGAGGTATTCATTGGGTGTTCAACCGGTCCAGGAGCGGTAGGTCGTATGTTGTCATTTTCACTAACCTTCATTTCCTGGTGTTTCTTTCGGAGCTGAGCCTTGATGCACTTCTCGCTGCACTGCGGGAACTCCTTGTGTACAGCCTTTGCGCCGACTTCTTCCGCCTCGCCGACTTTCCACCGCTCACCTCCGCTGAACGGCTCGTCAGGAGGAGGAAACATGTTCTTAGTCTGTGTGGCTGTTTCAAAGTGGATCCCTCCGTGGGATCCTTGTGTCTGGCTATTCCCTTCGACGCAAATACAGGGGGCTTCGTCGTATTTGTAGCCCTTCACCCCTTGATTCAAAGGCCCCCCCCCCGATGGCTTTACAAACTGTGATCCGGGCACTACATGGTGGGGAGTTTGCGGCGGGCAACATGCGGCTTCTTTTGGCTTTTTTGGCTCCTTCTCTACCAACATGCACTTTGCGGCATTCTGGCACTTGTCCTTCTTCATGCAATTCGCATAGTCTTTGAACTTATTCTCTAATTTCTCTTTTGCATCAACATATGCAGGATCTTTTTTCCCAGCTGCAGTAAGGTCACCCTTAGCAGTTTCCCCCCATTTTTCTTTTGCAGCGGCCTTTTTCTTTGCCATTTGAGTTTTTGCCCTTTTAATCAAACCAGCTTCTTTTCCGCAGGGGCACTTGACGTTCCCTTTTTTGTCAACCTTACAGTTGTCTTCAACTTCTTTGCGCTCTTCTTTACAATCATCTAAACCCTTAACAATTGCCATCCGATCCGCATAAGGCCAAGTTGGTGTATTAGGTGGAGATGACATATGATTATG
>CAZIMJ010000249.1:0-6940 GCA_964540205.1 uncultured Eubacteriales bacterium | reverse complement strand
TATCCTCAGAGAAAGGCTTAACCTCACGGGCACGAAAAAAATATGCAACCAGGGGGAATGCGGGGGGTGCACCGTACTCCTCGATGGCGAGCCTGTCTATTCCTGTCTTTACCCAGCTTTCAGAGCCGACGGAAAGGATATCCGTACCATCGAGGGATTGGCCGAAAAAGAGAACCTCCATCCTGTACAGCAGGCTTTTATAGACACAGATGCTTACCAGTGCGGATTCTGTGCGCCAGGCTTCATCATGTCTACTGTGGGACACCTAGAGACACGGGGGAATTCGCAGTCAAAGATGAAACTCAATATGGAAGATATCAAGATGGCCCTCTCCGGGAATATCTGTCGCTGCGGGAACTACGAACACATCTATAAAGCTGTCGCTGAGGCCGCTAAAAAGATGGGGAGGTCTTGAAATGGCTAAAAAAGACCATTGGGAAAACACTCAAGATCCTCATCTTCTCTATACAGAGGAGGCACAATCTGAGGAATTGACAACTCAGGACGCCCCATCCACAAAGGAAAAACCTGAGTTCAATATCATAGGCAGGGACACATTGAGAATCGATGGCCATAAGATTGTCACAGGAAAAGCGCCTTTCCTCAATGATATCAGGCTCAGAGGAATGCTCATTGGCAAAATTTTGAGGTCTCCACATCCTCATGCTGAGATCGTATCCATCGACCTGAGCAATGCCAAAAGCCTCCCCGGAGTGAAAGCTGTGATGGGACTGGACAGAGAAAAAGCTCAATTCATCGGTAATCGCGTGGCAGCCGTGGCAGCGGTCGATGAACAGACAGCCGAACAAGCCCTCAAATTGATCGAGGTGGAGTACAAATCCCTTCCTTATGTCGTCTCAGTCAAAAAATCCATGGAAGAAGGAGCACCGCAAGTCCATGATAAAAGGCCGAATGTCGAGAAAATCAGGGATGAAAAACGGGGAGATGTTGAGATCGGATTCAAAGAGGCGGATGTTGTGCTGGAGCGCACATACAAAACAGCTATTGAGATCCATCACCCTGCGGAAACGCACGGGAGCATCGCCAAATGGGAAGGCGACCGGCTTATCGTGTGGGACTCGACACAGGCCATCCACAATGTGAGGGATGGACTTGCCCGCAGTTTAGGAATCCCGGCAGGCCGCGTGACTGTTATCAAGCGATACATGGGAGCAGGCTTTGGCAGTAAACTCGGCCTGAATGCCCACACAGTGATCGCAGCAATGTTGGCGGAACAGACCGGAAAACCGGTCAAGATCACACTCACGCGAAAGGAAAATTCTCTCTGCGTGGGAAATCGTCCGACCAGTTTACAAACTTATAAGGGCGGAATCAAAAAAGACGGAACGCTCGTTGCCCTGACTTTGAAAAACTACACGACTGGAGGCATCAACAGAGGTGACAGATGTTCAGAACCCTTCTTGGACGTGTACAAATGCCCCAATCTCCATGTGAAAGAATACACTGTGTATACGAACATGGGAGGATCACGGGCCACACGGGCTCCGGGACATGTGCAGGGAACATTTGGGCTGGAGGGGTTCCTTGACGAGCTGGCCAGTGAGATCGGAATGGATCCCTTGGAACTGAGAACAAAGAATTATACAACTAAAAACAGGGGGGATACAGGAGTCCCCTACTCTTCGAAAGGATTAGCTAAGTGTTATAGGCTGGGAGCCGAAAAAATTGGCTGGCACAGGAGAAAAAAAACTCCCGGAGAAGGACAGGGTACAACACGCCGAGGGCTCGGAATGTCTTCCCAGATCTGGTGGGGGGCAGGTGTTCCTGGAACCCTGGCCGATGTCAAGCTCTACCCGGACGGGAGCGTGGATGTCATCTGCGGCACTCAAGACATCGGATGCGGGACCCGCACCCACATGGCAGTTGTTGCTGCTGACACTTTGGGACTAGAACCCAAAGACATCACCGTTAAATTGGGAAATTCGGACTATCCCTGGGCACCGATCTCAGGGGGGAGCTTGACAACGCCATCCGTAGCCCCGGCTGTGAGAGATGCCTCGCTGAAGGCTGCCGAACATCTCAAGGAAATGGCGGCAAAAAAGCTAAAAGTATCGGCTCAGGATATCTCTCTCAAAGATAAAAAACTCATTGACAAAAATAGTCCCGAAAATGTCATCTCCTTCAAGGATTTAGCCAAAGACCTGAGTAGAGAAACAGTATTCCATGGCGAAAGGAAGAGCATGCCTGACGGATTTGCCTACAACACCTTTGGGGCTCATTTTGTAGAAGTGGAAGTTAACACAGAGACAGGCCAGATCAAGGTCCTCAAAGTTGTTGCTGCTCATGACTCGGGACAGATCATCAATACAAAAACTGCTAAAAGTCAGGTCATCGGTGGAGTGACCCAGGGTGTGAGCGCAGCGCTTTTTGAACAGAGGATCGTGGACGACACAACAGGCACACTGGTCAATCCCAATTGGAGGGATTACAAGATCGCCACGTCTATGGACATCCCCGAGATCATTCCGATCTTCGTGGATGTGGACGACCCGCACATAAACATACTCGGCACTAAGGGATTGGGCGAACCTCCGCGAATTCCGATCGCCGCAGCCATCGGAAATGCTGTTTATAACGCCATCGGTGTTCACATCAGGGAGATCCCGATGACGCCAGATAAAGTGCTTGAAGCCCTCAAGCAGAAGGAGGTGAGCTCATGAACAACTTCAAACTCGCTCAACCTCAAAACATCGAACAAGCGGCCTCCCTACTTTCGGATAAAAAAGTTTTCCTCATGGCCGGTGGAACAGACCTCCTGGACGAGATAAAAAACGAGATCATAACCCCAGATGTTGTCGTGGACCTCAATACAATCCCGGGCCTCTCCTATATCAACAGCACAGATGATGGTGTTCATGTCGGCGCCATGACACGCGTGAGCAAATTAGCGGGAAATCAAACGATCAAAACCAGCTATCCAGTCCTTCATGAGGCCGCACTCTCTCTCGCGTCTCCTCAGCTCCGAAATGTGGGAACAGTGGGGGGAAATCTCTGCCAGAGGCCCCGGTGCTGGTACTACCGTGACCCACAGGTGGAATGCCGGAAAAAGGGGGGCAGCCGTTGTTATGCATCAAGAGGCCGCAACAGATATCACGCCATTTTGGGCGGAGGCATCTGCCACATCGTCTACCCATCCGACCTTGCTCCTGCTCTCATCAGCCTGGATGCAGAAGCAACAATAGCGACCGCCAATGGAAGCAGAACCGTCCCCCTCCAAGAATTTTACACTCTTCCTCGAGTTGATGTTCAAAAAGAAAACATCTTGAAAGCCAACGAAATCCTCAAAGAGGTCAAGATCCCTCCGCCTAAAAACGAGCAAAAGAGCACATATGTCAAACTCAAAGAACGGGGAACATGGGATTTTGCTCTAGTGTCTGCTGCAGTTTGCGGCATTGTATCGGGGAAGACATTCAAAGATATCAAGATCGTGTTGGGAGGTGTAGCTCCTATCCCATGGAGACTGGAAAAGGCAGAGAATCTCCTCAAGGGGAATCCCGTGACAGATGATGTTGTAAAGCAAGCCGTGAAAGAAGCCCTGTCGGACGCACGCCCACTCAATGAAAACGTTTACAAGCAAGACCTTGCTGCAATCGCTGTATCCAGGGCAGTATTATCTCTGGTGTAGTATAAAACCAGAAGTCCTATTCGCGGGCTCATCTTGCACTTACGAAAGAAAGGGATTTCGTGATACATATACTCACAGGACCAGTTCACTCGGGAAAGACGACCATGCTCCAACGAGTGACGGCTCAGCTCAAAAGCCAAAATATCACTGTTTACGGTTTTTTGAGCCTCTCCATCAAAGAAAACAATGAATTCATCGGATACGACCTTTATGATCTAAAGCGAGACGCTCAGTCACCCTTCATCAGAAAAGAAGGCGAAAAACACTGGCAGAGAATTGGAGCTTATTTCTTCATTCCCGAGACTCTGGACCGCGCTCAGAACATCATTCTCCACGCTGGTGAGGCCGACATCTGCATCATCGACGAGGTCGGCCCTTTGGAGCTGGAGGGAAAAGGATTGTGGCCGGCGCTGAAGAAGGTTATAGACCTTCCTTTTCCCGACTATGTTTTTGTCGTTCGAGATTCCATCCTCGAAAATTGGCTGAGGACTATGGGGCAATCACGATTAAAGATTTTCGAGGTTTCGGATAAAGAACTCTATCCGAAAATGGTACAATACTTGAGCACAAAGACTACGCTTTCGAAGAAGAGTTGATAAATCATGAAAAATATCTATGGATCTCTCATGAAGGGCCTGAAAGACAAACAAACGCTTTCCCTCAGCACAATCATCGAAACAAAAGGATCGAGCCCTCAGGTTCCGGGTGCATCGGTCATATTTTCACTCGATGGTCTTGTTGCCGGAACTATCGGAGGAGGAATCCTCGAGGCGCGGGCAGAGACAGTAGCTATAGAAGCATTGAGAGCAGGCGAATCCCTGCTCATGCCGTATAGTCTGCGTGGAGAGATCGTGTCCGAAGAGGAGGCGATCTGCGGGGGCGATGTCACCGTGCTCATCGATGCAAATGTTCAAGATTCTCTGAACACCTTCGAGCACATGAGGAACTCTCTCAACGACAGGCATCCGGGTGTGCTGGCCACTTTCATTCGATCCCTTGCAGAAAAGCAGGATCAGGCCACATCCGAAAAAACGGTCACTCTTCGTAGGAAATGGATCGAAAAATCAGAAATCTTCGGCGAAGGAGCCGAACAAAAAAGCTCTCCGCACTATGAAGAGATCAAACACTCCTTCAGAGAAGGGGAATCCAAGTTACTGCAAATTCAGGAGGAAGGATTCAAAGGCTCTCATGATGTCCTTCTATTTTTAGAGCCCCTATTCCCTCAGTCTCACCTTGTAATCGCAGGAGCAGGACACATTGGCAAAGCTCTTGCTCATATTGGAAGCCGGTTGGATTTTGAAGTCACTATCCTAGACGATAGAGTCGAATTCGCCAATCAAAACAATATCCCCGAGGCCGACAATGTTTTCGCTGGCGACATCGCCAAGGTCCTCCGTGACGTTCCCAAAACTCCAGACACATATGTGGTCATCGTCACGCGAGGCCACAGCCATGATAGTGATGCGCTCAGAGAATGTATCACATCTGATGCGGGATACATCGGAATGATCGGAAGTGCTAGAAAGACAGCACTCATGCGGGATAAATTTTTGGAGGAGGGCTGGGCCACAGTAGAGCAATTCGACCGTGTTTTCGCGCCCATCGGCCTCGAGATCCAGTCGAAAACTGTTGAAGAGATCGCCGTGAGCATTGCTGCACAACTCGTTCTCATCCGCAATCAGATCCAGAATCAGAGGAGAACGACGTCTTGATCTGGGCATTGGTCTTAGCAGCCGGAGAGTCCAAGAGGATGGGAGAGTCAAAACAATTGTTGTCCTACGACAATAAAACGATTTTAGAGACCGTTATCGATCACATCACACAATCCAATGTGGATGAAACACTGGTCGTGTTGGGATCTAATCGAGAGAACATAGAAGAGGCCATCAAGGACTTGCCCGTCAAGAGCGTTTACAATCCCCGTTTTAAAGAAGGAATGCTCTCATCTGCTCAAAAGGGATTTGTTTCACTTCCTGAGGAGGCAGAAGCAGTTCTCGTATTTTTAGGGGATCAACCGAGGATCCCGAGTTCTGTGATCGATCAGATCATAAGAACATATCACTCATCAGAAAAGGGGATCGTGCTTCCCGTTTACGATAAAAAGCGGGGACATCCTGTGCTCATCAGCACAAAGTACCGTGAGGAAGTGGCTCATCTCGATCCTCAATTAGGACTGAGAGAGCTCATCCACAACCATCCGGAAGATATTCTAGAAGTGGATCTAGATTCTTCCTCAATACTCGAAGATATCGATACACCTGAAGATTACAAAAATCTCAAAAACTAAAGCTCAAAACACTCTCGTAAAAAATAACACTACGCGATCTCATTTTTCTGTTAAGGAGTGATTATGAAAAAAATATTGATTTTGATCCTTGTTTTCGTTCTTGTAAATCTAGGGGGATTTTCCAAGCTTCCCGACTTTGAAGAGGAAATCCTTGATGTTTTAGCCAAGCAAAAGGCAGCCTGGAATCAAGGAGATATTGAGGGTTTCATGGAGTATTACTGGCATTCAGAGGATTTTACTTTTCAGTCCGGGACCAGCAGAATTCTGGGATGGGACGCTCTTCTCGCTCGTTATAAAAAGAACTATTCGGGTGAAAACATGGGCACCTTGGATTTCACGGACATTATTGTCAGAACTCTATCCGAAAAGTCGGTTCTCGTTCTAGGACGGTGGGAGGTCAAACGAAAGGATGAAACCCTGGGAGGATTATTTACAATTGTGCTCCAACACAAACCCGAAGGATGGAGGATCATTCACGACCACACGTCTTAGTTGCAGAAGAATTATCGGGTTTCCGCCAGCACAGACAAGAGAAGGTCGGGCTTGTCGGTGATGATCCCATCAACCCCAAGACCGATCAACCGGAGCATCTCTTCCCTTTCATTCACCGTCCATACGTAGATCTTTTTTCTGTTTTCTTTCCCCCGGCGGACAAACTCAGCATCCACAAGTTCGTGATTGCTGCACAGAACATCCCAGGTCCCTTCGAATACATCAGAGCGATACTCCTTATCAAAAATAAATCCTGTTTTTAGATCCGGAGCAATCTTCTTGAATGTCTTGACCGTTTCCATATCAAATGATGTGATGATGCAATCCTTACTAAAACCCTCAGTACGGACAATGTCGGCCACTTTCTGGGCGATCCCCGGCTCATTTTCGGAAATCTTGACTTCGATATTCAGCTTCATCCGTCCTTTAACCAGGCGAATGACTTCCTTAAGAGTTGGAATCGGCTCTTCCCTGAATCCTTCACCAAACCAAGAGCCCACTTCCAGCTGTTTCAA
>CAZIMJ010000248.1:0-2926 GCA_964540205.1 uncultured Eubacteriales bacterium | reverse complement strand
GGCCCATAGCCGCCACATAGACGATATGCGGATCTCCAGGATTGATAACGATGCGGCTGATGTGTCGCGTATTCTCCAATCCCATGTTTTCCCACGTTTTTCCACTATCAATAGACTTATAAACACCGTCTCCAATAGTGACACTGTTCCGGCAAGTCGCCTCTCCTGTCCCCACCCAGACGATATCCGGATGGGATTGCGCTACAGTCACATCACCCACAGAAACAGAGCTTTCCTTATGAAAAACGGGCATCCATGTGATGCCATTGTTCTCTGTCTTCCAGACTCCACTGGGACCGATAGCGGCATAGATGATCCAAGGTTTTTTTTCAACGACATCGATATCTACAGTTCGGCCTCCCATAACCGCTGGTCCTATGCTCCTCCATTTAAGATCCTCGTAAAGTTGGGAGACCCGGTTTGCATTCTGTGCACCGGCATGGACAGACAATCCACAGAAGAATAGTAGTATAGCGATAACAATATGAATATCACTCTTTCTCATTTCTCCTCCTCTTTATGAATGAATGGATTCATCATGGGAAATTCAAATCACTCCTCAAGCCGATCCATATAAGAATCCGCACTCTAATCGATATACGAACACAAATTCGAATGGTTATGTTTAGTACAGGTTATAGGATTTAGTCAAGCAACAAGTTTTCGAGTGCCTGTCGGATTTTGGGGAAAAGGAATCGGAAACTCTGGGCTTCCAGTTTTGTGGGAATGACCCTTTGTCCTTTTAAAAGGCTCTCTGCAAATTCACCCTGTATCACCTTGAGCACAAACCCGGGAATGGGAGGCAATACCGTCGGCCTTTTCAAAACCGCTCCAAGTATCTTTGTCATTTCCCGGTTTCGTATGGGATGAGGAGCCGTACAATTCAATGGACCCTTATAGCCTTCATGCAAAAGGACATGCAACAGGATGTTCGCTAGATCCTGCTCGTGAATCCAGGAAAACCACTGCTTTCCGCTGCCGAGTCTGCTCCCCAAGCCAAACTTGAAAACAGGAAGCAACTTGCTTAAAGCCCCGCCTTTCTGACCTAAGACAATGCCAAACCGGCAGAGAACCACCCGGGCACCGAACGCTTCTGCCTTTTGAGCTTCGGCTTCCCATTGCTCCGTCACAGACGCCAGGAAATCTGTGCCTGGAGGTGCTTTCTCATCCAGGATCTCATCCTGATGATACCCGTAATACCCAATGGCAGAAGCATTCAGAAGGTGTGCTTCGCTTCGTTTTCTCTTGCTTATGGCATCAACGATATTCCTGGTCGTCAATATCCGGCTATCCAGGATCCTCTGCTTATTAGCTTTTGTCCACCGCTGAAAAATAGAAGCCCCTGCCAGATTAAAAACAGCATCGCACTCCTTCAGCCTCTCTTGCCAGGGGCCCGCCTTTGTTGGATTTCCCTCGACAAACGTTACGTCCTGCTGAAAGAGGTCTTTTTTTTCTGGATGTCTTGTGAGTATAAAGACAGAATGCCCCTTTTGGACAAGCAAACGTGTCAGATTCCTTCCAATAAAACCTGTCCCCCCCGTTAAAAATATTTCCATATTTAGATTTTGAAGGCCATGTGCCTCCGTACAACTTCCTCACCCGTTGAATTCTTCAGCAGAATAGTCATGGCATAGCTACCTTCCGGAAGACTGAGAGGGATCTCTACAGTATAGGATTCCTCCGCCATGTTTTCCAATTCCTCTTCGGTTAACGAGAGGACAAAATCCTTCTGAGTATCCCAAATTCTTTCCTCTGTCGTTGCATCCTCGATCTCAGCCGTGACCGTGAGAGTTGTCTCCAGTTTATCGCCTTCGTCGCTCATCCAGATGTTATTGAAGGGGATTTTCATCTGGATTTTCTGTAGGCCGTCTGATTCCTGCAGGATTTTCAACTCAAAGGCAAAGACAACCTTCTTGTTGTCTACCTTTGTCACTCTCCATGACTGCTGGGGGTCCTTGAGAATATTCACCAGAGTAAACTCCCCCGCTTGAGTGATCTGATATTCACCGTTCAAATCGCGATCCTCGAAAACTATGACATAATTGGGCCAATAGTACCAATTCTCATAGTGAAAATCCTTAAACCCGGGATTGACCAAACGATTATCCGGAGGCCCCAGGATAGTGTAGATCCGTCCTCTATCCTGCAGCCATCCGGGAGTTGTGCCCTCCTTAAAAAGGGCATTTGATATCTCGAGTCTTCGAAAATATTCCTCTTTAAACTCATTGATCTCTGTTGAGGGGTCCGGATCACGCTTTTTCCAGAATTCATTCACAAACTCTTGTCTCTTCTCAGGAGGAGTTGAGAGAAAAATGTCTTTTTCCTGTTTTTTGATCGTGTAGCGGGTTTTCGAGAGAAATTCTTTGCTGCTTGGATCCAGGACATACCGTTTCTGAGGGATCGTCGCACAGGAGGTCAACATCCACAACACAGAAAAAAGAAAAATAATCGCGCTTTTACTGAGGTCTCGTTGGCTGTTCATCTTTGACTCCTTGGAGCAATCATATGGCAATAATCGTGCCAATCCAACCCGCCAGATAAACCAGGAGGACCTTTGTGATCCTGTACCCTTTAGAGTACAACTAAACAGAATTAGTAAGAATCAGAGGAGATGATTTGAGCGACATAAAAGAAGATTTAGCCTTCGCAAATCGTCTACGAGGGAACCCGACGAAGGTGGGCGGCGAGGACTGTGTGAGCACGGGAGGAATAAAGAGGTGTGGCACTTCTAATTCAATGCCTCTGATGCAGAATAAAGGTAAACACGCGCAGATCCGCAGACGTCTGTAAGAAAAAGAGGGGCCATCCTTTAAATAAATCAATGGGTGGGATGGCGGCGTGAAAAATCTGATAGGAGCGAAAACATCTCCTCTGATTCTCCTCCCCGCAAGGAGTTATTTCCCTCCAATCTGCATGAGTTGGACGC
>CAZIMJ010000247.1:0-1639 GCA_964540205.1 uncultured Eubacteriales bacterium | reverse complement strand
GGCATTGCCCGATTTATCGATCATGATGTTCTGAGGCTTAAGATCCCGATGTACAACCCCCAGCTTGTGGGCTTCCACCAGCCCCTTACACACTTGTTCAACGATGGCAATGGTCTTCCCTATGGACAACTGGCCTGCTCGTTTGATGAACGCTTTGAGGTCCTCCCCGGGGACGAATTCCATGGTGATGTAAAGGACCCCCTCTGCTTCGCCGAGGTCATACATGCGGCCGACATTCTTGTGGACAATCTTTCGGGCGAATTTCAGCTCATTGCTGAAGCGCTCGACCACTTGGGGATTATCAGCAATATCCTGCCGAAGCAGTTTAAGCGCGACCTCTTCCTTTATCCTCTTGTCAAAAACCTTGTAGACTCTCCCCATACCACCCCGTCCCAATTCCTCGAGAATATCGTATCTGTTGGCAAAGATGCTCCCTCTGAGTAGTGCTTTAGTAGGAATTTGCAGAGTATGAGTCTGAGAAATGGACACACCATCTTTGGACTCAAGAGGCGTGGCGCATTTGCCACAGTAGATCGCATCGGGCGGGTTCTCATGCTGACACTTGTGACATTTCATCGTATTTATCCGGGGTTTCATCCGGGATCAGACGTTCATAATTTTAATATCCGGGATCAGACATCGATAACTTTAATAATAAAAACCGATGGGAAGCCACTTTAGCTGATGAGCGTTAGCGACAGATGATAGAAAAATTACAAAGTTATGAATGTCTGATCCCAGCTTTATCTTTTTACCAATTTCCAATTCTCGAGTCAAATGAATTTAATTCGAATTGGCTCTTCGTCTTTTGTATGGTTCAAGCTGGTGAAGGCGGTAGATAGAGTAGCATTTGACAACGATCAGACCTACAGCAAACACCGTGGCGAAAAGCCAGAATTGAGGGAAGAATATGAGCGTCAAAGTGATGACGACCGTATTCGCAGGTTTTCCTAAAAAGCTAAAATTTAACTTATACACTGTTTGATCGACCTTGTAGAAGTAATTGATAGAGATGAGCTCAAACTTGAGGAATTGATAGCTCAAATAAAAATCTATGAATGCAAAGTTGATCACAAAAAGAGCTACGGGAAGTGCGAGTTCAGGCCTGAAAACCAGATAGATGACATAAAAGAAGAGGAATCCCACTCTGTCAGCTATGATGTCGATCTCAGCTCCCAAAATGGTTTCCTGCTTGAAGAACCGAGCATAGTTTCCATCCAACATATCGCCTATCCAATGAACGACAAGGCCGATATAGTTATAAGTGAGATCCATTTTCACGATCGCCAGGATAAAAAAGACAAGTGAACCCACAAACCTGATCACGGTGATCACATTCGGAATACTAAAAGTGCTTTCAGGCGGAAGGGGAGAAAATATTTTGATTTTTTGACTGTTTTCCATTTAATTTGCACTCCCGGCAGGAAATTCTAATTCATACCAAAATAAGACAGGGCCGTCAAGGACATTGGAAAAGTTGGGAAATAAGAATTAACCTGGATTATTCACGAGTTGAGGCCAACCCACCCCACCCTAACATTAAGGTCGAGGAAGTGGTCCATGAAGCTGTAGTGAACTACCGCGAGGGGGCCTACAACGAAGCCGATGTGGTGAGATCAGATCGCCCGAAGGGTAAAAA
>CAZIMJ010000246.1:0-3449 GCA_964540205.1 uncultured Eubacteriales bacterium | reverse complement strand
AATGGGCGGTATACCGGTATGATCTGCTCCAAGCCGAGGTGTTTCTTTCCGAAGGATTCCCTGAAAAATGTATTGCTGTCCTCGAGAAAACATCCCCTCCAACGCCCCCTATGCTGGATAAAGCGGAGCAAATAATCTTCGAACTTAACATCCCTTTTCTCAAAGACGCGCTGCCCCGAGCATACTGGCAAAAAGACGATCTGGATAAAGCGATCTCTGCTTACGAGTGGCTGATTACTTTAAATCCTGAAAATAAAAGGTATCTTTTGGCCCATCCTCTTTATCATTACAGGCTGGCCCTGCTGTACGAAGAGAAGGGCTGGAAAGGGAAAGCCATCGAGCAGTATGAGAAATTCCTCGACCTGTGGAAGGATGCGGACCCGGGAATTTCTGAGGTTGAGGAGGCAAAGAAGAGGATTGGGGAATTGAGAGGCCGATGAAAATCCCCCAAACGAAAATATTGTTTGGGGAATTTAACAAGTTGAATCTTCAGGGTCAATCCTAAAATCCCCAAAGGTCATTCAATTCGAAACATAATCCGAATTCAAAACATCAGCCGCAGTCCCAGCCTGATCTGCCGCGGTGGAACGATACCGTAAAGCTCATGCCCATCTGTGGACGGATATTCTCCTGGCATCCAGTCGTATCCGATTCTAGTTCCCCAATCAGTGACGGTATTGGCATTAAAAACATTGAAGACATCGAACATCAAACCTATCCTGTATCTGTCTTCAAATGAAAATATCTTTTCGAGCCTCAGGTCCAGGATTTTCTGCATGGCATAGTGATTCGACCCTCTTCTTTCTGTGAAAAACGTGACTCTCCCCTGGGACAAAGGAGGGGTCCAGTATCGTTGGGCCCATGCATTTCCGGAGATAGCGCGGAAAGAGGCGCTGCATTCAATACCGTAAGGAAAAACGTACGTTCCCTGGAGTTTTAGCATGTGGGGTGGGGTGAATGTCGAATATCCGTCCCCGTTTATCCAGAAATTCGGGCCATATCCCCAGGGCGTCCACCATGTTCCCGCGCGGCCGATATCGTCTGACAAGCCGTTATCGATCGTTCCCTTTGCCCGGGAATAGACATAAGACGCCAGGAGCTGCCAGTTGTGCGAAAACCTTTTGTTGAAGAAAAGCTCGAAACCCCAGTAGCTTCGGTAGGGATCCTGGGTTATCCCATTATCCCCCTTTTTTATGTTCTTGATGATCATGTCAAATTCATCGGGATTTTCGGGCTCATAGAGAGTGAAAGTCTTGTTGAGCTCCTCTACGAAAATATCCACGGGCTGCCATTCTGTGGCATTGTTGATGAAGCCAATGGTGTTCTTCCATTTTCGGTAAATCAATGTGGCAGAGAATGAGGCGTCTTTGAACAGCTCTCTTTCGATTCCCAGAATAAACTGTTCCATGTAGGGATGTTTGATATTTTTATCCATCGAATAATTTGTGTGCGGCTCTCTGAGCCATTCGATCCAGTGCTCCGTGAACACATCCCAGTAATAGCCTACCCGGCCATTGTATGCTTCTTCAGGATTGAGACGGTCATGGAAAGCGGTATACATCCCTTCTGTGAACTGTCCGTAGTGGGCCTTGAGGATCGTGGTTTGATCCCCCAGGATGTCGAATGTGAATCCCAGCCTGGGGGCGAGGCGGAATGCCTGATAAACGGATCCCGGTACATCCCTGACTGCCCCCCACCCCTGGGTGAAGCGGAGCCCGATGTTCAGATTCAGGCGGTCTGAGATCTTCCATGAGTCCTGGGCAAAACCCTCGAGGCGGGTACTTTTTGTTTGTGTGTCATATCCTTCGTACTGGTAGGCGAGATAATGTCCGTTGTAATAATACCCATAAGGGCCATAACCTGTATAGTCCATGTAAAAAAATGCATTGGGGCCAGTGTATCTGTACATTTTGTGGATGCGAGAGCGCTCGAATTCCACACCGAATTTAAAATCATGGTCTCCCTGCATAAAATCTTCGGCGTAATGGGATAGGCTTGCGTTCGCCTGATATCTCAGGGGTTCTGCATAATAATTGCCTCCCCAGCTTTCATAATATTTATTATCGTTAAGATTCAAGTGACAACTGACATCCCCTGCTTCAGGATTTATTTCAATTTCCCCCCAGAAAAAGGCCATTTTCAGGTCGAAGAAGGTCGTGCTGTTGAGAATGTGGTTCAGGGAAAAATTGCCAACCAGATCCGGTGACCTCGATCTGAAAGTCGCCTCCGGAGAAATTCTCGCATGTCCTCCCCCGTTGTCCCAATCAAATCTGTCATATTCAAGAAATGTCGTGAGATGAGTTTTCGGGGTGAGCTGGGCTGTGATCTTAAGGAAAAATTTCGGTTGTTTTAAAATCCCTGACTCGGGGAATCCTGCAGGAAAATCCTGTTCATGGTAGTACTGTGCCCCTAGATAAAACCATATTTTGTCTTTCTTGATGGGCCCGCCCAGATGAGCACCAAAATCTGTAAGCCTTGCAACCGGCGATGTCATGTCAGGAAAATCATCAGTGTAAGCAGCGTTGTTTTCCGATTGCCAGAATCCTCTGGGCCAGTCGTCTGCCTTCCCCTGGAATGTGACCTCGAAATGGCCTGAGAGCTCATTCCCTCCGGATTTGGTGATGACGTTGAAGATGGTGCCCGTGTAATTTCCGTACTCGGCCGGCAAGCCGAGACCCATAACTTTGGCCTCTTCGATGATATTTGGGTCGAGAAGGACCCAGTTTCCTCCTTCTTCAGGGTCGGAAAGGTCCACACCATCCACCTGATAGGAGATTCCGGTATAATTAGAGGCGCCGTAAGCCGAATGAGAGGACACACCTGGAGCCAGTCCTACGATGTGCCAATAAATGTTGCTATAGGGGATGTTTTGGAGGATTTCGTTCTCCAGCGTGACCGATGCGGTTTCAGAGGATTTGATGTCGATGGTGGGGGATTGGGCAATGACAGTCGTCTCCTCTTCGATGGCAGCGGGTTTCAAAACAAGGTTCACGGTGAGCTTGACTGTCGTTGTCAAACGCATATTTTCCTGAATGACTTTTGTAAAGCCCTGAAGCTCTGCCTGTATGACGTAGTCACCGGGGGGAAGGGCAGGGAACCTGTAATTTCCCTCAGCATCTGTAAGGACTGTTCGGTCTCCCATCAAACTGGGGCTCGAAAGAACAAGAGTCACCCCTGGCAGGGGATTATGCGTATCATCGAAAACAGTCCCCAGAATGGCCCCCGTTTCTTTGGATTGGGAAAAGACAAACGATGAGAAAATGAAGAGCACAATTGAAATAAAAGCAAGAATTCTGCCTTTCATCTGATCCCCCCTGTAATTGTATTGAGACAGACATATATCTTTGATTTGGAAGAATAGTGGGGCAGTCGGAGAAGAAAATAACCCCTGCATGTCATATTGTTGATCGCTGTTCCCTGTGCTATTTCAATTATATAAATTCAGTTTT
>CAZIMJ010000245.1:0-2736 GCA_964540205.1 uncultured Eubacteriales bacterium | reverse complement strand
GAAGGGATGGACGGGCATGGCACATCTCCCAAGGGGAGATGTGAGGGAATCCCGGATCCGAGCGAAGTTTCCTCGCTGGGGAAACTGAGCGTGTTTTTGATATCATATAATCTGATCACGCTGAATAACATCAACACGGATTTGGAAATGCTAACCAACAGAGCGGAAAGTTTGACAAGTAGCCAGGCATATGCTACTTTTGAAACGGAAAAATGGACTTTCTAAACCTTATATTTGAAGCCAGTATCATCGTCAAATTTGTACTGCTCGTTCTTCTTTTTTTTTCTGTCTTTTCATGGGCGGTTGTATTCTTTAAGCGAAAAACTCTGAGGACGGCATCCTCTCAGTCCAAGAAATTCCTAAACATCTTCCGAAAAAGCGCAAATCTCAACGAGGTGAACGAGGCTGCCAAGGAGTTCAGGGGAAGTCCTGAGGCAAAACTCTTCCGTTCAGGATTCAAGGTGCTTTCTCACTACATGAAATCCAATCCCAACCCAACTCTGACGCCCGCCAATCTAGAGACGGTCAACAGAGCTCTGATCAAGGCTGCCAACAGAGAGGTGTCTCGGCTGGAAAAAATGATGAATTTTTTAGCCACGACCGGGAGCGTTACGCCATTCATCGGCCTGTTTGGTACGGTTTGGGGAATTATGGATTCTTTCCGCGAGATCGGCGTTCAGGGAGTGGCCAGCTTGGTGACAGTCGCGCCAGGGATCGCCGAAGCGCTCATCGCTACAGCCTTGGGGCTCTTCGCGGCAATCCCTGCGGTCGTGGCCTACAACTATTTCCTTTACCGCATCAAGGAAGTCGTCTCCGATATGGAAGATTTTTCGATAGAATTCTTGAGTATCACCGAAAGACTCTATGGCCTTTAAATATCATCCAATACAACGGAAAGAAATCGGGACTTCACTCTCCGAAATTAACGTCACTCCTCTTGTGGATGTGATGCTCGTGTTATTGATCATCTTCATGGTGACCGCTCCTATGATGCAATCCGGCATCGGTGTCAACCTCCCTCAAGCTGAAACCAATTCCTCACCTGCTGAGGAGGGACTCACGATGACGATCACCCAAGACCGCTATATCCATATCGGTGAGTCCCCAATAAACATCTTTTTACTCGAGAACAAACTGAAGGAATATTTCTACGGTAAAGAGAGAAAGGTGGTTTTCATCAAGGCAGATGAAAGCCTTCCCTACGGCTATGTCATCAACGTCCTCGATGTCACAAAAAAAGCGGGAGTCGAAGTCGTTGGGTTAATCGTTAAACCCATAGAAGAAAGGGACAGGCATTAGGAATGGCTGCAGTGAGTCAGGGGGATCTAAACTTTAAACGAGCTTTGGTCGTATCAATCTCATTCCATCTTGCGCTATTTCTTCTTATTCTGCTCTCGCCTTACTTCCCCAAGTCCCAAAAAAAAGGGATGATCCATTACGTCAATGTTATCTCCTTCCCGGGGGGTGGTGGAGGCGGGGGGTCTTCTGGCGGTGGATCCCGTACAGAAGAAAAACTCACAGAAACTGTTGTTCCCCAAAGAGAGACGCTCAGGGATCTGACGACTCCACAAAAACTCCAACAGGAATCGTCATCAACTCTCAGGCATCCTGTTGAAAAACCAAAAAGAGAGAAAACCCCTCCGAGCGAGAAAAAAGCCGTCATACAAAAAGCACAGAAATCCCCAGAGAGCAGCTCGCCGAAAACATCCGAAGGTGGAGATTCAAAAACAGGAAGCGGAGCAGGCACTGGAGTGAGGATCGGTATAGGCAGCGGCCCTGGAGGTGGCGGCGGCTTTGGTTCGGAATTGTCTTCCCAGATCGGACTCTCTAATTTCCCGTACACCTATTATCTTCAGACGATTCACAGTAAGATCTCTGGCAACTGGTATACATCCCAGATCAGCCCAGGGGTCACCGGAGATTTTCACACAACGGTCTACTTCAAAATCTTCAGGAACGGAGAGATCTCCACCCTCGAGATCCGGGAACGAAGTGGGATACGCTCCCTCGACCTCTCTGCTCTCAGGGCCATCCAATCTTCGGCTCCATTTCCTCCATTACCCAATGATTACGAGGGAGATTTTTTAGGCATTCATCTGATATTCGAGCATAACAAATGAATAATAAGACAAAGAAAAAAATCATCTTGACATGCGTTATTTTCCTGGTTGGCACTACAGCCCTCTATTCCCAACAAGATGTGGTGATGAGCATCAAAGGGGGAATCCCTGTCATTCCCGTAGCCATCCCCGATTTCATCGTGAACGGGTCTACGCCAGAAGTTAAGTCTTTTGCAGAGAAAGCCCGGAAGATCATCACAGACAACCTTAAATACAGTCGAGTCTTCAACACGCTCCCCAACAGCTACTACAGCTATATCCGGCCGCTGGACTCTCAAAAGATATTCTTCAAGGATTGGGAGTCTATTCAAGCAAAACTTCTGTTTGTAGGAGAGGTCTCAGAGGGTGAAGAACACGGCAACATCCTTTTCGAAGGAAAACTCTTCGATGTCAAATCGGAAAAATTTATTTTCGGGAAGAGATACCAATCGCAAACGAACCTCATTCGCTTGGTTGCCCATAGAATGTCTGATGAGATCATGAAAATGCTCGGCCATCCCCCCATTTTCACTTCCAAAATCGTATTTATCTCCAACAGGGATGGAAACGACGAGCTTTACATGATGGACTATGACGGTTACAATCAAACACGCATCACTTACAACACCATCAAAGA
>CAZIMJ010000244.1:0-20660 GCA_964540205.1 uncultured Eubacteriales bacterium | reverse complement strand
ACTGTGGGGGTAGATGAGGCCAAGATTCTCAAATATGTGGAATGGCAGCAAACCCAGGATTTAGGTCAAGCGAAGCTTGAATTTTAGCGAGTGCCACGGCTTTAGCCGTGGGTATCTACTAAGAATCAGTCATTGAAATTCAAGGCCAGGGAAAAATCCCTGGCCTTTTTTTTCAAGAATAAGCTTCAAATACAGAGTAAAGAGCACAGAAAAAACAACATGACATACGGGAAATGAATAGAAAAAAGATCGCACTCATCGGGGCTGATGGCCAGTTGGGCTCGGAACTTGGTAAAGTCCTGGACGACCAGGAAATCTATTTATTTTATTATCCTGAATTCGATGTGACTGACGCAGCCAAAACGAGCAAAACCATCCGGTCCCTCTCCCCCGATGTTATCATCAACACAGCCGCTTACCACAGAGTGGATGAATGCGAGGACAATCCAGGGGAATCGTTTGCCGTGAACACGATAGCCGTCAGAGACCTTGCCTGCCTTTGCCGGGACTTGGATGCGGCCTTGGTCCATTTCAGCACGGATTATGTCTTTGACGGCCGGAAACAAACACCATACGTCGAAGACGACCTTCCAAATCCTCTGAATCTCTATGCTGTTTCCAAGCTTGCTGGTGAATATTTTGTTCAGAATATCCCCCAAAAGTACTTTCTGATCCGGACCTGCGGACTGTTCGGGGAAGCCGGTTGTAGGGTGAAGGGAACCAATTTTGTCGACACGATGATTAGCATGGAAAAGCGGGGAGAAACGATAAGAGTTGTGAATGATCAGTGGGTGACACCCACCTCCGCTACTGAATTGGCTCAGAAAGTTTATGAACTTCTCCAGACAACTCATTGGGGACTGTACCACATGACAAACGAGGGGGAATGCACATGGTATGAGTTCGCTAGGACGATCTTTAAGTTAATGGGGTCCGCGATCCGTATAGAAGCCGTTGATTCCCTGTCCTATGGAGCCAAAGCCCGGAGACCTGCTTATTCCGTTCTCGAAAACAGGAATGCCAAAAAGATCGGGATTACTTCTTTTTCCCGCTGGGAAACTGCGCTGGAAGTGTATTTAAAAGAGAAAGGTTGTACGACTCGTTAAAAAAACTTTCCGAGTTTTGTGATCTCGTCATTGTAATATTTACGGTACAAAATCTCCCATTCTCTGCTTCCCTCTTTGATGGCCTTTTTCTGAGATTCGATCTTTTCAATAGCACGTTTATCTATCAGGTCATAGAGATTCATTTCCTCTTCGATGCTCTTCACTATAGTGAGTCGGATCTCATTTGGTTCATCGAGGAATTCGACGTCGTCATTCTTGAACAGCTCGTTGAGGATCTGTCGGGCAAGAAAGTTTATCTTCTCTCTGGATAGCCGAATACTCACAGCACTATGTTCCTTTCCTTTGCCAATTTGGTCTTGATCATCCGAAACATGGTTTGGTATTCAATGTTTTCTTTCCTGATCTTCTCCATGTGCTGGTTAAGGATCTCGCGCACTTCCTGGTCCAGTTTATCTTCGTTCAGGAATTCTTCTGTGATGAGGTTTGAAATGTCAGTAATGAGATCATTTTTGCTCTCGGCGATGATCTTTTCTTCTTTGAACAGATTTCTGCCGATAATGAACGCCATGTGTTCGATCTGAATCTTGTTTAGTCTCATTTCTTAAATACAATACAATACCTCTCCCTAAAATTCAAGGATTAAACCCCCGAATCCGTTTATATGTCGATCACAATCATCGGATAAGTAACCTGAATTATTCATAAATTATGCCGACACCATTATCTATTTCTTTTTATACGTTGCATAGCCAATGGACTTGGTGATGCAGGACGTTTTAATATTTTCCTCATGTGTTTCTTATTTTATGTCGGCATTCTTTACCCTTCGGGCGAGTCGATCTCACTACAAAATCTTCGTTGTAGCCCACTTGCGGTAGATCACTACAGCTTCTTGGGCCCCGGCCTCAAGCTTAATGTTAGGGTGGGGTGGGTTGGCCTCAACTCGTGAATAATCCAGGATAATAAAAGAATGTAAATATTCTTAACATTTTTACGGAGGCGGATATTGGAATTACTGGAAAATTGAAAGGAATTGGGATCAAAACGATATTGGGGCTCATCACAATAATAAGTACCTGATTCTATCCCAGAAGGTGCTCATTATTGCTATGAACCGAACAGCGCAATTGCATTCCGGAAAGGGCACGTTATTTATCTTTGGATGAAAGATAAATGGAGTAAGAGAAGCCACCTATACATATTGCGAAGACAAAAACCATAAATATTATGGCATCAAAACTCATCGGGTGCACGCTCTATCCTTTTCGTAATGATCCTGTTCATGATGATAAATATAAATATGGCGACAGTCAGCTGGAATAGAACAGTCCCCACTGAAAATTCTGCGTTTATTTTGAGCCAGTTTTCTGGATCTGAGGAGTAACTCTGCCAGAACCACCAGAATATCATGGCGAAGAATTGGAGAGGGAGGAAGACATAGACAATGATATCGAACCATTTTCCTGTTTTTTTTGCCTTTTCTGGAAGAGAAACGACCTCTTTGTGAAATCTTCTGGAGCCATATTTGAAGACGGCAATAGTGAAAAAGAAGCCGCTGAACATAAGACCTATACTCCAGACCCAATCCTGATTGTTGAAAAATCCCATGCTAATAGCAGACGGAAGACCGAAGAGAAATCCCAAGATCGCAACGAGGGAGACAGATTTTTTTCGAGTCATCCCAGTGTCCATAAATATTCGCGTGACCAGCTCTATCATAGAGATGAGGGAAGAAAAGGCGGCAAAAGAGAGAGCCAAGAAGAACAATGCCAGAAAGAACGAACCAGCGGGCACATTAGCAAAAAGTTTTGGTATCCAGATGAATGTCAATCCCTGATTGTCGGACCTCATGACATCCAGGACCTTTTCTTGAGAGAAATTCTGGGTAGAAAAGTAGGCAAACACTGTAGGGATGATCGCGCATGCCGCAAGGAGGGACGCCAGGGAATTCCCGAATCCCAAAGTGGTCGCTGTCAGGATAGGATTTTCCTTTTTATGTGTGTACACAGCATATGTGAGGATCAATCCCCAGCCTGCTCCGTTGGACCATGCTGACTGAGTGAGTGCATTCAACCACAATTTGTAATCCGCTAGCTTGCTGAGGTTGGGGGAAAACAGAAAATCCAGGCCTTGAAAAGCACCGGGCAATGTGATGGCTCTAATCCCTGCGATGATCAAAAGGACAAAGAGAGATGGAATAAGAATCTTGTTGACACGTTCAATGCCTTTGACTACTCCTGCATAGATGATGAGAGATCCTATGCTGATGGCAAGGAAATGATAGATAACCGGTTCCCAGGAGCTAGTAAAAGAATACCAGAATTCCGACGATTCCTTTTTGATCAGTCCCTGTAAAGAGGTTGCAAAAAAATATTTGATGCACCATCCCGTGACCACAGAATAGTAGAACATAATAGCTGTTGTCACAAATGCAACAAATGTGCCCATCCACGCAAATTTTTCACCGATAATTTCTCGGAATGAACCGATGACTCCCATGCGCGTCTTTTTTCCTATGGAGATCTCTATTGTGAGAAGCGGTATCGACCAGAGGAATAGGAACAAAAGCCATGCGATGATAAAAGCTCCGCCGCCCTGTTGAGAGACTATTCGGGGAAATCGCCATATATTTCCAGTTCCGACTGCCATGCCTAGACCGGCAAAGATAATTCCCCATTTGGATGCAAAAGATTCCCTACTCTTCATTTTGGGTTACTTTACACTTCGGACTCATCAGAGTCAATGACAAGATAAGGGTGTAATCCATTTTTCTCAGGCTGAAACTTTCCCAGTGCAAGAAGCCTTCCATCTTGATTGAACAATCTGCATATTTGGACCGGCTCTGTTGGAGTGTTTGGAAAATTGAATGATACACGGGATGGAGCATGGATGTGCTCTGAGAAAACCATATTTCCATTTTTTGCCAAGGCCACACCTTCTACGTTGAGCATGATCTTTGGGAATTCGGGGAGGACCGATTCGAGAGGGATGAGGATTTTTTCGATCTTAGTCTCCTGAACCAATTTTTCCAGAGCCTCCAGAGTTGTGCTCGATTGGATATGGAAGTCTCCTATGGCTGTCCTCTCGAGCTGAGAAAGATGGGCCCCACACTGCAAAGATTGACCCAGGTCATGGGCCAATGATCGCATATAGGTTCCCGATGAACACGCGGCTTTGAACTCAATCAAAGGGGCATCATACGACACCAGTCGAAAATAGTAGATTTGGATTAGTACAGGCCTTGGTTTCACGTCTTGATTTTTTCTCGCCAAAACATACATGGGCTTGCCCTTGAATTTTTTTGCCGAGAAGAGGGGAGGAGTTTGTTCGATCTCACCTGCGAGATCCGCCATGTATTTTAAGAGCGTCTCCTCGGAAGGGTAGTTGGCATTTTCAGCAGTGGAAGGCGTGCCATCTGCATCATATGTGTTTGTCGCAAATCCCAATCTGATCTGTCCTCGATAGACTTTGTTGAGTTTAGAGTAGAACGAAAAAAATCGCGTGGCTTTTCCTACGGCCACGATCATGAGTCCGGTTGCCATGGGATCGAGAGTGCCGAAATGACCCACTTTTTGGATATTCAGTAATTTTCTCACCTTTTGGACAACATCATGAGATGTGAGTCTTGGGGGTTTGTTAATTAATAGAATTCCATCCATAGATACTTTTTATGACTATAACAAAAATATGGGCTTATTTGGATGGATTGTCGGGATTTGATTTCATGAGTTTTTCTACAGTCTGTGGAATGTCCCTCAACAGTTGTTCATAGTTGCCCGATGCTGTAAAGCCTGCAGCGTGCAGGTGGCCACCACCACCAAAATGCTCTGCGACCATCGCTGAATTGGCATTGCCTTTTGACCTGAGGCTGACTCGGTATGTGTCTTTATCCATCTCTTTAAAAAAGAGAACTATCTCTATATCCTTTATAGACCGGGCTAGCGTGATGATATCCTCCGTATCGATCTCTCTAAGGTTTAAGTCTTCCAGGTTCTTTTTGAACATTGTGATGACGGCAATGTTTCCTTTTCCATTCATGGTGAGTGTTGAGAGGACCTGACCGAGAAGCTTTATTTTTTCCGGAGAATTGTTGTTGAATAGCATCTCTGAGGTTTTGATCGGGTTCGCTCCGTGTTTGATCAATTTATAGGAAACCTCGAACGATTGAGCTTTTGTGTTCGAGAAATGAAAAGATCCCGTATCGGACACGATCGCACAATAGAGATGGTTGGCTATCTTTGGCGTGAATTCGATGCCCAGTTTTTCTCCCAAGGTGTAAGCCAGACATGCCACGGCAGCGGCGTCTGGATCCACCCAGTTGATATCTCCGTAATAGTCATTGGAATGATGGTGGTCGATGTTTATTTTAAAGGTATTGTCCAGATGGATTTGTCCGGATCGAGACACATTCGCACATTCCAGTAGAATAACAATGTCATAGTCGCTCGGAGGAATCTGGCCTATTGTGATGTTCTCGATATCCGGGAAGCTATTGAATGGGAAGGGTGTATTGTCCTTGTTGATGAATGCGACGTCCTTTCCTAAGGATTTACCCATGAAATAGAGAGCGAGTCCTGTGCAAAGGGAATCTCCATCAGGACGAAGATGTGACGTGATAGCAATGCGCTGGCTCTCATGTATTTTTTGGCTTATCGAATCAACAGGATCTTTCATCTTTTTTTAACTTTTCTAACAGCGTGTCGATCTTTTCTTCATAGCTGAGGATCGGATCGTAAGAAAAAATTAGCATGGGATTATACTTTAAATATGTTCGAGAGGCAATATGTTTTCTGAAATAACCCATTCTCTCATTCAGCACTTCCAATATCTGCTCTTCATGTTCTTTTCCGAAGAGGCTAAAGTATACATGGGCAGTTTTAAGGTCTTTTGTGATCTCTATGCGAGTGATGGTGATGAGGCTGGATTCAAACGTATCTTGGACCGTGTCGATGAGAATCTGGCTGAGAACTTCTTTGATGAGGCTTGATACTTTTTTTTGTCTCCGGCTTTCTTCCATTATGCTGCTCTTTGTGTAGAAGTCAGCTTAGAAATAATTGATGTCTGTCTTGATAATCTCACCCTCGATGTTTTCTTCTGCTTCGGTTATGATCTTTTGGAAGATGGACTCGATCATCATTTTCCGATCGTTCAACGTGACTATTCCGATTTTAGACCGCTGCCATTTGTCATGATAATCGAGTTCTGCAATTGCCACATTGTATTTTTTTTTCACCCGATCCTTAAGACTGACGATTGTCTTGCGCTTTTCTTTCAAAGAATGGGAGTAGGGGAGATAGATCTCCAGTAATAGAAATCCAATAACCATTCCGACATCACTCGGGCATAACTTTTTCTATGATGAAAGCCTCAATTTCATCGCCTTCTTGGATATCCTTGAATTTTTCGACGCCGATACCACATTCGTAATCTTTCTTAACTTCTGTAACGTTATTTTTTAGATGTTTGAGGGAGGATATCTTTCCTTTGTGGATGACTTCGTCACTCCTGATTATTTTTACTTCAGAGTTACGGGTAATTTTTCCTTCGGTGACAAGGCATCCTGCAATGGATCCAATCCGCGGGATGTGAAAGATCCTGCGGACCTCAGCCCTTCCTAGGTATGTCTCCTTAGATATGGGATCGAGAAGTCCAGCCATGGCTTTCTTTATGTCATCTGTCAGTTGATAAATGACATTGTAGCTCCTGATCTCAACCTTCTCTTCCTTCGCCATATCCAGAATAGCCTGTTGCGGTTTGACATTATACCCGATTATGATGGCATTCGATGCGGATGCAAGAAGGATATCAGATTCCGATATTGTTCCTGTCGCAGCATGGTATATCTTTATTTTTACCTTATCCGTGCTGAGGTTGGGCAGAGTGTCTTTGAGGACTTCGACGGACCCATGAACATCGCCCTTAATGATGAGGCCAAGTTCTTTCACATCGCCTACCTCGATTTTTTTGAAAAGCTGATCAAGGGTGAGGTGTTCTGGTCGTGTTAGCGCCTCTTTTTTGACCAGGGAGAGGCGATATTGAGCGATCCTTTTGGCCGCTTCGAGATCTTTAACGACCTGAAAATAGTCTCCGGCACTCGGGACTTCTGAGAATCCCAGCACTTCGACCGGCATGGAGAGCTCCGCTTTTTTTATAGATTTTCCCTTTTCATTGAACAGGGCCCTTGCCTTACCGTAACACACCCCGGAAACGAAGGCCTCTCCCTGATTCAATGTTCCCTGCTTGATAATGACTGTGGCGACAGGTCCCTTTTGGGCGTCAAGCCGAGCTTCCAGTATGACTCCTTGCGCAGGCACCATGGGATTTCCCTTGATCTCCATGACATCGTGCAGAAGAAGGATCATCTCCAAAAGCTCGTTTAAATTCGTTTTTTCAGTAGCAGAGATGTCAACACTCACCACATCCCCTCCCCATTCCTCGATCAAAAGCCCTTCCTGCGATAGTTTTTGTTTCGCTCTGTCAAGATCGGCTTCGGGTTTGTCGATTTTATTGATCGCCACGATAATCGGCACATCAGCTGCTTTAGCGTGGTTTATGGCTTCTTTTGTCTGGGGCATCACTCCATCATCTGCAGCGACAACAAGGATAACGATATCTGTGACTTTCGTCCCCCTTGCTCTGAGTTGAGTGAAGGCTTCATGGCCAGGAGTGTCAATAAAAGTGATTTTTCTGTCATTGTGAAGGATCTGGTAAGCACCGATGTGCTGCGTGATGCCGCCCGCTTCTTTTTGAACCAGGTTAGATTCCCTGAAAGCATCGAGGAGCGTTGTCTTTCCGTGATCGACGTGTCCCATGATCGTGACGACAGGCGGCCTCTCCACCAAGTTTTCGGGTACGCTCTCCGCTTTTTTTTGTACATATTCCTCTAAAGAGATCAAATCTATGTCCACCTGAGTGATTTGAGAGATAGCATCGATCAACGAAGCATTCAATGTATCATTGACTCCCACGTTGAACCTCTTTTTATTGAGATCGGTAATGAGGTCTTTGGCTTTGATCCCGATTATCTCACTGACCTCCTTGATATTCATACCTTCTATGATCTGAACTTTCTTCGGATCTTTTGTGGTGGTTTCTTTTGAAGTTTTTGCTGTCTTCTTTTTGGTTTCCGTATTCATGATTTGTGTATCTCCATGTGTGCGATCATGCGACATTTATTGGTTTTTGATTTCAATCTTCCAACCCACAAGTCTTGAGGCAAGCCGGACATTGATCCCTCTTTTGCCGATGGCAAGGGAAAGATTGTCCTTAGAGACAATAGCCTGTAATGTCTTTTCCTGCTTATTCAAGATGAGGACTTTCTCTACTTTTGCGGGGCTCAGTGCAGATTTTGCATAGACAATAGGATTATCTGACCACTCGATTATATCGATTTTTTCCCCAGATAATTCATCGCTGATCGCAAGGATCCTGTTTCCTTTGACTCCTATACATGCGCCAACAGGATCGATATCCTTCTCATTGGTTGCAACTGCAACTTTTGTCCTTTCACCGGGCTGACGGACGATGTCTTTGATCGTGATATTCCCATTAGCGATCTCTGGGGTTTCTAACTCTAACAGTTTTGCTAAAAATCTCGGGTCACTTCTGGAGACAAAGACTTGAGGTCCTGTGGTATCTTTTAATACTTGAATGATTACGGCCTTGACTCGGTCTCCTCTTCTGTAGTCTTCCGTGGGCAGCTTTTCACGATAAGGGAACAGGATCTCCGCTTTGTTGATTTCGAGGATCATATTTTTGTTCGATTCAAACCGTCGGAGGACTCCTGTTACAATCTCACCTATCTGGGGTGCGAATGTTCTGTAAATTTTTTTTTGCTCCGCATCTCTGACTTTCTGGAAGATCACTTGCTTGGCTGCTTGAGCTGCAATTCGGCCTAGAGTTTCTGATGGAAGGTCTATCTCGATATAATCACCAAATTTAGCACTTGCATCGATCTTTTTTGCCTCTTCCAGAGATATCTCCTTGGATATGTCTTGAGGGTTTTTTTTGATGAGCTTAGTGGAATAAACCCGCAGGTCGCCTTTTTCCGGTTTAAAGATGACATCGATCTTCTCGTTCAGGTTGTAGTATTTTGATGAGGCAACGCGGAGGGATTCTTCGATGGCGTTTACGATCACATCCGTCTCTACACCTCTTTCTTTACTCAATTGAACGATTGTGTTCCAGGCGTTTACTTTCATCTTTGAGGTCCCAATACAATCTAAAAATCGGTTGCAAAGAGGCGTGAATTATAACCGAAAAACTGAAGAATATCAAATCACTGTCAGAGGATAAGTGGAGCGAAGACAAGGCTGACGACAGCCATGAGTTTGATCAGAATATTCATTGAGGGACCGGATGTATCTTTCAGGGGATCTCCCACAGTGTCGCCGATGACGGCAGCGGCATGAACCGCAGTCCCTTCTCCACCCAAATGACCCTCTTCGATCCACTTCTTCGCGTTATCCCATGCGGCGCCTGCATTGGCCATATAGATTGCCAAGAGAACACCGGAGGCTGTCGCCCCGGCCAGGAATCCTCCCAAAGATTCTGGCCCCATGATAAAGCCGATAAGAAGAGGGGTAATCACCGCAAGGAGACCGGGAAGGATCATTTCTACGAGAGCACTGTTCGTGACAATGTCGATACAACGGTCGGAGTCAGGTTTGACTTCACCTTCCATAAGACCCTTTATTTCCCTGAACTGCCGCCGGATCTCTGTCACCATCTTCTCTGCTGCCCGACCCACCGCTTTCAGTGTATATGAGGCAATAGCAAATGGCATGAGAGCGCCGATAAGCATGCCGATGAATGTCTCAACATTTGTCAAGCTGATTGTGGTGAGGTTGGTCGTTTTTTGATAGGCAGAGAAAAGAGCCAACGCCGTCAGTGCCGCAGACCCTATGGCAAAGCCCTTCCCGATGGCGGCAGTTGTGTTGCCGGATGCATCGAGCTTATCTGTGATCTTTCGTATTTCAGGACCGGCCTTTGACATTTCCGCGATCCCACCGGCGTTGTCCGCGATGGGTCCGTAAGAGTCTGTCGTCATGACGATCCCTATAGTCGCGAGCATACCTACAGCTGCAAGAGCTATTCCGTAGAGTCCTCCCAATTTGTGGGAGACGAATATAGCAGCAGCTATAGTGAGAAGAGGGAGTATCGTGCTCTGAAACCCGATTGCCATTCCCATGATGATAGTGGGTGCACTTCCTGTCTGAGCGGTTTTGGCCAGAGTTTTTATAGGAGGACCTGATGTGAAGTATTCGCTCTCTAGTCCGATCAGAACACCGGCGATCATGCCACTCACAACAGCATAGAAGATATTCAAGTTTCCTAGAAGGGCCTTCACGCAGAAAAAAGCCCCAACAAGAAAGAGTGCAGCACTGATGTAAGTCGAGTTCCTCAATGCGGATTGGGGATTAAAATTCTTCAGTATTTTTATGGAGAATACCCCGATGAGTGAACAGAAGAGACCCACAACGATGAGAAGAAGCGGTAGGGACATGTGATTCAGTGCGGGTGTTAAAGTGGCACCGAGGGCCATGGAAGCAATGACAGAGCCGACATAGGATTCGAAGAGATCCGCCCCCATACCTGCAGTGTCACCGACATTATCTCCGACGTTATCTGCGATAACTCCGGGATTTCGCGGGTCATCTTCCGGGATGCCAGCTTCTACCTTTCCGACAAGGTCTGCGCCGACATCGGCGCTTTTCGTGTAGATCCCCCCTCCGACACGTGCGAAAAGAGCCACGGAACTGGCCCCCATGGCAAAACCGTTGATAATGATGGCTTCTTTGGTGAAGAAGTAGAATAAGCTGATTCCTACGACTCCCAGAGCGGCGACAGATATCCCCATGACAGCCCCACCTTGAAAGGCTACCGTTAGTGCTTGTGCAGCTCCATTTGAAATCGCAGCTTGTGTTACTCGCACAGCTGCACGCGTCGAGGCCTTCATCCCGATAAATCCTGCCAGCATGGAACAACCGGCTCCTGTGATGAAAGCCAGGCTTGTGTATACCGAGAAGAGCTTCCATAGGACGATAAACAGGACCAATACAAAAATCGTAATGAAAAGGTATTCTCTTTTTAAAAAAACCATAGCTCCGGAATGAATGGCTTCGGCGATTTCCTGCATGACTTCATTACCCTTAGGGTATCTCTTAACCAGAAAATATATGGAGATAGCGATCATCAAGCCGATAAGTCCGATGATATAGGAATAAGGGATCAAATCGAGTAGTGTCATCTTTAATTCCTTTAAAAAAATTTAAGACTTTATAGCACAAAAGTTATGACTTTTCAATTAAATCTGCAACCTAACAAGTTGATTCGTCAGCACGATGCCCGTTTCGCCACCGGTTGGCATTCCTCATCAGCTTGTAGGAGCGCTGTTATATCTCAGAGGATATCTATATAATATTCTTCAAAAGACAATTTGTCTGGGAACTATGAACGAATCTCGCCGTGCAGTGAATAAGGGCCGCAGGAAGTAATGCGGACGTCAGCAAACTGGCCGATGACATCAAGATCAGAGTGGAAATTCACGACCTGATAGGCTTCGTTCCGGCCTGAATATTTCCGGTGATCCTTTTTGCTCTTCCCGAGACAGAGGACTTTTTCCGTTTTTCCGATCAACGAGGAGTTGTGTTCCAATTGGACTTGTTTTTGAATATCTTGAACGGCTAAAAGTCGATCTCTTTTGACAGCAAACGGAACAGAATCCTCGATCTTGGCTGCGGCAGTGCGAGGACGTGGTGAAAAGCGAAAAGAAAAGATATTGGTGAAGCGGACTGTTTTTAAGACTTCGATGGTCTGTTCAAAGTCATCTTCCGTCTCTCCTGGGAAGCCAACAATGATATCTGTACTGAAACTCATATCCGGCATGTAAGATCTGAGCATCTGGATTTTTTCGAGATATTCTTCCTTTGTATAGCCCCTATTCATTTTCTCGAGGACATCAGAAGAACCCGATTGTAATGGAAGATGAAGCTGGTGGCAGATCTTTTTTGCCTCCTTTATGGTTCTGGCAAGGCTAGTTGGTAGATCTTTGGGATGGGATGTCAGAAACCGGATCCACTGGATGCTTTCGATGCGGTTGACTCCTTTCAAAAGGTGCTCGAAGGATGTTCCTTTCTCGGGATCTCTATACGAGTTAACATTCTGGCCGAGGAGCTGGATTTCGAGATACCCTTCCCGGGCCAATTGTCTGATCTCCTCGAGGATGTGCCGCTCCGGCCTGTGCTTTTCTCTCCCCCTTGTAAAAGGGACGACGCAATAGGCACAAAAATTATCGCATCCCTCCATGATAGTGGCATAAGCGCTGGTTTTTCCTTTTCTGTGAACCTTAGATGATGGTACCTCATGCCACTCACGCCTCCAACGAGTGGATACGATCTTTTCATCTGTTTGGTTTGCGAGGATGTCCTGTATCTGCCCATAGTTATCCGGCCCCATCACAAAATCTATAACGGGCTTCTCTTCGATCAGTCCGGAGCGATAGAGTTGGGCCACACATCCCACAACCCCCACGGTGATGTCTTTTTTCCTCTTAAGGTCTCCCAAACGACCTAAAAGCGAGTAGAGCTTTTCCTCAGATTTTTGACGAACAGCACACGTATTGATGATGATGATATCGCTGTCTTCGAGCGAATCCTCAGGCAAAGCGCCTTCATCCCTGAGTAATCCCGATATCCGCTCAGAATCGTTCTCGTTCATCTGACATCCATAAGTATGGATGAAAAATTTTTTATTGGCCAATCGCAAACCAGAACTTTTCATTTCTCTACTTTCCATCTGCAAAGGGACCATTAATATAATATAATCGTTCGCCAATTGCTAGAGTCACAAGAAGTGAATAAGCCTTCTCAAAACCGTGAAAACAGAGTTCTCAACAGCGTTATTAAGTGTTCAGATTTTATGGTTGAGAAAAATGTTTTTAGCTCTCGTCTGAAGATGGAAGAAGGTTATCCATTTGTATCCCTTTCATTCATACGAAGGTTGTGTTGGAGCATCTCTTTGGCGTTTTGAAGGGCGGCTTGGGTGATGTGGCTTCCCGCCGAAAGCCTTGCAATCTCCTCGATCCGTTCATCAAAGGAGAGTTTTTTCACTGTAGTGAAGGTCCTGTTGTTTTTGATCGATTTTTCGATCTTAAATTGATGGGTGGCAAATGATGCAATCTGGGGGAGATGGGTGATACAGATGACCTGGTTCTTCATCGCCAGATCTTTGAGTCTTTGTGCAACAAATTCTGCTGTTTTTCCTCCGATACCGGAATCGATCTCATCGAAGATCAAAGTCTTGTCCGTTTCTGTGTCCTTGCCGATCGTTTTTAATGCGAGCATGATTCGGGAAAGCTCCCCTCCGGAAGCGATCTTACGGAGAGGCTTTGGGTTCTCGCCAGGATTGGTGCTCAGGAGGAATTCTACTTTTTCATTTCCCGTGCTTTGAAGAGTATGTTTTTGTGTGATCTCCGGTGTGCTTGAAGTGATCGCTATTTTCAATTTTGCCTTCTTCATTCCCAGATATCCCATTTCTTTCTCGATCCTCTTCTCCAGGTCTCGGGCACATTGGGCCCGCAACAAAGACAGCTTGCGGGCGTTCTTTATGTATTCTTGAAAACACGATTGAATCTCTTTATTGAGATCATCCAATTTTTCTCGACTCGTACTCAACTCATCATACTCTTTTTTTACTTTCTCGAGATGAGACAGGATCTCTTCGATGTCTTTACCGTATTTGCGTTTCAAATCTTCGATCTTACTCAAGCGCTCTTCAAGGGATTCCAAGTTTTCTGGAGATGCTGAATGTTTCTCGTTAAAATCTATCAGGAAATTTGAAAATTCATTGATCGTTATGGCAAATTGACTGATGGCCTCATTCGTCTCCTTGAACTCCTTGGCGTAAGCCGCCAGCTCGTCAGATATGCTCTGGAGCCGTGACAGGAGTGATGATATGGAGTTTTCCTTGGCGAAGGCAATCCCCATCGCATCTTTGACAAGGACACGAATCCTCTCAGCATTTTTAAGGATATTCCGATCTTGACGGAGTTCTTCTTCTTCACCACGAACGAGATGGGCCTTTTCAATCTCGTTGATCTGAAATTCGAGAAAATCGAGACGCTGCCCCCTATTCCTCTCCTTCTGTTCGAGCTCTTCCTTCTCTTTCACGAATCGCTTGAAGTCGTGAGTTATCCTCGAGAGATCTTTTCTGAGAGGAGAGGCATTTGCATAAGAGTCGAGATAATCCAGTTGGTACTCGACCTTTTGAAGGAAAACATGATCGTTCTGGCCAAAGATATCAACCAAAAGACCACTGACATCCTTGAGTTTTTTTATAGGAATAAGTGTTCCGTTGACATAGCCTTTTTCCGTTTTTTTCTCTGAGATCCTGCGTTGAATGAATATGTCTTTATCAGGTCCTGGAAAAAGTGCATCCAAAAGCTCGTTTTTTTCCGTTGTCCAGAAAATCGCTTCGATGGATATCTCCTCTTCACCTGTTCGGATCATATCTTTTGAGCCTTTTTCTCCCAGGACAAGCAGGATGCCGCCGATAATGATGGATTTTCCGACACCCGTTTCTCCAGTGAGGATAGAAAAACCTTCTTCGAAGTCTAATTCAAGATCTTCGATCGTTGCGAGGTTCTGGATGCGGAGTGACCTAATCATTTTTTTTGCTTATAAAGAATATCTATACAGATTCATCGCGATATTGAGTCCCTGAGAGTATGATTTGCTCTTAAAAGAATCAGAGGTGATGGGTTACGCGACATAAAGGAAGATTTAGCCTTCCTCGAATCGCCTCTGAGGGAACCCGACGAAGTCGGGCATCGAGGACTGTATGAGCACGAGAGAAATGAAATGTGTGGTACTTTATTTTGAGTCGAGGCCTTAAAGGCAGAAGAAATGTAAACGTGCGCAGATCCGCAGATGCAGAGGAGGCGATGAGAGAATGGCGTAAAAAATCTGACAGGAGCGAAAACATCTCCTCTGATTCGATCTTTAGAAATACTCACAGTTGTAATGAACCTTTATACGGACTTACGTCCGTTCGGAGTCCCCTCAAGTTACAGAGTGTTACTCTCCAGATGTCGACGCGAGTTTGATGGGGACTAGAGCCCTGTCCATGTTTATGCGGCCGTAGCCGATGAATTCATCGAATCCAGGGGAAGTCCCGCTGTTGACGTCCTCGGCAGTGTACCGGATGATATCCATGATCTCGTCCACCCGCAACCACGGCTTGAGATCTTTGATCAGAGCAGCCAGCCCGGCCACATGGGGGGCTGCCATGGAGGTCCCGCCAGCATATCCATAGGGGAGAGAACCTTGTCCCCAATACCATGTGGGAACACAACTGATAATTCGTTCTCCAGGAGCAGCTACATCGACCTCTGGTCCTGGGTTGGACCAGTCTGTTCTGTTATCGTTATAGTCTGTTGCTGCCACAGCGAGACAGTACTCGTCGTAGGCTGCGGGATACAGCACGGAGTCTCCATCGTTCCCGGTCGAAGCCACGAGTACAACTCCGGCTGCTTTGGCATAATTCAGCGCCTCCGCCAAAATGCCGGCCTCACTCGGGCCTCCGAAACTCATGTTGATAACATCAGCTCCGTTATCTGCGGCCCATATGATCCCATCCGCTATCCATGAGTAGTACCCATCTCCGTCTTCATCCAGCACTTTGACGGGCAAAATCTTGCAGTTCCAGGCCACTCCTGCTATACCCTCGGTGTTGTTTGTCTCTGCAGCTGCGATTCCAGCAATGTGTGTGCCGTGCCAGTGATCATCGGTGGCATCAAAGTCGTCATTGACAAAATCTCTCCCCCCGGATACAACTTTGCTCTCCAAATCCGGGTGAAGGAGGTCAACACCTGTGTCTATGATGGCTATCAGTGTTTCCGCCGTTCCCTTTGTCTCTTCCCAGCCTTCTGGGGCTTTAATATCGGCCCTGACTGTTCCTGAGGGACTGCCGGGCACACCGATTTCCTGACCAGTGTTGTGGAGGGCATACTGCTCCTCGAACAGAGTATCATTGGGCGTTGCTGTTATATGTGCGACAAAGTTCGGTTCTGCGTATTCCACATCCGGGTTTCGGTCAAAGGCATAGACCATTTCCTCCACACTGGTGTGTTCTGGGATCTGGATCTGATAGACGCTAAGCTTCGGGATTTTTTTAATTTTCCGGGATTGATATGCTTCGATGAGACTCGCCATTTCGTTCTCAGAGAGTGACGGCTTGAATTTGACAAGGACCTCACTGGATGCGTACCGCTGCTGGTTATTTCTTGAGCGAAAGGTGTCTTTTAGCACATGGATATCTCGGAGGGCTGGATCGATGGTTCTCCGTATTCCTCTGTCCTGTTCGGCATTATTGAAACTTACTGTCAATGACAGGAAAAGTATTATGGATATTAAAAGAATAAGTTTTGTCTTTTTCATAGTCTCCTCCGGCTCCTGTTAGAATGAATACATAATCCTGAGCAGTGCACCAAAATCGACACCACTCTCGTAATTATCACCGCCGCTATAAGGTGTAAAATCAGCTTCCAGCAGGAGGCTGAGAGAATCTGAGAGATCATAAATTCCTCCCAGTCCGATCATAAAATTCCCTACAGCGGATATACTTTTTTCTTCTGTCCTGCTCAGTGTCTGGATGGATTCATCCATCGCAAAGGTTCCGGAAAGAGAGCTGTACGCGATATTCAGGTAGGGAAGGAAGGGTTCTGCAGCCAGGTATCTCAAAGAAACACCGAAGGTTGCTCGTGACCATTTCGGTTTTCCCGTTGCAGTCCCATCGACTGTGAGTCCCGGAATATCCCATTGCTTCTGTCCACCCTTGTAATAGATATATTGACCAAAGACACTGAAATCAAAGCTGTCTGTTTCGTAGAAAGTGAACAAGGCCTCTCCACCAAAAAGCATCCCTCCGATCGCTCCTTTGTCCATGGTCAATGATATGGGTAATTCTCGAAAGGTCAGAGACTCAAAGTCGGAGGATGCATATCCGATGATTCCCCCTAAATATAAACCATCCAAGATCTCATAGTTGACATGAAAGGTCATCAGGTATGACTTGAGCGAGGAGACAAGACTATCCTCATCCCAACTGATAGTGCTTTTGAAGTATTCAAATCCGAGACCTGCACTCCACTTATTGCCATCTGAAAAATCCGGTGTCGGCTCTTGAGGATAGGACAGGCTGGTACATACAAACAGTATCAGTACAGTACTCAAAATTTTGCGCTTTAAATTCATATTAACCTCCACAAGAAACTAGATTCACATTTAAACGTTTTCTCTTTTATGTTCGTTTTTCGATCTCCTGCATTCTTTCTACAGCTTTTTCTGCGAACTTACTTTGAGGATAATCTGTTATGAGCTTCCGAAAATAGGGAACGCTCTCCTCGATCTTCTCCCATTTATAATAAGAATCGCCAAGATAAAAATAGACTTTATCCATCTCTGAATAATTCGGATACCCCGTGAGGATATCGATCAAGCGGCTTGTCGCGGCTTTATATGCCGTTCTTTTGTAATAGAGCTCTCCTATGCTGAGTGTGTGCGCTGCCAATCGTTCCTCACAGTCCTTGATCTTTTCCTCTGTTTGCTTGGCCTCGTCACTCAATGGGTAAGTGGTGATCACTTTTTTGAACTCTACTAGGGCCTGTTCTGTTTTGGTCTGGTCTCGTCCGGGCTTCAAGGCCTTTTTGTAAAAGCTCATCCCGATCTGGTATTGGGCATAAGATGCTGATGGGCTGAGAGGGAACAGAGAGATGAACTCTCTGTATTCGGAGGAAGCGATGATCATGCTCCCTTCGTCTCCCTTTTCAAAATAGGAATCGGCGATGGCCAATTTCGCCCTTTGGGCGTAAAAACTTTTTGGGAAGGAATCGATAACCTGCCGCAAATAGAGGCGCCCCTTTTCTGGATCTTTTTCGATAGATTCCATACCCAGATTAAACAGGAGCTCATCGTTCGAGGCGATCTCAGGATCGATAGCTGTTTCCTTTTTGCTGCAACTCATTGAAAAGAGAACGAGAAGAATGAGGAGTCCATACAGGATTATTTTCTCCGTTTTGAATGTTTCGGTCTGTCTTATCATTATCGTTTATCCTTAAGGGGAATAGAGGTTTTTGATCCACCTCCATTCTTCGCCCAGTCCCTCATCGATCGGTGTTTTTGGATCGAATCCTAAGTCTTTCTTTGCTTTTTGTATGTCCGCTAACGTATGAGGGACGTCTCCCTTTTGTTTTTCTTCCCATTTGACACTGATTTTTTTTTCACAGATCTCTTCGAAAAGAGGGAAGAGATCCTTCAATATTTTTCTGTTTCCTCCACCGAGATTGTACGTTTCTCCTGTTCGGCCGTGTGAGGTGCATGCAAAAATGGCATCTGCGATATCGTCGATATATGTAAAATCTCTTGTTTGCTCTCCCGTACCAAAAACAGTGATGGGTTTATTCTCAGATGTTGATTTGAAAAATTTGTGAAATGCCATATCGGGGCGCTGTCCTGGACCATAAACAGTGAAAAAACGCAGAGATATTGTGGGAACACCGTAGTTCTTGGAGTAGAGATAACACAGATTTTCTGCGGCCAACTTGGTGACTCCATAGGGCGAATAGGGGAGGAGGGGACTGGTTTCTGACATGGGAAGTTCAGGGCAAAACCCATAAACAGAAGAGGACGATGCGTAGATAAATTTGTGGAGGGGTTGCTCTTTTGATTCTTCCAACAGCCTTTGTGTAGCTTCGATGTTATTCCGCATATATTCGGAAAAACTCTGCCCCCAGCTCGCTCTCACACCTGCTTGGGCGGCCAGGTGGAACACGCAATCGACCCTTTGCAAAAGCCGGTTGAGGTCTAGAGAATTGATGTCCTCTTCGATGAACGAAAAATTGCTTTCGTTTTTTATAGTGGATAGATTATTTTCTTTGATCCACCTGGGATAATAATCGGTGAAACTGTCCACACCGATAACAGATAAACCTTCTTTGAGGAGTCGGCGAGACAGATGCGACCCGATAAATCCAGCTGCACCAGTGACTAAACAATTCATGGGTTTTCGTACTTTTTGGCTAGTGATTTGATCGTTTTGATGACTTCCGGAGGATTCTCTTCTTTGTAGATCCCGGAACCCATGATGATGATATCAGCTCCGTCCTGGATGATCTCTTCCAAATTATTCAATTTGATCCCGCCGTCGACCTGGACCGGGATCTCCAGTTTCTGTCCTGTAAGCCAGTTTTTCAGATGACTGATCTTTTTATGACATGATTGGATAAATCCTTGGCCTCCCCAGCCCGGGTTGACTGTCATCAAGAGAACAAAGTCGAGGTCCTGGATGATCTCATTCATGAGGTGGATGGGAGTTGCTGGATTGAGCGCAAGACCCGCTTTTTGCCCTTTTTCTTTGATAGATGTGATGTCCTTTTGGAGATGCACAGATGCCTCGATATGGATCGATATCCAATCTGCTCCCGCTTCCTGGAAGAGAGGGATGAATATCCCAGGCTTTTCAACCATGAGATGAACATCAAGGGGGAGAGTCGTTTTGTCTTTGAGAGAAGCGACCAGCTCTGGCCCCAACGTGAGGTTGGGCACAAAGTGACCATCCATGACGTCTACATGGATGAGGTCTGCCCCGGCATCTTCGGCCATTTTTACGGCATCTGCAATTCGTGTGAAATCTGCGGAAAGGATAGAGGGTGCGATCTGAATCATTATTTACTAACCTCCATAGTGATAAGATTTCTTCTTTGAATGTGAGAGCCGGGTTCAGGATATTGGTTGATGATGATCCCCGATTCCAAACCTGGATAATAGGAGTATCGTATGTGCTCGATGTTGAATTCCAACTCTTTCAATTTTTCGATAACCACGGAGGCCCGCTTTCCGATCAGATCAGGCATCAGGAATTTCCTCTCTCTTTCACCCTGACTCACTAAAAAACTGATCCGGGAACCCCGCGCCACCTCTTCGTTATCTAAGGGATTTTGGGAGATGATCTTTCCTGCTGCGTATGCAGAAGTATGGACGTGTGATATTTTCCCCTTCATCAGTCCGGCTTCGATGAGTTCTGGGCCAATCGCTTGGAGACTCCGCCCGACAAAACGAGGAACAATGACCTTTTCTTTTCCTGCACTCAGAACAACTTTCAGAACATTGTTGATCTTGACTTTCGAACCCGCAAGAGGGTCCTGTCGAATGATCTTATCCTTGTCGAATCTATCGTGAAGCTCTATCCCGCTTTTAATGACAAAGAGTTTTTTGTCCATGAGGATCTCCCTGGCTTCATCCAAAGACTTGTTTGTGAGGTCGGGGATAGTAACCATTTCTCCTTTAAGAGTGACTTGATAGGCGATAATAGCGCTGACGAAGAATAGGATGAGCGCTGATAGTGTAATAGCGCAAAATTTAAAGATCTTGTTGATTGTCATAATCTATGAGTAGCTTCTTTTTATCGGTCTTAAACATCCAGAGCCAAGCAGACAGTTTTTTCTTTCGGATCAAAAAACTGCTGCAGTCGTCCTGACTTAAAAAATCCAGACAAGACAATTAAAAAATACCACAGTTTAATAACCAAGTAAACCTT
>CAZIMJ010000243.1:0-10505 GCA_964540205.1 uncultured Eubacteriales bacterium | reverse complement strand
ATGAGATCAAATCTCCTCAGAAAGGCAAGGTGACCAAGATCGTACCCAGTGCTGGAGACTCAGTGGAAACTGGAGCTCTTCTCTTCTCTGTGGAATAAAAACTCATCCCCTGCTTTTAAGTTTATAGCAATAATGATTACCTTTAGAGATAGAATCAGAGGAGATGTTTTCGCTCCAGTCAGATTTTTAACGCCGCCCTCCCACCCATTGATATATTCAAACGGATGGCCCCTCTTTTTCTTATTAGGCGTCTGCGTATCTACGCATGTTTGCCTTTATTTTGCTTTTTAGCCCTCGACTTTGGAGTGCTACACATTTTTATTCATCTCGTGCTCATACAGTCCTCGACGCCCACCTTCGGCGGGTTTCCTCGTCAGCGATTCGAGGAAGACTGGGTTAGGTTGGGTCGGAATCTGACTTTGTCGCTCAATCCATCACCTCTGATTCTATATAAAGTAATTGATAGTCTCAGGTACTCATTATTGTGTTGAGTCTGGTTTGTAAATGCTTCACCCATAGAGTTGCGGAATTTATATTTTTGGAGAAAAATGCTATATTGAAAACCTAATTGCATGGATCTGAATATATTCATAAAAGTTGCTGCCAAATTTATATTCTGAAAGCATTTAATATTCTATTGCCAGCAGCTTTTATGAATATATTCAGATTAAGGAGTGTTGTAAGTGCGAAGTTACGGCTTCACCGAGTTGATGAATGTCTATCGAAGAGTGAAAAGACTGTTCATCTTCGCTGTTGTATTCCTTGTCTTGGCCGGCGCTGGAACCGTTGTTAAGAATGTTGTCCTCAACCAATTAAAGAGAGAAATACAAAAAAGCTTTGGCTATACACGACTTTATTTAAATCTTGTTCCTCCCTCTATTGTTCTCGAGGATGCCAGGTCTGTTTCTCTTTCTCCTTTTTTCTCCGCGAAAAAGGTGGCTGTCAGTATCTCATATCGATCACTTTTGTCCAGAGAAAAACCCTTGAATGTCTTGATCGAGAGTCCGGTTTTAAGAGTATATCCTTCCTCGGAGGGAGCTGAAAAACCCAGAGATGTCAGGCTGATCTTTCCCTTTGTGATCGACAAAGCAATTATCAGGAACGGCGAACTGTACTATTGGGGGAGAGAAACCCGGATCCAATCCAAGGGGATCCATGCATCTCTCACGCAAAATAGGGATAGGTATGCTCTGAATGTTGAGATCGAACAGAATGATTTCCTTCTGGGGTCAGTCCAACAACGGATAGATGGCAAAATTAGCCTTTCATTGGAAGGTCAGGGGGAGTCTTTTCATATAAAAAAGGCAAAGATAAGCAGTCCAAGAGGAATTTTTAGAGCCAGCGGGGAAGTCAGCAATCTTGCTGATCCTGTCATAGAGCTGAGCACGTCCTTCAGCATCCCCATGGATGTTATCCTTCAATATGTGGAGATCCCTTTTGAATGGGGTGGGAAAGTCCTTGGAGAGGGTGTCCTGTCGCGCCGGAATGGTGTGATCGCATTTGAGGGTTCGCTGTCGAGCAAAACTCTCCGGGTCAATGAGACACCGATGGGGATCGTTCAAGGAAATATCAGTTACATGCAAGCTTCGGGTGGGACCTTGGATTTGAACTTTCAGAGAGCAAATCTGCCGCGCGAGTATGTGGGGATCCGTTTTCAGGGAGACCGAGTGGATGGATTAGCACGAGGTATTTATCTTGATCCTATAATGGATTATCTCGATATACCTTGGCCTATCTCATCGCCAGCATGGGGAAATTTTTCTGTTTATCATGGGAAATTCGAAGCCGATATCGATTTTAGAGACGAGGTCGATCAACCTGATCTAGAGGGATACCTTCTTCGCGGACAAGTTAAGCTGACTCTGTTGGATGAGGTCGTTACACTCACCTCTCAAAGTCTAGATTCAAACATGGCAAAGGTGGATGTAGAGGGGGTCATCGCCATCGGCAAGAATGTTGATGTTTTGATCGATGGCAATGTGAAGGATGTCAAACTCACTCGGCAGCTCCTTTCGATTATACTCCGGAAGAATTTTGAGTTTCCAGAGATCAGAGGGCGGGGACAGGGGATTGTGCGTATTTTTGGTGATTTTTCACACCCGCAAGTGAGTGCGACGGTCTCCCTATCTCCTGGAGGATTCGACTTGTTTGATGTCGAATCTGTGAGCGGGGATATTGAGATCTATCAAGATAATTTTCAGGGGATATTTGATGTCGATGACCCTGCGATGAGAGGGAGGGTCAATCTTGTCTCAAATCCCAGTCGTGTCAAAGCGAAGATCCAGCTGGATGAAGGATTGGCGGAGAGGATCTTGCCCAATCTGGAGATCTTGATCCCGCTCGAGGGCAATGCCACCGGGGAGTTCGAATTCGAACAGGAAGGGGATCAGATCCGGGTTTTCGGAGGGTTTTTCGGCCAGAAGATGCAGTTCCTCGGTCAGACAGCCGTTCAGGTCAAAGGGAGCTTTGATTGGGAGGAGGATCATCTCAATTTTTCTGATCTTCAGTTTGGCATGTTTGGAGGACAGGTACAGGGGACTGCTCTTCTACAGCTTATAAGCCGGCAATTCCATATGGATTTCACGACCACTAACGTGGATCTCACCACTGTTTATCCGGTCCTCCAGGGAAAATTGTCTTTTCAGTTGAAGGGAGGGGGCGCATTTGGGCAGGACTATGCTTATGGTCCATTCGAGATCAAAGACCTGTTTCTCGAGCCATTCCAGAGAACAGAGGCTGCCGGAGAAGTGAAATTGAGTTTCACAGAAGACCATCTGGACCTCAAAGTTGACGGCAGCTTTCTTCCCGGAAAGAATCCTTTCTCTGTGTCGCTCGGCATCCCCCTATTGGAAGAGACCCTCAAGGGCGACATAAAAGGGTCCTTTTCCAATCCCGACATCCTTTTACCGTGGCGCGGTGCTAGGATGGAGATTGGGTATATTGCCGAGTTGAATGGTCTGAAGACATCCCCTCAGATACGCGGAGCTATAGATGTTCAGGGGACAGTTCTCCCGTTTCCCAATTTTGCTCAGGCACTCAGGAATTTTTCAGCGCTGGCCTCCTTTAATGGAGGTGATATCATCATCCGGTCCTTCCAGGGAAAATTTGGTGGCGGGGATGTTCAGGGCTCGGGGACACTCTTGGTAGGAATAGGAGGAGTTGAGGAGATCGATATAAGAGGAGATGGGAAAGATATGCAGTTGGCGCTCCTTGAAAGGACGCGGGCTTTGGCAGATGGCACAATCCGCTTGATCAAAAACGCCAACAGATTTGAATTGATCGGGGATTTCTATGCCCATAAAGTTCTTTGGAGACGGGAACTGGACGAAAAATTTGCCTTTTCGACGACCACCCTATATGCCTCACGCAGAGAGCCCACCTTTTTTGATGACATTAACTTGAATATCCGTTTGAGGGCAGATGATGATGCATGGCTGGAAAACACTCTGGGGAATATCAAAGGGAAGTTTGACCTGATGGTGACAGGAAACATCCTGTCTCCCATAGTCATGGGAGATATCGAAACTCTGGAAGGCGAAGTCTATTTTCAGGACCGAGAATTCAGGATCTTGAACGGCAAAGTGAGTTTTATCAATCCTGCAAGGATCGAACCCTACATCACTTTCACAGGAGAAACGTACGTGAAGGACTACCGCGTGACGTTTTCTCTGGACGGATTGATGGAAAGCCTCAATCCTAATTTCAGCTCGTCCCCTCCGCTGCCTCCTGAGGATGTCCTCGCTCTTCTGGCAATGGGCGAAGCCTTCAAACGGACATACCAGTATGACCGGAGCACACAGCTGAGCACGGCTTCACTCCTGTCTTTTCAGCTTTCTGAACAGGCGAAAAAAAGTGCTGAAGGTATTTTCAGCATCGATCGGTTTAGGATAGATCCTTACACGATCGGCGCGTCGTCCTCCGTGACCGCACGCTTGACAGTGGGTAAGAAGATCTCAAGAGATGTATTTATGCTTTACTCCACCAACCTGACCGCGCAGCGGGAAGATATCATTCGTCTCGAATGGGAGCTCACCAATGATATCTCTATCGTGGGGACAAGGAATGAAGAAGGAAGGGTAAGTTTGGATGTCAAGATTCATAAAAGATTCTGAGCGCTGTGGCAGGAAGTCGCTCTCTGTCACCATTTCGTTCCTGCTGTTGTGCCTGACTCTGCTTTCTCCGATGTCTTATTCTCTCACAAAAAAAGAACTGCTCACAGTAAGCAAGGTTGCCGTGTCTATAGATGGTCATCCAAGCGAGGGGACTGTCGATGAATTGATAACGATCAAGCCGGGGGACTCCTTTTCTCTCAAGGAGATTAACGACAGCATCAAAAGGATATACAGAACGGAGCTTTTTTCGGATATCTCCGTGGTTAAAGCCGGTCAACAGAATGTCGAGCTCACATTTCTTTTGACGAGTCGATTATACACACGACACATCAACTTTATAGGAAGCCGTGAAGTCCCTATAAGTAAGCTTAAAAGCAAATTGTCCGCTTTGAGAGAGGGCAGCTCCTTTTCTGATGGCAGACTGGAGAGGGCGCTTGAAGAATTACAGCAACAATTGAGAGAGGATGGCTATTTCGATACCCCAATTACGCCATCAGTGAACAGAGTGCCTGGTACATCTGAGGTCGATATCCTCTTCGATGTGGGGATATCCAGAAGATTCATCGTCAACAGTCTTGTGTTTATTGGGGAGATCAACCTTTCAGAGGATCAATTGCGAAGAGAAATGAAAACTGAGGAGGGTGAAACGTTTGCCCCCTCCGTACTGGAAGAGGATATCGCCAAGCTCAAGGAACTGTATGCATCCGAAGATTTTAGACGTGCTGAAATAGAAATCAAAGAGCGGAATTTTGATGTTGAAAAAGGACTTGTCAATCTCGCCTTGGAGGTCATCCCCCGTGAAAAGATCACCATTGTCATCCAGGGCGCTGATGTCCCCCTCAGCCTTTTAAAACCCATATGGGAGGCCAACATATTTGAAGAGTGGGGACTTTCTGAGGGAGAGGCTAAAATTGTAGGATACTTAAGACAGAGGGGATACCTTTTTGTCACTGTCGATTCCCGCATCCAGAGCTCGGCTAATGAATTTATGGTTGTTTATGACGTGTCGTCTGGAGAGAAGTATAAAATCCGGGATATGACATTCGAAGGGCTTTCTTATTTTACTCCAACCCAAATAAAGGGCGAGCTTCTCATCCGTACAAATATACCATTGCTCAGCAAGATTGATGGAGCCCGGCTTTTTGAACTCCCAAGAGAGCTCGAATTCCTATACAAAACTCGGGGATTTCCCGACACAAAAGTTGACCTGGTTTTTGAAAAAACCGAGAACAAAGTCAGGCCAATCTTTTATGTGGAAGAGGGAATACAGCATACTATCAATGAGATCACATTCGAAGGTCTACAAGCATTTGGAAGGGAGACGCTTCTCCCACAGATCAGTGCATATGAGGGCGGTCATTTCTTTCAGCCAGACGTTCAGCGAGATTTGGGAAGGCTGAAGAATTTCTACATGAATAATGCGTACAGAGGGACGGAAATCAGTGCTCAGATCGAGGAGGTCAGCGAAAATAAATTCAACCTCGAGTTTTCCGTTAATGAAGGCGAACAAGTTACAATCGACAGGATCATCGTATCAGGACATAAAGCCACAAAGACCAGCACGATTCTACGAGAGGTTCAGGTCAGCGAAAATGGTCTTGCAAGGTATGGTCAGATCAGAGAAACTGAGAGACGACTGGCCAATCTGGGAATATTTTCAGAAGTGAGGATAGAAGAGATCCCTCTTTCGCCCCAGAGGGTGAATTTGCTTATCCGTGTCAGAGAGGGGAGCAGAAATTATGCCAGTTTGGGAATCGGCCTGGAGACGAAGAGCGATCCTCAGACTTTTGCTGTTTGGAATAATGAGATAAGGCCCCGAGGGACCGCTGAGTTCACGCGCAACAATATCCTCGGGATTGCCGCTCAATTCAGTATCTTCGGCCAGGTCAGTACGAGAGAAAAGCGACTCGTATTTTCCTGGGAACAGCCGTATTTTTTCTTTAATGTTCCCCTCGCAACGTATGTCAACGCCTGGTTTGAGCAGGAGGAGAGGAAAAGTTTCAACTATGACCGTCGAGGTGTCCATCTTGGCGTGATCAAGATCGTTTCTTCTGAGAAGAACATGAACTTGTTGACGACGTTGGGGTATGAAAAAACGATCCTGACAGAGCTGTATGTGTTGGAATCAGAGATTGACCGTCAGTATTTCCCCTACTCAAAAACGTCGATCGCGGAAAGTTTTATTTTGGACAGAAGAAACGATCCCTTTAATGTGCAAAGAGGGTATTTTCTGAGCGCAGCTCTTGAATGGGCCTATCCGTTGTTGAATGCAGAATCGAATTTTCTAAAGCTGTTCACCAAATATCAACATTTTGTTCCCGTTTTTCCCGCTTGGACCTTTAGTGGGACGTTCCGGCTCGGTCTGGGTAGGGGGAAAATGCCCATCCATGAGAGGTTTTTTGCAGGGGGGAGCAATTCTTTTCGTGGGACCAGGTTCGATGAGCTCGGCCCTAAGGATCCCGTATCAGGGCAGCCTACAGGAGGAAAAGCACTTTTATTATTCAATTTTGAGATGACCTTTCCTCTTCTCTCTGCGTTCAAGGATCTCTATGGGGCATTTTTTTATGATGTGGGAAACGTATGGGGGCTAAGGGGTGATGTCGACCTGGCGTCGCTTCAGAATGCGCTGGGCCTTGGTCTCCGGTACAGGACACCTTTGGGTCCGATCCGCCTGGAAGTGGCTTGGTACGTCGATGCTGCCCAAGGCGAAAATGAAATTTTAGGTTTTATAACTATCGGCAATGTGTTTTAAGAGGAAACGTCTGATTCGACGACTTTTCGGAATCCAACAAATGGGCGCTATCTTTCTTGTTATAGTGGGGATTTTTTCCCTAAGCTTTGCATTCGGGCAGGACGAGACGGTCGATCGAATCTTGGCTCTTGTGAATGGACAAGTGATAACGTTGACTGACGTCAGAGTCGTCAAGACTTTCGGCTTGTATGAGAAAGGGCAGGAATCCACACCTGACGATACGATTAAACAAGTTCTCCAAAAACTGATCGATCAGAAGTTAGTCATCCAAGTGACCCGCGATGACGCCTCGGTCAACCAGGAGGAAATGAACGATTTTTTCGACAACATTTCTGAGGATATGGGAAACGATAAATTCCGAGAGGAACTGGATAAGTTTGGTATGGAAAGGAATGATTTAGGACCTTATGCCTACGAACGGATACTCTTCAACAGGATTTTATCCTCGAGGTTTGATCGTGCCGTTCTTGTGACTTTGGATGAGATCCAGGGCTACTATGAAACAAGATATGTCCCCGATCAACATGCCCAAGGATTAGAACCAAAGTCGATGCTCGACATTTTCGATGACATCGAAGTTATTTTAAGAAAAGAGAAAAGCGAGGAACAGGTCGAGGAGTGGCTTCAAAATCTACGGGAAAAAGCGGACATACAAATCAACCTAACTGTTTAAATCCTAGAATGGAGGACTTGTGAAAAAACTGGCTTTTTTGTTTCCAGGACAGGGATCTCAAGAGGTAGGAATGGGCCGAGAGTTCTACGAAGAATTTCAATTGGCACGTGACCTTTTTTCACGAGCGGACCGGGCTCTGGGTTACGATCTGTCCCGAATATGTTTTGATGGGCCAGAGGATGAACTTAGATTAACTCAGAATACGCAGCCAGCCCTTCTTGTCGTCAGCACCATTGTGGATTTTCTTCTGAATAGAGAACCGGTCATTGCTGCAGGCCATAGCCTTGGAGAATACTCTGCCCTGGTGGCAGCCGGGTCCTTGACATTCGAGGATGCAGTTGTCTTAGTCCATAAAAGAGGCCAGTACATGCAGGAGGCCGTTCCTGTCGGCGTAGGTGCGATGGCAGCTCTGTTGGGATCTGATTTTGAAAGTGTCACAGATGCGCTGAGCAGAGTCAGAAGCGGGATAGTGGAAGTAGCTAACTGGAACAGCAAGGAACAGATCGTCATTGCTGGCCATGTCGAAGCTGTCAAGGAAGCTCTGGATGTGATCGACCCGCCACGCTCAGTACTCTTGCCGGTAAGCGCACCCTTCCACTGCCAGTTAATGAAGGGTGCGGAAGAAAAGCTTTACCCTAATCTTAATGGTGTGAAATTTCGCGATTGTGCTTATCCCATCATCACCAACGTGGATGCAAAGGTCATTCATCGGGGCAGTGATGCCAGAGATTCTCTCCAAAGGCAGGTCACTCGACCAGTGCTCTGGTATAAATCCATGCAGCTCTTGGAAAACGAAGATATTGATTTTTTTGTGGAGCTGGGCTCTGGAAAAGTCCTTGCAGGACTCCTGAAGAGGATAGGCAGAGAGTGGTCTAGCTCTCCCAAAATCCTCAGCATTCACAATCCGGATTCCCTCGCAAATGCTAGAGATCAGCTTGAGGAATGATCTCTCCGATTGTGTTGACGACAAGAGCGGGAGCATGAGACACATTCTGTAGGTCCGATCTTTTGGCTTCACCGCTCAACACCAGAATAAAGTCACATTGAACGCGATTTGCTAGTTCCATATCTGTGTAAATTCGGTCGCCAATCATCACTACATCTTCAGGATCCACGTTATGCTTTTTGAATACGTGAGTGATCATTTCTGGATTGGGTTTCCCAAAAATTCTTTCAGGTTTCACCCCCGTTGCTTTATCATACAAAGCCAGCATGGCGCCCACATCCGGGATCGGTCCTTGTGGCGTCGGGCATACCAGATCAGGATGTGTGGCAATCAGGGGGACATTGTTCTGGAGAAAAAGGGCGGATGTGCGTAGTTTTTCGTATGTGAGCTCCGTGTCATATCCCAGGACAACATACAAAGGATTTGGAGAGGCCACTTGGATACCCGCTCCCAGGAACATCTCTTTCATGGACTGAGTCCCCACGACGTACACTTCTTTTATCCCTTGATCGTGCAGAAATTCGATGACACCATCCGTGGATAGCAAAATATGGCCCACGTCAGTTTGAATCCCCAAGCGGGACAATTTCTTCACATAGTCCGCCTTCGAGCGCGAGGAATTGTTCGACAAAAAATAGTGGTGAATTCCTTTCACTTTCAAATAATCCAAAAACTGATCCGCCCCCTCTATGAGGTTTTCACCCAAGTAGATTGTCCCATCCAGATCCATGAACACCACATGCTTATTCTCCAGTGATCGATCGAATGTAGACATGATGGGTTTATTTGTTTTTGATCGCCCGAAATGCATCCCTTATGTATTCAATAGAGGACAGAAATGTCACAGTGATGATGATCCATGACAGAGCATCGAAGCTCCAGTTACCAATACGATCCCAGTAGTAAGGACCCAGGATCGCCAGGAAAGAGCCAAAAGCCTGAACAATAGCTTTTATCTTTCCGCTCATCCGTGCGGAAACAGATTGGTTCCTTTTTGCAAGAAGGATTCTTGCGTATGCAACGGTAATATCTCGCAAAGCCATCGTCAATGGGACCAACAGGAGCACCAGGCTTTTTGATGCCAGGGTCGAATAGATGACCAAACGTGAGATGCTGTCGGCATATGGGTCAAGCGTTGCTCCATACTCAGAGGCAAGGTTGAAATGACGAGCGATATGTCCATCCACGGCGTCTGTGGTTTCGATCAATAAGAGCAGGCAGAGTGCTAAAACAAGTGTAAGAGTGGATTCTTTGCAGGCTATGAGGTCCACAAAAAATATCACAGAGAGAGGAATCCTCACCATAGTTATGGACTGGATCAGAATATACCCGCGTGGATTGCTCTTGAATCCATTGGGGATTTGTTTCGAGTCCATGCTCTTGAACAAAATTTGTGAGGTCCTTTTAAGTTCTTTCCATCATTTTACTTTTTTTGTTTTTCCCCTGTCAACAACACGCATCCATTCGTGCCATCATAGATTTTGGGGGCCTTACTTTTATTTAGTCCATTGGTACGTAACAATAATGAATACCTTCTGAGATAGAATCAGAGGAGATGTTTTTTGCTCCAGTCAGATTTTTCACGCCATTCCCTCATCAACCTTCTCGGCCCTGCGGAACTCCGCACGTTTATCCACTTACACGCTTAATATTTCTCAGCAATATTCTAATCCGCCCTATTGGTAATACCGTGCTCACACAGTCCTCGGGGTCGATTCCATCGACTACCCTCGAAGAACGATTCGGGAAGGCTGGGTTAGGTTGAATCGGAATCTTCCGATGTCGCTCAATCCATCACCTCTGATTCTATATAAAGCAAATGATGATTTCGTGTGCACATGGAAGCATCTCCAAAACCGTGTTGAATGACGTTCTGATTGCTCGCCAAGCTTGGGGGTTGGCTTGATATCGTCAAGAATCGTGGTAAAATGCAACTGATAAAAAGGATTATTTAAAATATCGATAATCCTTCCAATCATTCAGTTGATTTGGCCACGTTATGAAACTCGAAAATACTGAAGA
>CAZIMJ010000242.1:0-2050 GCA_964540205.1 uncultured Eubacteriales bacterium | reverse complement strand
AGTGCTCCGGTACCTGGAGACGATCTCAGGGATCAATCCTATTTCATCGAAATAATCTTTTTCAAATTGATTGACATCCAGGTCCTGTGGTTCTGTGAGTGTGTGGTATTTCATATCCAACAGACTTGCAGCCAGGTATTCGACCGTGATGAATCCCTGGTTGAACAAACCACTCTTTACGATCTTATCGATCAGATCGTCGGGAATGGGTTCTCCTGTCTGGTAATGTTTGGCATAGTGTTTAATAACCGTCGGTTCCACGGCCCAGTGCTCCATGATCTGAGATGGAAGTTCGGAAAAATCTGAAGACCGGAAGGTCGTTCCATAAGTCACATTAGACAGCAGGTTGTCCAATCCGTGCCCGAATTCATGAAAAAGTGTTTCCACCTCTTCAAGAGTGATCATAGCAGGATTGTCTCCGATGGGTTTGGAGAAATTACAGACAAGATTGACAACAGGATCGATCTCTTCGCCATATTTTCTGCTCTGGCTCCGGTACGTGCCACACCAGGCTCCACCACGTTTGCTTGTTCTGGGATGGAAATCCATATACAGGACTCCACAATGTGATCCGTCTGCTTCCTTGACCTCGAAGACTTGCGCATCCGGATGCGGTAAAGGCATTTCCTCTAACTCCTCAAAGGTCAGCCCGTAGAGTTGATTGGCCACCCAGAATGCCCCATCCCGTACATTATTCAACACAAAATAAGGCCGCAATTCAGTGTCGTCAAGCTGGTATTTTTCCTTGCGCAGTTTTTCAGCATAATACCACCAGTCCCAAGAGGCCAGTTTGAAGCCGCCGCCTTCTCTGTCGATTATGGCCTGCATTTCTTGCCTTTCTCTTTTTGCAACGGGGAGAGAGGCATCCCACACCCGGTTCAGCAGTTCATAGACATTCTCTGCATTCCCTGCCATCCGTCTTTCCAGAATATAATCGGCATATGTCTTATAACCGAGAAGATTTGCGCGTTCGACACGAAGATTGATGAGATCGGAGAGGATTTGTTTATTGTCGTGTTCGTTGTCATTATCCCCTCTTTTTGTGTATGCTCTGTAAAGTTTTTCTCTCAGATCTCGCTTTTCAGAATACTGCAGAAACGGGATCATACTGGGTTTATGAGTAGTGAAGACCCATTTGCCCTCTAATCCTGCCTCCTTGGCCGCCTCAGCGCCTCCTGTGATAGAAGATTCAGGTAAACCAGCCAGATCTTCCTCGTTTTCGATCACAAGTTTGAATTCATTGGTTTCGGCTAAGACGTTTTGACCGAACTGAACACCAAGCCTTGACATCCTTTGATTGATCTCTTTGAGCTTGGTCTGGTCTTCATCGTTAAGTTCCGCTCCATTTCGGACATATCTTTTGTAGAGATTTTCGAGCAAATACATCTGCTCATCGGTGTAATTCTGTTCGTCCCTCTGCTCGTATACGGCTTTGATCCGCTCAAACAATTTTTTGTTCAGGTTGATCTCATCCCGATGGGCCGATAATCGGGGCGCCATTTGTTTCTGTATCGCTTTGAGCTCATCATTAGTGTTGGCTCCACTTAACCCGCCAAATACCCTGGATACATTAGAGAGAAGCTTACCAGAGCGATCTAAAGCTCCAATAGTGTTATCAAAAGTCGGGTCATCCGTGTTATTGACGAGTTCGTCGATTTCCGCTTTTTGCTGTTCCATCCCTTTTTCATAGGCCGGGACAAAATGTTCTGGTTTGATGATGTCAAAGGGTGGGACTTTGTATGGAGTGTCATATTCGGCAAAAAATGGATTGTCTGTTGCGGGCGCTTCTGCGGGAGTTTCCGATTTTTTGGAACATGCAGGAAATAGTAATCCAAACGCCAACAAGATTAGGACCAGATTTTTTTTCATTGTGGGACCTCCTTTATCTGTGTAAAAACAATATCAGAATTAATCCTCATATTCAACAAGATTTCCTTCGTTTCTCATTCCTGCATAAAACATGTAGGACAACTCGAAAAACTTAATGGATTCAGGCCACCACTCTACAGGATTCCTTCAGGAGATTATAGAATTCTCTACAGGATAAAGG
>CAZIMJ010000241.1:0-28606 GCA_964540205.1 uncultured Eubacteriales bacterium | reverse complement strand
TGGATCGCTTCCCAGAAAGGCATCCCGCCATTCACCTCAGGATCGTCCAGCTTGATTTTGGGCGAAGCGGAGTAGGTTTTGTATGTTTTAGGCTTGGCACCCCAGTTCAGCGGCCCGCCAGAGAGTTTCCCCCTGATGTATTTTGTCTCCTGCTGGAAAAGATCTCCGATGCCATTCTTATTGTTCATGATCCCTCCATGCCTTGCATATGCAGCAACCTCGGTCCGTGAATAATCAATCTTCCATCTGGAATATTCATAAAGGCTGCTGATACCCTTTCTATCCAGAGACTCTTAATCTCTATTATCGGCACTGTTGAGCGCTATCGCCTTTTGAGCCGGTCGAGCTTATCTTGAGCAGTTTTGAACCTGGGAGCGATCTCTAGAGCCTTTTTGTAATATGCGATGGCTCTATCTCTGTCACCGATCTGGACGTAGAGGTCACCAAGGTCCGAACAGAGCTTGGCATTCCTGGGAAAAAGAGCCTCTGCCACTCCTAGTGCGGTGAAAACTCTTGAATCTTTACCCGCCTCGATGAGCTGTCGACCCAAATCGTAAAAATGATCCAGCCTCAGGTCCGGGTGGTCGGGATCCAGTGCCCTTGCCCTTTTGTAGAACTCGATAGCCGAATGGAGGTCTCCAGTCCAGAGATAAGCCTCTCCCAGATGAGTGAGCGGGCCCGGACTGTCAGGGTAAAGGGCCACTCCAAGATTGAGAACATCAAACGCCTTATTTTGGGCATTGTCTCTCAAAAAATACCGGGAGACTCGTGCCAGAGATTGAGAATAATCTGGATAGATCTTTTTGCCTGAGAAGGCTTCCTTCAGGAGCGCGGACAGATGTTGAAAATCCGATTGAGGAGAGAGGGTCATATTTCGCATCTCTTCGGTATATACGATGTCCCATTCTTTTTTCCATGAAGCGATTTTGTCGGCAAAACTCTCATTGAATTGGTATGGGTGTTGACTCGTAGGCCATTCTCTGCTGATTTTTATGTAATCGATGAAGAATTCAAGAGGGCCGCCTTTGTGATAACTTTTGAGTTTTTCTCTTCCATAGGCTGTTTCGAGCGCCGACGCCATGTAACTGCCGACTTTGATCATGGCATTCTTTCCGACAGGATGGAATCCCTCATCGATCCTCCTGCTTGCAGCTCCGAAATTTCTCCGCAAGGCGCCCCTGTCGACGTTCTGATGGAAATAAGAGAAAGCTTCTGCGAGATCTTTGTTGTCTTGAGCCGTATGTCTCTTATTCCAGTCATAGTTGCTGAGACCCTGGGAAAAGACTCCCCGGCAGGTCTCGAACATGAATTTTCCACTCCTGTCTGCGACGTATGTCTCGAGGCCGAGGTCTTCACCGAGGACAAGCTCGGCCAGCTTGGTGACATAGAACATGCGGTCGAAACTTTCCAAATTGGAAGCGATGGCTATGGCAAACTGCTCTGTGGGAAGGATGAGGAGGAATGTCTTTGTCTCCGCTTGAGATCCTCCATGTTGGATACAGAAGTGCCCGTTTAAGGGGAGGACATTCCATCCCATGCCGTATGTGGTATATCGTCCGTTTTTGAGAACCATGGGTGCGAACATCTGCCTGTAGGTCTCGGTCTGCAAAAGCTTCCTGTCTAAAATGCCGATTGCGTATTTCAGGAGGTCGACCACGGTGGACCGTGTGCCGCCTCCGGCAAATCGGCTGGAAATATCCACGTATTCCGAATTCTTGAGTTGCCCTTGGACCAGCCTGTATCCTCGCACGCGGCTGGGAATGATATCCACGGGGTCATCGAGCCTGGAATTGTTCATGCCGAGGGGCTCAAAAATGTGCTTTTTGATGTAATAGCCGTAGGACTGGCCTGAAGCCTGTTCGATCACAGCTCCCAGCAGGTTGTAACCATAAGTGGAATAGTTATACCGTGTACCTGGCTCGGCAACCAGGGGGAAATCCTGGAAGATCGCTAAGGCTTCCCTTGTGTTTTTGTGGACTTTGATATGCCCCTCGAGGTCATAGTCGTTGTAATGGCTGATACCGCCGATGTGGCCTAAAAGCTGCCGGATGGTGACCGGCCATTTTTTCTTTGGGAAATAAGCGACGTATGTCTGGACCTCGGCATCCAGGTCGATCTTTCCCTTCTCCACAAGCTGTAAGACTGCCATGGCAGTGATGGTCTTTGTGATCGATGCGAGACGATAGGCACTTTCCGGTTTTGCCGGAATCGAATTTTCCAGGTCTGAATAGCCGAATCCTTCGATCCAGACAACCCCATCTTTTAGAAAACTGACAGAGAGGCCGGGAACTTTATCCAACACCATGTAAAGGTTGAGGAAGTCTTTATACTTTCGGATGGCTTCGGAATGAGGGTACAATCCTTCCTCTTGGGCGGCAAACACGGACCCACAGATAACTGCCAGGAGGATAAGAAAAAGGAACAAGCGACGGTGTCTATTCATGAATCTACAGCTCCTGAAAAACTGATCCCAGCCCTTCAATGTCAGGCAGAGAAACCATTATAGGACAAAACCAAAGACAAGAAACAGAACAATGGCTGCTCCAGCAGCCGCAAAAGCATAAGGAATTTGTGTGCGGACATGGTCGATATGATCGGTCGCTGCTGCCATGGAGGAAATGATCGTCGTGTCCGAGATGGGAGAGCAGTGGTCTCCAAAGACCCCTCCTCCCAAAACTGCGGCGATGATAATTCCCGGATGGAGCCCGATGATGTTGATCATCGGAACGGCGATGGGGATCATTATGGCAAACGTTCCCCATGACGCCGTTGATAAAACCCTTCATTCCCCCGGAGTACTGAGTAAAAGTGATGATCGCACCGATCATGGCGCTGAAAAGAATAACTCGAGTACTGTCGGCATTTGCAAAGACACCCACAAGTGCATTGACCGTCTGAATGGCTCCTGTCAGGGGGTTCCAATGGCTCATGATGGTCCAGCCCAGCCAAATACCCAAGGTCAGTGAAACATAGACATGCTTGGTCTTTATAGCCAGGAATATGGCCAGAAGCGGAGGAAGTATCGATAGCCAACCGTAGGAATCCATGAGATTCAATTTTGTATAACATTGAAAGACCGGGATGTCAAATTTTTGCTCGCTCGTTTAGCCTTTCCAAATCCGTGTCGATGTCATTCAGAGTGATCAGATTATATGATATCAAAAACACGCTCAGTTTCCCCAGCGAGGAAACTTCGCTCGGATTTGGAAATACCCTCTCTATTGTTCTGATCTTCATCAAGAACTGTTGACCTCACAGTCATCCTGTTATACGCTTAGATCGCTTGATCTTAGAATAGGGATTCTGTTCTAGGGTCCAAGCTGGGGAGGATAAGGAAACAAGATGACAGAGACCGACAGAGAGCGGGTGGTGGAATGGGCCCGTGACCTCTTGCGGCGCACGGATTGGGTGATCCTGGACACGGAGACGACGGGCACATCAGAGACTGATGAGATCATTCAGATCGCAATCCTCTCCTGTGACGGTACAGTCCTTCTAGATACGCTTGTAAGGCCCACTCAACATATCCCCTTCGAATCCACTGCGATTCATGGGATCATCGATGACGATGTCAGGACGGCCCCCACGTTTCCGAAGGTCAATGAGAAGGTCCAGTCGGTGATTGAGGGGAAGACTATAGTGATCTACAATGCCCAGTTTGATGTCCGGCTCATTCGGCAATCGCTGGCCAAATACAACCTGTTGCCATTGGGGTTGGACTTCGACCAGGTGGAATGTGCCATGCTGATGTATTCCGCTTGGGTGGGGGAGCAATGGCCCTACGGGGGTTATAAATGGCAGAGACTGGAATTTGGCGACCATACAGCTGTGGGCGATTGTCGGGCGACTCTTGCTCTGATAAAAAAGATGGCCAAGGGATAAATGCCCTCCTAGATTTTCAATGCTTTCTTCCAATCTATCCTCCACTTCTGCATGTTATGTGTATCGTGAGAGCAGAGGGATTTTCTTTTATCGGAACTGAGTCCGGAGGGTGATCGTGGCATTGACTTTGTAAACCTGGCCATCCGGACTGCTCCGCAAGAATGTTGAGAGAATCATGGATTTTTTCCGTATGGGTTGTGGGCGTTCGTCTTTGTCCTTTTTGGCCGTCAGGTCTTTGATGGTTTGATAGATGGCTATCGCTGCTGCAAAGATCGGAACTCCTGTCACATTATAATCCGGCTCTGCGGCAGATGTATAGGGGTCGATTTGATAGGGCGGAGGGGGTATCTCAATTTTTTTTGATGGTTCTGCTGTGGGCAATTTTTTTGAAGAGGCAACCAGTTGATCGCCGATGTACATCAATACACTGTACTCTTTGTCTTCGGCGGGAGTTTCTTTTGACACGCGAGGGGCTTGATCCTCCATCTCTACAACGATTTCGAACTCCTGCCGGATAATGCGATCCGCTAATTTCAATTCCAGGATATATGTATGGACTCCAGATCCCTCGAAGAAGCTGTCGGTCTCGAGGCTAAAGGAATTGAATCCCTTCAAAAAGCGGCCGCCTTTGAGCGTAGCCTTGTTGTGAGTGAGCTTATACAGAGCGTCTTGACTCAATTCAAGACCTACGATCAATCGGGCTGGAGGAGAAGTGCCTCTGTAGCTGTCACTGTCGATTAGACCGATCTCTAGGAGAACTGGGGAAAGGGTTTGTGCAGATAGTCCGAGACAGGTGCTGAAGAGGAAAATCGCACAGAGAGATCGTTTACTCATTGTACCGGAAGAGAAAATGGGCCTCCAGATTGTCGTTGGGGAAATTATCTGGAAGTTCAGGAAAGGGTGTGCTCATTCTGACTGCGTTGAGAGCTGCCTGGTCAAGCGCTGGATGCGCCGAAGAATTCCTAATGCCGACATTCTGTAGGTCTCCGTTTTTTCCGATGGACACCGTGATTTCCACAACCCTTTTTCCCCCAAGGTCCTGGGATGATGGGATGGCCCAGTTTTTCTGGATTTTTTCTACGACATCCCGAGCCCATGGGGATATATCGATCTGGTTGATGTTAAAAGAGGCCTTTCCTGGGGAAGATATTCTTGCTCCGTATGTTTCGGTAGACGGGGATTTGCCCAAAGGGAGCTGTGTTGACGTCTCTGATGAGAGATATCTCAGAAGGTCGAGCTCGTCCTCCGTGAGGTGCTCTTCTGGCTCGGGAGGTACATCTTTTGAGGGGGCGATATTCAAGCTAAATCCTGGATTCTCTTCGTTAGAGGGCGTCAGTTTAAATCCCTGGGTAAATTCCGGTGGCGGAGAGGGTTCCTTATCGGTCGATCCCACTAGTATTTGTGGCTGTGAGCCTAGAGTGTCCGACGGTTCTGCCTCGGGAGGTATCGCGGCGGGACGGATTTTCTCTGCGCTTTCTGGAGCCGCACTTACACTGCGTCCTGAGAGGAGTCTTTCGATATGGGGAATGAGAAGGTCTTTTTGGGGAGTGATGACCACTTCTGTGACTCTTTCCTCCAGAGGAATCTCTATCGGCTGGAAGAAGATTATTACGGCGAGCAGGAGGAGGATATGAAACAGGACAGATCCGGCAAAACAGAATACCCTTCTTTTGAATTCGGGATTGTTTTTAAGGATAGAACCAACCTCCTTTTTTTATTCTAACATAATTTGTGTTGCATAATCTTTGCGCCTGAATTATTCATAAAAAATGTCGATACTTATTACAACTAAAACAATTTCAACAATTTACTCTATTCTTCCAGCGAGCAAATCAGACAATGCCGTTTTCACAGCCTTTATTATTATCATCGACATTTTTTATGAATAATCCAGGTTAATCTACATTATCTTATAATCGTAATGAACTGGATAAAGTTGCAGCCTGTCCTTTAAGAATGACATATGTTTGCGGTGAAGACACATACAGGATGTTAAAAGCTGTTTTTCTTGAGGATCGATATGGCATGCATTTTGCAATTATCACTCCCGTCTCGATTCATTCCTATGAGATTCAGAATTTCCATTTCTATGACTTCCTATGATGGGGAGGATGTGGAATTGATCAAAACAAAAGTCGTGAAGGGCGTCGGGGAGAGCTCAAATCAGGAAGGCATCGCAATCAGGGAGGGGGCAGGAGTCGTCTCCAGCTCAAACCCTGGAGGCTTCGACAGAGCTGTCGCTGAAGCTATGGAAAATGTCTGTAATAATGTGATGAAACTCCTCACCCGGGGATTTGCCGAATATGAGAAAAAGCCCAAAACGTCACAACGATGAGATGAGGCCCTCGCGGTAGAGTAGATTGGAATCTTTGATCTCTTCATCCGATGATTTGATAAAATCGATGGATGTCTTCACTGTATCGAGCATGCATTCTTTGTCATCAGGAAGAGTTCCTGCCACGCCTCTGTAGACAACGGTGTTTCCTGCCCAGAGATAATTCGTCAGATGATCGCTGGTTAAAAAACAGCCTTTGACATCCAGAGTTTCCAAGAAAAGCTTGACCTCCTCCAGCCGTTCCAACGGGGGAGTGAGGATAAATTCACCCTTTCTGAGCTTTTCATCCAGAGGTGTTCTGTGCTGGATGGTCAGAGTCCGGAGCCGGATGAAATCCGGCTTGGTCGCATTCAGCACTTTGGCGCTGTTTTTGGCATGCTCGTGCCATCTGTCTTTGCCCCCGGCGCCGCTCAGCACATAAAATGACACCTCGAAGCCTGCATCTTTGGCTTTTTTACCTGCCTGGATCATCTCCTCGGGTTTTGCCCCTTTGTTTAACCGTTCGAGAACTATTCCATCCCCGGACTCGAGGCCCAGGTGGAGCCGGTTGAGGCCGGCCTTACGAACGGCCTTCAGATAATCCATTTTTCGGTGGAGGATGGTTTTTGCCCTGGCGTAGGTTGTGATCCGTTGTGTCTCTGGAAATGTCTTCCGGATAAAGGCCACGATCTCGGGGAGGTCTTTGTGAACGAGGCTGTCGCTGTCGCCAAGGAAGATCGTATCCGCCATGCCGTAGATCTGACGCGCTTGTTCCACATCCTCTTTCACTTCCAGGAACGGTTTGGCCTCGAATTTCAGGTGCTTGTACATGGCGCAGAATTCGCAGCGATTCCAGGGACATCCGCGTGTTATCCGGATGAGAGCGCTGTTCGCCTCGTTGGGAGGCCTAAAAGGCGGAAAATCATAGGAGTTGAGGTCTTTGAGCATTGCGTTATTAGATTAATGGAATTTTCCCTTTTTCTCAATAGCATCGTCCCTCATTTTTCTTTATTGGAGCATTTCTAAATTCGTGATCGTATGAACACTAGTTGCGATATTGAGTGTCCCAATTGTGTGGTGGAGAAAACCGTGAGAAGGGCTGGACGGGCATGGTACATCTCCCAGGGGGAGATGTGAGGGAAGCCTGGAACCGAGCGAAGTTTCCTCGCTGGGGAAACTGAGCGTGTTTTCGCAATCACCAATTGGGACACTCGTATATCAGTCATCTTTGTTTGAAATTTGACGGGATGGCAAAAAATTGTTAAAAATGCTGGTGTCCTAACAGATAAAACGACAGTGTGAGGTTAACATGGAATACACTTATTTAGGGAATACGGGCGTTCTAGTCTCAGAGCTCTGTTTTGGGACCATGTCTTTTGGAGGAGATGCGGACGAAAAGATGTCCACCGCAATGTTCCACTACTGCCGTGAGAAGGGAATCAATTTTTTTGATTGTGCCAATGTCTATCAGGGTGGACTTGCCGAGGAGATCCTGGGAAAACTCATCAAAGACTGCCGTGAGGAGGTTATCGTAACCAGTAAGAGTTATTTTCCGACCAGTGAGGACGTGAATGCCAGAGGAGCTTCGCGCAAGCACATCATGGCTGCTGTTGAGGACAGCCTCAGGCGGCTTTCCACAGATTATATCGATATCTATTTCATCCATCGTTATGATGGACGCACACCTCTGGAAGAGACTCTCCGAGCTCTGGATGACCTTGTCCGGCAGGGGAAGATCCTTTATCCCGGCGCCAGTAATTTTGCTGCATGGCAAGTTGCGAAAGGCTTGGGCATATCAGATAAGGAAAGCTGGGCACGGTTTGAATGCATTCAGCCCATGTACAACCTGGTGAAGCGACAGGCAGAGGTTGAGATTCTGCCTATGGCCCAGTCGGAGAATCTGGGAGTCACCCCTTACAGCCCTTTGGGTGGTGGACTCCTAACTGGTAAATTTAGTCCGAATAAGAGACCCGATTCAGGGCGTCTTATCGAGAGCAAGATCTACGAAACACGGTATAGTTCGGACTGGATGTTGGATACGGCGGAGCGATTCACAGCATTGGCCGAGCAGCACAATTGCCATCCGGCAAGCTTGGGCGTGGCCTGGGTGGCCAGTCATCCGGCAGTGACCGCTCCCATTATAGGTGCCAGAAACTTGGAACAGCTTGAGGGGTCGATCAAATCGTTGGAGATCGATATGACGCTGGAGCTGCGGAATGCCATCTCTGCGCTTTCACCAGAGCCACCTCCTGCGACAGATAGGAGCGAAGAAGGGACAGAGCACTCCTTCTTTGTGCGGTAACGATGGTTCAGGCTCTGTGGACGTAATAAAAAGACTTCAGCTCCTCGATATCTTCGCTATCCTTCACAAAGGGCGCTTCCTCCTGTTTTTCCAACTCCGACGCGATCTGTTCTGCCTGCGCAAGATATGACTCCCGCAGTTTAGGAAGATCCGTAAGATCCAAGCGTTTTGGCGCAAAATCATTGTTTATGGAAAATTCAGGAATAACTTCCTCAAACCTCTTGTGATTCCATTCGGCGGTCCTCATGTCGAATAAATATTCCTGAAGGAAGAGATGTCCGAAGCGGGCGACGAATGCAATGGCTTTGATAAGGTAATCGATATCATCCTGACTCAGGGTGTAGTGGATGTTGACGCGGACCCAACCGGGTTTGATGCCCTCGTTGCCTTTTAGGATCAGGCTCCTGAATTTTTCAGAGGTTTCATCATCGATGCCCAGCAGGATGTGGCCATAAGGCCCCGCACAGCTGCACCCCGCTCTGGATTGGATGCCGAAGAGGTCATTCATGAGCTTTGTGACAAACTTAGGATGAAGGATCTTGTCTTTGTGCTTGATGTTAAAGGATATGATGGACACCCTCCTATAGGGGGCCACATCGCCGATGATCTCGAGGTTATCGATCTGTCGCAGCTTTTCGATAAAATATTCCGTGTACTCGGATTCGATGTCTTCGATCGTGTCGATCCCAGTCTTTTCCTTGAGGTCCAGGACGAGGGCAGCTTTGATCGCCTGGAGTATAGGGGGTGTGCCAGCCTTCTCCCGGGTTTCGATATCTTCCGCGAAGTCATGTTCGTGGGAACCGACATATCTGACTGTTCCCCCTCCTGCAGTGGTCGGGGGGAGGTCCTTGCGGTAGATCTTTTCGTTGAAGACGAGGACTCCGCTCGAGCCCGGTCCTCCGAGAAACTTGTGCGGCGAGAAAAATATCGCATCGAAGTAGGCATATTTGTCCCTGTTCATGTCGATTTCCACGTACGGGGCTACGGCGGCAAAATCGTAAAACACGAGAGCCCCATTTTGGTGACAAACCCTGGCAATATCATATACGCGCGTTCTGATGCCTGTGATGTTCGAGCCTGCCGAGAAGGACCCGATCTTTAGCCGGTGATTGTATTTTGCATCGGAAAGTTGTTTCTTGAGCTCTTCGAGATCGATCTGACCTTCTCTGTCGAACGGGATAACCGCAACCTCTGCATATGCCTCGCGCCACATCAATTCATTGGTGTGATGCTCGTACGGTCCGATAAAAACAACGGGCCGGTCTTTTTCGATCCTTTCTAGAGTCTTATTTTCGGTCTCGTCAGCCTCCCTGACGGATTCGGTGATCCGTTCTCTAGTAACAGGGGGAATATAAACACCGATGATCTCTTGCAGTTTTTTTAGGGCACCAGTTGTGCCCGAGCCGATCATGATGATCTTCCCATAGGGGCCTGCATTGACAAGCTCTTTGATCTTTGACTCTGCTTGGTGGAGCAGTTGCGTCAAATATTTACCGGAATAATCGTCTTCTGTGTGCGTGTTTGCGTAGGATTTTTCGATGTTCCGGATCTTCTCCTCGATTTTCTGAAAACACCTGCCCGATGCCGTGTAATCGGCATAGAGAAGATGTCGCTCCCCGAAGGGTGTATCGAAAAGAAGATCGTTGCCAACTATCTGTTTGCGGATAGCCTCAAGACTGTATTGGTCCATGGGAATCTCCATAGTGAGAACTTAACTCGGGTATTATACCCCGATTAACCTGAGAATTGAAAAAGCGGCATCGACGGAAGTAGCATTTTCAAATCCGTGTTGAAGTCAATCCGAGTGATCAGATTATATGATATCAAAAACACGCACAGTTTCCCCAGCGTGGAAACTTCGCTCGGATCCGGGACTCCCTCACATCTCCCCTTGGGAGATGTACCATGCCCGTCCATCCCTCCTCACGGTTTTTTCCATCACACAATCTGATCACTCAATAACGCCATTGAGAATTCATGACACCACGAATTTAGAAATACATCTATCGATGGACAATATTAAAATTTTCAGGCTGAGATGAATTTTATAGAAGTATTAAAGAAACTTACCCAGATTTTCGTCCGTAGACATAATCGCCGATTCGCCTCATCCATTCCAGCTCTTCTTCAGTCATAGGCCCTTTGGTAACCTCGGCCAAATTCTCTTCAAGTTGCTGAGCGTTGGAAGGCCCGGTGATGACTACATCCACGTAAGGATTCGAAAGGGCGAAGCGATAGCAATCTCCGGCAGTGGGATGTTTTTCATCGGCAGGGATCTTTTTCGACTTGGTAAGCGACATACGCCTTGTGGCTTGGAAGATCACGTTTCCCGGCCTCTCTTCGGGAAGATGGGGAAACAGGTCATCTTCAGCCCCGCGGTTGGCGGCGTTGTAGCGGATGTGAAAGAGGTCGTATCGTGGGTCTTTGGATAGTTCAGGAAAGAGCGTGCATTTGTGGCTTGAGAGACCCAGGTACCGGAAGGCTCCTTGTTCCTTAAGCTTTTCCGCTTCATCCAAAACCTTGGGCTTCGGAGGCTTGTTGTGCCAACCGAGAAGACAAACATCGGCGTAATCAAGTCCCACTTTTTTTAAGCCCCGTATGAGGCTTTTCTCCAGGCCCTTAGAACTCCGCATGAAATCCTGAATGACAAAGACAAGATCGTCGCGTTTTCCCCTTTTCACGATGTTCCGGATCGCCTCTGCCATCTTCTTGTTTCTTAACGCACCCCAGTAAAAATAGTTGCATCCCGCGTCAAATGCGGCTTCGAACGATTCGGAGGGTGCTCCGTAGGCTGCCCCCAGACCCAACCGGACGACCTTCAGGTCTGTTCTTCCGAGTTTGATTCTTTCTGTGAGCCAATCAGACATCTAAACCCTCCTTCTCAGTGTGTGAATCACAGGATTTTGTGAAACAGAAACATGTTATGGGTTATTCAGACAATTTCCTTCCTGTGATAAAGAAGATTCAGGACAATAATAAAAAATTTTCAAAAAACGAATAACCGAGTCTTTAGATCTAAGTAAACGCGTTAAGCCCCATTTGTGTCAACATTTTTTTTAGAGGCGATTTGTATGCAGTATGAGTGCGTCAAAGAGAGTGAAAAAAAGAGAAGTGAGCGGTCAGTTCAGTTTTGCTTCGAAAATGAGCTTGAGCAGATTCCCCACATCTCTTCCGGAGACAAAATTTCCGGGAATGTAAGTATTGACACGGTGGACGACGACCATGTTGTAGTCAGGGATCACGAAGATGTAATGACCCCCGTATCCTCTTGCGGAATAGGTCCCCTGCGTCAGGTTTACTCCGGGCATGTGTTTGTACCGGTGCCCATCCTCAGCCACCCACCACATGTATCCGTAAGCGTCCGAGCCATACAAGCGGGCATCCGAATAGGGCCGGGTGCTTTCTTCGACCCAATCTTCGGGAATGATCTGTTTCCCATTCCATCTGCCCTTCCTGAGCATCAGAAGGCCGAATCGCGCCATGTCCCTGGCAGTCATCCGGAAGTGATAGGCTGTATGGATGGATTCTGGAACTCTGCCTCTCATTCCATCCTCCGGAATGTAATCTTCCATCTGAATGAGATCAGCGATATCGCTTTTAAAAGCGTCAAATATGTCTTTTTTTGTCTGCTGCTCGAATATCGTGCCGAGCGTGTTAAAGTCCCAGTTGTTGTAATACCAGAAGGTTCCGGGCTTGTTGCTGTGGCGTTCGGGCTTAAGGGCCTTCATCCCCGGCGATTCAGCGGCGGCGTCATGGTATATTCTTTGTCGATTATTTCGTCTTGACTCCTTCCCTTTTGATCTTTTTATTCATGATCTTTTCACTCTTCCTTTCATGCGACTTTTCTGCTGTCTGATACATCACGCGATGCTACCCTATTCTACGAGTGCTATCCATTAGAGTTTTAACAAAAATCCTTTGACTTCTTTCTTCGAGCGCACCCAAAAGCTGGGACATTCGTTGGACTGAAGAGGATACCCACAAGTTTCAGGAAGCAGCCCGCCGCTTTGTGAAGGACACGGATTTTAAAGCGTTTATCCAAGAACATGATGATCTTTACACGACAGCCGAGTCACGCATGGAAAAAGTCCTGGAAGATTATGGCGTTGTCAGCTGGTTTGACAGTTTTTTTGGCGCCAAACCAGACGCCATTTTTACAGTTTTGCTTGGTATGATGAATGGAGGTGCGTGTTACGGGCCCCGGGTTGTCTTTCCAGATGGGAGAGAAGAACTCTACTGCGTTCTTGGAGTTTGGCTCAAGGATAGAAAAGGGATTCCGCGGTTCGACAAGAGCGTATTGCCGACAGTTGTCCATGAGTTTTGCCATTCTTACGTTAATCCACTTGTCAATCAACATGCCGGTGATCTGGAAAAAGCGGGTCAGAGAATCTTTCCTTCAGTGGCGGATGCCATGCGCCGACAGGCTTATCCCGGATGGAGAACCATGATGTATGAGTCGCTTGCGCGCGCCTGTGTCGTCCGCTATAGGTTGGCGAGCGAGGGAGAAGCAGCGGCGGAGCAGCAGATTGTCCGAGAGAATACGAACAGGTTTTTCTGGATGAGAGGACTTTCCAGCCTTTTGGGTGAGTACGAGGCTCACCGCGGAAAATATCCGAACTTGGATTCCTTTTTCCCGGAGATCGTCAAGTTCTTCGATAATTACGCCGCTTCAATACAATAAACCGTCCGGGTTTTCTCGATCACCAATTGGAGTACTCGGAACGTCATTCATCACGGATTTGAAGATGCTACTCCTTTGGATCTGCGATTTGACCGTATGTTTTCGCTATGATATAAGCAGAGGTATATCTATGGGCGCAAAAGCTTTCAGGTGAGAGATTGAAGCTTTGTTATTCCATCGCACCGCCGCGAGTGAAACAGTATCTCGAAGCAGAGATCGATTTTGTGCTGAACAAGATCAAGCCAACGGATCGGGTGCTTGAATTAGGCTGCGGGTATGGGAGGGTGCTTCTTTTGCTTGCAGAGAAATCCGGGCTGGCCGTGGGTATCGATACGGCTTTAGACAGTCTTCGTCTTCATGGGGATTTGTGCCAGAATGTGCCCCGCTGTTCTGTTCTCGCTATAGATGCAGGCCGTTTGGGCTTTAAGGATGGTCAGTTCGACAAGGTGGTCTGTGTGCAGAACGGGATATCCGCTTTCAAACTGGAGCAAAAAGTGCTGATCGCGGAGGCCCTGCGTGTCACCCGCCCGGGTGGCTCAGTTATTCTGTCCAGTTATACGGAGCGATTCTGGGAAGACCGTCTCGCCTGGTTTAGGCTACAAGCTGAGAATGGGCTTATCGGAGAGATCGATGAAGAAAACACAGGAGAAGGCCTTATTGTGTGTAAGGATGGGTTTAAATCCACCACAGTCACTGCCCATGATTTTCGCGCCCTGGCTTCTTCATTCGGGCTTGTGCCCTTAGTGACTGAAGTGAATGGCTCCAGTCTTTTTTGTGAGCTCCGTAAGGCTTAGTAACCAGATAGATATGGATGAATTAACTAATGGATATGAATAAGGAGGTCGTTATGGGCATTTCCAGGAGAAAATTTATTAAGAATGTTGGATGTGGAATGGCTGGTTTGACCTTGGGCACACGCCCCAATTCATACGGCTCTGTGCAAACGAAAGGGGATTCGGAAAAGCTGTTGGTCAAGGACCCGGATCATCCGAAGGCAGCGACTGCGGACCGCCTTCCCCTTGACTGGTACAAGAAAACTGTCGCGAGACTGAGAGAGAAAGCGGGTGAAAGAGGCGCAGATGCTATAGTCCTTCAAGGGCGGTGGAATATTGTCTATTTTACGGGTCTTTTCCACAGCACGACGGAGCGGCCCTTTTATGCGGTAATCCCGGTTCACGAAGATGCGCTCTACTGGTATCATCCGGGCCTCGACAGAGATCTTGTGAAATCCTGGTGGAGCACGGATAATGCCTACTATTTCGACTATCTTCATGCAGAAGGAGGTTACCCCAACCTAGGTATGTTGGATCTCGGACACAGAGTCGATCTTTTTGAGTGGTTGCTACAAGGATTAAAAGCCAGAGGCTTTGGTGAGAAAGTGATCGGTTTTGATACTGAATTCCCGCTGTCCAGGTGGAATAGATTTGCAGAGATCCTTCCCAAAGCAAAGGTAGTAAATATCAGCGACATCTGTCTTAACATGCGAATGGTCAAGACCGAAGAGGAGGTCGCACTCACACAAAGAGCCTTGGATTACTTCAGCAAGATCCATGCTTTTGCCAGGGATTACCTTCTCGAAAAGGGTACGGATGTCACGGACTTTGCCATTGGAAGAGCTGCGGAAGAGTATGGAGTGAACATGATCATGGAGGATATCAAACGCGATGGCAAACCCCATTCAGCTGTGGGAGTGTCCGTTGGCATCGGTTGTCGCACTGGGGTGGCTACAGCGTATCCCCATCCCAACCAGTTTTTCCACAAAAAAGTCGAAAAGGGGGATGCCCTGCAGATATCGGGTGTCGTCCGGATCGGTGGATACGGTGGAGAATGCTATAGGTATTATCAGATCGCACCCTGGGATGAGCACAGGGAGAAGCTGTGGCAGGTTGTCACTGATTGTGTTCGCATACAGGAAAAAGAGTCCAAAGCGGGGCGGACCTGTGCCGAAGTTGCCTACATGATCCATAAATACCAAGTCCAGAACGGGGTGAGCAAGTACATATACCACAGGCCCGCGCATGGAGAGGGGATGGAAGGACATCAAGCGCCATGGCTTGCCCTTGGTGACACCACATCGTTAGAAGAGGGAATGACATTCAGCGTGGAACCGGGATTGTACGATCCCGAGAACGGATTCGGTTACAATCCCAGCGACAACCTTCTCGTAACAAAGGAGAAAGGCGTGCTCATGAGCAGTGTCCCCTATTCCAAAGAGTGGATGTTCTTGAAATTGTGATTTATCCTGGATTATTCACGAGCCGAAGTCGCTGCAAAGGCGAGGCAGTGGCTCATGAAGCTGTAGTGAACTACCGCGAATGGGCTTCAACGAAGGCTTTGTAGTGAGATCGGCGGGTTAGGTTGGGTCGGCGCCCGTAGGGTAAAAGATGCTGCCAATATGATATTGAATGATTTTTGAGTATATATTTGGCAGCAACTTTTATGAATAATCCAGCTTTAAAGAAAGGAGTTATTAAATGGCAGGTTTTGAAGGTGTGAAATGGGCAACCAAACAGATGCAGTTCGTGCTCGATGGGAAAAACTTCGAGCTTTTTGATGCCAGTGACAAGGTCTATGCGGTCTCGAGGTCCATCCATTATGCCCAGTTTCTCTGTTTTGAAGGCATCCGGTTTTTTTGTAAGAAAAATGCTCGGGGCCACGTGGAAGTCATTTTTCTGAACTGGAATCTGAATTTAGAGCGCTTCCAGCGGGGAATTGCCTTCTGCCTGGCGGAGCGTCAGCAACATTTAGTGCCGTCTCCAGAAGAACTGGAAAATATATTTATCCATCAGTACTTCAGAAACCCCTCTATGCGTGACTTTTTAGAGGAGATGGCCGACTTGGGTGCCCAGGGCTACCTCCGGCCTTTCACTGTTGACGAAGAACAGTCTATCGGTGTGACCTTCGCCACTCAGCCTTCCATCCGGGCTGTTGCCTGCCGGTATGACCGGTATCTGGGAGAGCCCTTTGGTGGAGTTGTTGTTCCCAACCTCATCCGTGCTGTTGCTGCCAATAACACGGGATGTCTCAAACTGGGAACCAATTACTTGATGAGCGTTAAGGCGATCGATGAAGCCAGGAAGATCCTCCCTGATGCTGCCTCGGCCCTTTTCCTGGATGATAGGATGGACAAAAACCTAAGGGACAGGGCAGTCACAGAGTGGGATTCGTCCTGTTGCCTGTTTGCCTTTCGTGATGGCTCCGTGGTTAAGATCCCGGAAAGCCCGTTGATCCTTCCATCTGTCACCATTCGAGGACTTGTCATTATATTAAAAGAAATGGGGACACCTGTCCAAGAAAGAGACATCACCTATGGAGAATTGATACAGAAAGTCGAATCCAATGAATTGGTGTGTGTGTGCAGCGTCGGTACTGCAGGTATTATGAACCGGTGTGACAAATTGTTGCTCGTGGATGAAAATGGAGATGTCCTTCGGACCCACCGCCCGGACAATGGTCATGACCTCTATCTGAGGCTGGACGAGGCCAGAACGTATTACTGGAACATTTACCAGGAGAAGGCAAAGCTCCCGGACGGCATGACGCTGAACAAGTATATTATTTGATCGGGTAGTTTTTGGCGGGGGCATGGCCGCGCTTACAACCTATCTTTTTAACGAAGTCATTCCCTAGAAGCATGTATTCCAACTCCCAGTTTCAAAACCAAAAATCGAACTTTTCGTATCGATATTTGGCATGTTTCTTGCTAATTATTCATGCGGAGCGAGAAAAAATGATATCACCCCAGAACATAGATTACCGGATGCAGATTGAAGAGGCTTCGAAAAGGGCAAAGTGTAAAAAAGTTTTATACCTGTATGATGAGTACGGCAATCGACATCAGCTCGGAGTTTTCAGCAAGAAGAAGGCTGAAGAGATCAAAAAACAACTTGACGAAAAAAAACTGATCGATCGTCTCTCCGAGTTTGAAATCAGGACAACCCAGCCTGATACTAATTTTAAATTCTGATCTTTCCCCTTATCACCGAGCAGGGGTCAGGTTTCTTTTATTCATAAGATAAGAGCCTGACCCTTTTTTATTGCGATTTTTTCGATTCGCTTTCATTTTTTCTTTACTTCTTACTTCGAAAAGGGATATATGAGAAAAGTTAGGATCGATTCTATGAAACAGACATGGCTCCAATGGGTTGAGATCGACCGTGCGGCTTTGGAACACAACATCCAACAGTTTCGCCATCTTATCGGGGATTCGCGAAAGATGACTGTAGTGGTGAAATCCAACGCCTACGGGCACGGTCTTCTGGGGGTTTCGTGTCTGGCCACTGAATTTGGCGCCGATTGGTTGGGTGTGAATTCTTTGGAGGAAGCGCGTGCGCTCAGAGAAGGAGGAATCGATTTGCCGATCATCCTGCTGGGCTATGTCCCTCTCACAGACCTCAAGGAAGCTGTTGCCACTGACCTTCGCCTGACTGTGTACAACACGGAGACTGTGGAGGAATTGGCAAAAATCACCTTTGCCCTCAAAAAAGACGCATTTCTACACATCAAAACAGAAACAGGGGTCTATCGTCAGGGGATCAAGGGGGCCGGCCTGCTACCCTTTGTCAAAAGGATCCGGAAATACCCCTACCTTAAGATCGAGGGGCTTTCTATGCATTTTGCCAACATTGAGGACACGACAGACCATAGCTATGCGCAGCGTCAACTGGAAAAATTCATTGAGTATGTGGATCTTTTAGGGCAAAACGGCATAAATATCCCTGTCAAACATGTGGCCTGTTCGGCAGCAGCCATTCTTTTTCCCGAGACCTTTTTTGATATGGTTCGCGTTGGGATCGGCATCTATGGATTATGGCCTTCCAAAGAAACATACCTTTCGTGCATCCAGGACGAAAGAGAGCCGGTGAATATCAAACCTGTGCTCACCTGGAAGACACGCGTGGTTCAGATAAAGGACGTTCCGGATGGTGCGTTTATCGGGTATGGGTGCACGTACAAAACCACGCGGCCCACAAAGCTGGCTGTTTTGCCCGTGGGGTTTTATGACGGTTATGACCGCCACCTCTCCAATGCGTCCTATGTGTTGATCTCGGGGAAGAGAGCACCGCTCCGTGGGCGTGTGGCTATGAACTTCATCATTGTCGATGTTACGGATATCTCCGATATTCGACTGGAAGATGAAGTGGTGCTTCTCGGTAACCAGGGACAGGAGAGGATCTCTGCTGAACAATTGGCCTCTCTGTGCGGGACCATTAACTACGAGATCGTCACCCGGATCAATCCCAAAATCCCTAGGGTTGTCGTGTAAGACAGATGGCACAGAATAATTCCGGCTTAGGCGGTTTAAGAGGGAGGCACTTTTAATAAGAGAAAACCACCACAAAGTTGTACTTATAAGGCTTAACTTTATGAGCTTGAAGCTATTCTGGACAGTGGACGTGGTCGAATAAGGCAAAGACCGAAGGATTCTATTTGGGGGAATCTCTGTTTTTTTACAATTGACCGGCTCTGGGGTGTATGGTATATGTGTGGCAAATGTCAGCGGGAAATGACTCCAGAAGACAAAAATCATCCAGAACCCGTTTTGAAAAACTGATATTCAGAGTGGAGCGGGTCGGGAATCTGCTTCCCCATCCATTTTTTTTGTTTATCCTCCTAATTGTTTTGATTTTTATTCTTTCCTATGTGCTCAATCAGGCCGGTGTTTCTGTGACCCATTTTGGTTTTTCTCCTTCATCAGGGCAGAGCGAGCCGCGCACGGTCTCTGTTGTCAACCTTCTTCAGAGGGATATGCTCCAGACTATCATGGGGAACTTTGTCAAAACCTTTGCCTATTTTGTGCCCGTTGGCTTTGTCATCATCATGATCTTGGGTGTTGGATTGGCAGAACAGGCGGGTCTCTTTTCCGAGGTCATCCGTCTTTTGATCTTCTGGGTCCTCTATTTTACCCTTTGGCTGATCCTCAAACTGGATCCAGGCCCGAGAGTCTCGATTTTTATATAGATGGAAATCTCAATTTACCCAGTAAGTTTTAAGCCATCAACAGCTCCTTCGATCCTTGGATGCCCTTTCTAGGTGTATAAACTCTTATCTGATCCATACAAGATCAAACGGAGCCTCGGCAGTTGATTGATAAGGAGGTTGAGGATGCAGATTTTTAAAAACCATAAGGCTTGTCTGCCAGGTTTATGTCTACTGCTTCTTTTAACAATGTCTCACCAGCTGGCGGCCCAGAAAGCTGCCACCTCCGATAAGGCCATGGTTGTGGCTCCGACACCAGAAGCCGTTGATGCAGGCATCACGATCCTTCGTCAGGGCGGAAATGCTGTGGATGCTGCTGCCGGCGCGGCCTTCGCACTGATGGTCACGGATCCTGCCATGTGCAGCCTCGGCGGAAGGTCCCAAATATTGATACACTTGAAGGATCAAACCATCGTCGGAATCGATGGCGCCACCCAGGCTCCCGGATATCTCTTCGAGCCGGCAAGAACGGGACATGGCTACAGAACGTGCCCGGTGCCCGGCAGCCCTGCGGCCATCGAAAAGATGGTTCATAAATATGGAAGCCTTCCTCTGAAGGACGTTATGCAGCCTGCCATCCAACTGGCAAAAAACGGTTTTACGATCAAGGAGGATCTTTTTGAAGCCTTCAAGGCCAATGAAAAGCGTTTACGGCTCTATCCGGGAACAACAAAGCACTTTTTCAAAAAAGATGGATCTTTATTTGAGAATGGCGAGATATTTGTTCAGCCAACCTTGGCAAAGACGCTGGAGATCGTGGCCGATGAAGGATCCTGCGTGTTGTATCAGGGCCGATTTGCAGAGGGGATTGTGAATGATATGCAGGCCAACAAAGGGTTGATCCGTGCAAAGGATCTCGAGCAGTATCAGCTCCGCAAAGGAGAAGTTGTCGAGGGAAATTACCGCGGATATAAGATCATCAGCCGGGGTGGGCAATGCGATGGGGCGTCTGTTATCGAGATCCTGCAAATTTTGGAGGAATTTAACCTTGCAGGCTTTGCAGTCACTGACCCCGTCTACCTCCACATCCTGGCTCAAGCTCTGTACATCGGGCAAGCTGATGAATATCTTCCCGACTGGCTGCAGGTGGCCAAGGAGCTCGCCCTACGGAGAGTCAGAGAGATCGACCTCAAAAGGGCGCTGCCTGTGCCCATTAGTCCCGAAAAAAAAGAAGGTGAGACGAATCACCTCTCTGTGATCGATGCTGAGGGAAATGCCGTTGCGCTGACTCAATCCATAGGGCCATCTTTTGGGTCCAAAGTCGTCAATCCTGAATTGGGATTTTTCTATGCCTACAGTTATGACATGAACGATGATCCTGTCCCCTTCCAGCGAGAAAAAACAAGCCAGTCGCCAACCTTCCTTTTCAAAGATAACAAGCCATTTCTTGTTCTGGGTTCGGCGGGAAGCAGTCGTATTGTCTCGTCTGTCGTCCAAACGGTCGTCAACGTCATCGACCAGGGGATGACATTGGAAGAGGCGGTGTCCCATCCGAGATTATTTCTTCATGAGGGTGAACTGCGGCTGGAAACTTTTCATCTGCCGCCCCCCGCATTCGATCGCTTGAGGGGATTGGGCTATAGGGTCAGAGCTTACAATAACCTGAACGGGTGGTTCGGCAGGGTACACGCTCTGCTGGTTGCTGCAAAAATATATGGTGCTGCAGACCCTCGGGACTTTGGTGCAGCGAAAGGAGTTGATGAATGAAAAAGATGGCATGCCTTTGGATGAGTGTTTTATCTCTGGTGTGTTGTGTTTCATCCCAGGAGATCAAGGACATTTCCTCAAAAGAGGCATTTAATCTCCTTAAAGAGCCCGATACATATTTGCTCGATGTGCGGAGCATTGCCGAGTACGTGTTTGTAGGGCATCCCCCAATGGCCCACAATATTCCCCTGGCATTTTGGGATGAAGAGAGGCAAGACCTTGTGTCCAATGAAACATTTCTTGAAGATGTGAAGTCCCGGTTCAAAACGAATGATCGGCTGATCTTTATTTGCCGCAGCGGAGGCCGGAGCCTGAGTGCGGCGAGGATGGTCCAAAACGTAGGATTCGCTAAATTGTTCAATATTGCTCTTGGTTTCGAAGGCGAAAAGAATGCGAAGGGCTACCGTGTTGTAAACGGTTGGAAAAATAGCCTGCACTACACTTATGAGCTTGACGATAAGCTCATCTACCGCAAGTGACTCTGCGATCGTTCATGAGTTTAATCGGAAATACTATTTTATGACTTGCTCATTTTCATGTGTTGGTGTAGTTCCTGTTTTTGGGGTATTATAGAAAGAACCGTCATGTTGCCAGCGTGGAAAAAGAGTTGTATCTGTATCCTGGTTTTGGTTGTTTTGGCAGCAAGCTGCAGAAAAGAAATCGGGATCGAGCCCCCTCCAGAACCTGTCCCAACTGCTAAAGAGCCCGCTCCAACCCCCAAGGAGCTAGCTCAGCTTGGCTTTACCATCCAGGTCGGGGCCTTTTCTGTTGTGAGTAATGCCATTCACCTCACAAATTCTTTAAACAGGCAGGACCTCAATTCCTATTATTTTGTCCATGAGTCTGGCCTTTACAAGGTCCGGTTCGGAGATTTTTTGACCAAAGAGGATGCTCAGCAGAAGGCGGAGAGCCTTGTTGCCTCCGGAGTCATAGGAGAGTTTTATATCGTCAGCCCAACGGATTATTCTGTGGCAAAAAGAGTTTCTTACGGTGAGGCCTACCTGCGTGATGAGATCGTTTCGACCGCCAGACGCTTTATCGGAGTTCCTTACTCGTGGGGGGGAACATCGCCGCAGCATGGGTTTGACTGCAGCGGCCTGACCATGGCTGTCTACGAGCTGAACGGGTTAAAGCTGCCGAGATCTTCCAAAGATCAATTCACCGCAGGAACACCTATCAGCCGCAGTCGGCTTGCGAAGGGAGATCTTGTCTTTTTTACCACCTCTCAAGGGCAAAAGGTCACACATGTGGGAATATACACGGGCGATGGCCAATTCATTCATGCTCCGGGTAAGGATAAAAGAATACGCATCGATTCTCTATTAAACGGTTATTTCAAGACTCACTACATGGGTTCCAGGACTTACTTGGAATAACCTCGTTTTTTCCTTTGGGAGCCAATTCAAAGAGGAGGACAAAGCCATGTGGTTCAAACGAATGGAATTGGAGATCTGGTTCAATAAATACCAGTACGCCATCGATTATGATATCGGAGAGAGTGCAGTCAAAACGCTCGCTGTGGATCCTGGTAGACTATTCCGGCATCTGGCAGAAGAGTACAAGACATTTGTAGTGCCAGGACGATGTTTCGAGATGGATAACATGCATTTCCGTATAGGATTTGTGCGGATGCGGAGGAAATCCAGATCGGCCTTGCCAATTTGAACAAGACGCTCAATGACTTTATATCCAAGGAGGTTCGGCATGGATAAAAATACTCATACAAAACATCCGAGACAGATCCAAAATGTTAAAAGGCTGATCATCACACCGCTTCAGAAAAAGTTCAAATTCAAGCTGATCGGCTAGATACAAAAAGGGTGTCTCTTAACAAATTTTGTCTGGATTTATAGAAAGAGAGTGGATTTTTTGTTTAGCCTTTTTGTTTCACTCGGTATAAAACTTCACCGAGATAACCGCCATCGTTGATCAGCGCGATGTAGAGACCGGGTTGGAGATAGACTTGTCTTTTGAGCATCGGCTCGGAAAGTTTTTCCAAAAGATCACATGCGTTCCAATCCCCTTTACGATCACTTAGCAAGATCGGTGTTTCTTCGGTTTCGATTTTTTCCAAAATTTCTCTTAGTACCATTTCGGCCTCTTTTCAAATAAAATCTCTTAAATCATTCAGCCCTATATATACAATACGTAACTCAGGCGAAAAAGGTTGCCTTTTTCCCTCAGCCCGAGACTGACTTTGAAAAATAGCTATATCCAAGAATTATGCCAAATTGTCATTCTTTTATGATTACTCGGGTGAATTTCCCGTAAAATCTTCTTTGCTCCACATATTAAAAGGGATCAAATCGTTCGCTATCGCACACTCGCTGTTATGCTTTCGCACACCTTACCTGAATAAGCCAGCTTTCTCCTTAGTTATTCATAAAAATGGCATCTTCAATTCGTGAATAATCCAGGTTTGTTTTTTTTAATCGAAAATTCCTCAGAAATCCATATAATAAACTACCTGAGCGGTTGTTTCGAGGATATTCTGTGCAACTGCATGTTATTCTCGAGAGTTAAAAGGATGTATCGCTTTATATTTGGAGGGAGAACATGTCTCAAAGATTCGTAAAATATTGCATACCAGTTGTTCTGCTTTTTTCAATCACTGCAATCTTGGCTACCTGCGATTCGTCTTCAGGCGGCATTTTCGAGGGGGAAGTTGTCAAGGGAGAGATCGGGAAGAAACTGGATACTTATCTCACGCGGATCACGCCTTTTGGGTTTTCGGGAGCCCTTCTCGTTGCCCAAGGTGGTGAGGTTGTTCTGAACAAAGGGTATGGAATGGCCATTCGATCCGAAAATGTGCCCAATACGTCAGACACCGTATTCAGCACTGGTTCGATCACAAAACAGTTCACAGCGGCCGGGATTATGAAGTTAGAAATGATGGGAAGATTGAAGAGCAGCGATCTCATCTCCAAGTATTTCGGCAATGTTCCCGATGATAAAAAAGGCATCACACTACACCTCCTTCTCACCCATACTTCCGGAGTTGTTGATGGCGTGGGCAATGATTACGAAAAGGCTCTGCGGGATGAGACTGTGCGCAAAGTCCTGGGAGAACCCCTCCTGTTTGAACCCGGAGAACATTTCTCTTATTCCAACGCAGGATACAGCCTGCTGGCTGCAATTATAGAGAAGGTTTCTGGGCAAGGGTATGAAGAGTTTATTCACGAGAATCTTTTCAAGCCGGCTGACATGGCATTCACGGGCTACAGAATCCCCGAATGGACAAAGAAGGTCGTGGCCCACTGGTACGTGGGAGATAAGGACAATGGAACACCTCTTGAGAAATTCTATCCTTACTGGAACCTCCTGGGAAATGGCGGTATCCTCTCCACCACGATGGACATGTACCGGTGGCATTTGGTTCTTCTCGGTGTTGAAGTCCTCTCTAATGAAGCGAAGAAAAAAATATTTACGCCGTTTTTGAACGATTACGGATATGGATGGGATATTCTTGATTCAGAAAGGGGAACCCTCATCCAGCACGATGGGGCCAGCATGCTAGGCAACAGCGCTGAGATGAGGCGCTACATCGACGCTAGAGTGGTAACTATACTTTTCTGTAACCAGAGTTACGGGAGAGGAGCACTTTTTGAACCTATCAGAGACAAGGTCGAAGAGTTGGCCTTTGGCGGGGAGGTAACCTTCCCCCCAGTCCTAACAACTGCAGACCCGGAGATATTGAAGGCGTACGAAGGAACGTATGTGCTTTCGGGTGGAGGGCAGTTCAAAGTTCTGCGCAAAGGCAGTGTGCTCCTCGTGGATTTAGACGGCCAAAGCGCGGTTAATGCGATGTTCAATGTCAAAATGGCTGATGCTGGGGCATTTGATCAACTGAGCAGTCTGTCCGAGAAGGTCTTTGTTTCTGCCCTATCAGGGGATTTTAACGAATTCGGGAAGGTCCTGTACAACAGGGATAGAATGTTGGGATTTATTCGCGAGCACATCCCGATGAGAGTGGAGAGGCATAAGAAGAGGACAGGAGAGATCAAAGAAGTTTTGGCAAGAATTGCGATTCCCATCGATTTAAGAGGGGAGAAATCCAACCAGATTTTTGTAGAACTCAGGGGTGAGAAAGGGAGCTTATATTTTGGCCTGATCTGGCGCGACTCGAAAATTGTGGGCCTCGACGCTGTTATGGGTGTTCCTGACCTCACTATTCCCTTTCTGCCATCGACATCAAGGGGGAATGATTTTGTCGGTTACCACCTGGAAATGGCCCGGAATTTTCGGATAAGCTTTCTCTTGGATAAAGACGGTCATATCACAGGGTTAGTGGTTCAAAATGAAGACGGCCCCATCAAAGCCCTCAAATCGCAATAGAATAAGATAAAAAGGATTATTAACGAGTTGAAGTTGCTGCAAAGGCGAGGCAGTGGCCCACGAAGCTGTAGTGAACTACCGCGAGTGAGCTACAACGATGGCTTTGTAGTGAGATCGGCTCGCCCGAAGGGTAAAAGATTCTGACAATAAAGGTGTAAGAGTTTTTTGAATATATATTTGTTAGAAGCTTTTATTAATAATTCTTTAAGTGGAACTTTTTGGGGTGTGACACGTCTTATCTTCTGAGATTAAAAGAGATTGGAGAACTTCGTGGAGCCCGAGAGTTGTGAAGAAAGAATGAATTCTGACCGAGCCATTCAGGAAGAATTCGACGATCTATACCAAGAATATAGAGTAGCTATTTACAGCTTTGCCTGTTATTTGACACAGAATTCAAGAGAGGCAGAGGACCTTTTCCAGGAAACTTGGCTTCGGGTCATACATCATCTGCCAAAGAAAGTCGAAAAAAGTAGCGCCAAAGCCTGGCTCTTCACGATCACGGCGAATCTCCACAAGGATGCTTTACGGAAGATGCGGATCAGAAGGGCGTTCTTTTTCCAGAAAGCATCACGTTCCGTCCCAGATGAGGGCGCTTTTTCCTTTCTGTTTGGGAGCAGCATCCCCGGTACTGCAAACGGAGCAAATCGTGTCGACATGAGACGGGATATTGCCCAAGCTATAGAACGTTTGCCTGAACGGCAACGGGGGATATTTGCCCTAAGAGAGATCGAGGGTTTGAAGTACTCGGAGATCAGCGAGATCTATGCGATCCCGGTGGGCACGGTCAAATCTTTGATGTTTCGGGCGGTGAGAAAGCTTCGCGGGGAGCTTTCCGCCTATAATCCAAAAAGAGAGAGAGTCAAATGCGATGTAAAGACATTGAGCGTTTAATCATCGATGCCTCTGCTGGAGGCTTGAGCCAGGAAGAGATAAGAGCCATTGAGGATCACATTTCCTCTTGTGTGAAATGCGCTCGTCTCCAAGAGGAATGGGAAGGCATACGCGTTTGCTTGAGAAATTCATCTAAGCCTATTTTGCCCGATGACCTCATACAGAAGACACGAGAGCTCTGCTATGAGGAAATGAGGTCTCTTAGTGCCACACAAAAAAAGGAGCGCCGCATCCGCAATCACTCCATACCCAAGCTCATCTGGGCAGCCATTGCCTCTCTCATTGTTTTGACCGGATTTTTGCTGCTTCCCTTACTTAGAGATCTTGAGCTAGAACAAACATTCTCATTCCCGGCCGTTGTGGTCCTTTTTTTGCTCATCCAGAATGCGGCAATGCTTTTCTTTACACCCGTGATTCTCCGAAAGTTTCGATCGCACAATCATCATTTAGGTTCGGCATAAATGTGTGAAAACATCTTATATTTGAGATATTTGATTTTGTGTCCTGGTACTGAAACAGGACACGGAAGAGGAGGTTAATCGTGGCAACATCTACAGGAAAAACCATAGCCCTTGTTATATTATTGGCGATTATATTTTTGTTTGTGTGGCGGATAACGCCAGTGCTATTGGCTCCTTTTGGCGTCATCACGGGCGTCGCCCGGAGTATTAATATCCCCGACATGGATGATCTCTACATCGGTCCTCACATTTTCCGCTATTCCTCGTTTTCTTTTCTCTCCTTTGTCCTTCTTATCATATGGATTTTCGTTATAGTCTGGGTCTTTCGCGATGCTGAGCGGCGCGGCATGAACGGTGTGTTGTGGGCTCTGCTCGTATTTATAGGCAATCTGATCGGCTTGTTGATCTACTTGATCGTTCGATCGGATTCACTGCCGTCTCAGACAGTGGAACCAAAGTTCAAGACGTGTCCCAGCTGCCAAAAATCAGTCGGAGCTGATTTTGCCTTCTGCCCCCATTGCGGCGCACGGATGGAGGGCGTATGCTCCTCTTGCGGAAAAAAAGTCGAAGAAGATTGGAAAGTCTGCCCCCACTGCGGCGAAAAATTAAAGAAGGGATGATCATCTGATCCAAGTCCAATTTTTTCGTAAGTATTTTTTTTAACAAAAGTTCACCTGTCAACTAAAATAATTAAGCAGGTCCTACTTGGAATGAGGCCGATTTGTTGGCCGGGTGAGCCTTTGGGTTGTTAGAGTGCTCAGGATGACTGACACAGCAAACACATAGAGTCCCCACTGCACTTCAACTCTTCCTGTGATTCCCAGCCTGACGATGACAACCAACAGCGCTACGATAAAAACATCCAGCATGGACCATTTGCTTACGAGGCTGAGGTAATGAAGGAGCTTCTTCATTTTTTCTTGAGGCCATGACCGGCAATAGTGGATCAGCCCGAGTAAGAGAATTTTAATCACCGGGAACAGAATGGTAAACACAAAGATGAGCAGAAACAAGATGTATTCACCCTCTTTGAAGAGGGACGCCAGACCTGATTTTATCGAGAACGTATTTGTGTAAAATATCAACTTTTTGAACGTCATAACCGGAGCGAATATCCCGATGACTAGAGTTATCAGAGAGATCCACAACAGAAGATCGATGATCACGTGTTCCCAAATTTTTCTCTTTGATTGAGCAGGAGAGGCCTCTCCATGAATTTCAGTTTTGTCCTCTGACATCCCGAGATGTTTATATCACAGCCCTGGAAGAGGGTCAATCTTAAGAATTCTTGTGGGAAATGCAACCATTTGTACTAATTCACGTACATATGTATGAGAGGTGACCGCATGAAGGATCTTACATTAACGGAAGAGATGATATTGTGGGCCATCTGGAAGCTGAAAACCAATGCCTATGGAGTGACTATCAGGAAGCAGGTGTCAGAAAGAACGGGAAGGATCTTTCCCTATGGCACTCTCTACGGCATATTGGCCAAGCTGTGCAGAAAAGGGTTTGTCATCAGGAGGATCAGTGATCCCTCCCCAATACGGGGCGGCCGGAGCAGGAATTATTACACTATCACCTCCCAAGGACGAGAGGCTCTAAAAGCAGCGATAGAGCTGAAAAAAACTCTCTGGGATGATGAATCGGAGTTGGCTCTGGGTGCAAAATAGATTGCATTAAAAACACAAAATTATGAGAAACACAAGAAAAGATCCTCACAGAATAGCCAAATGGTTGCTCCGCAGAATTGCCAACAGGGATGAATCCTCCGCTATAATTGGTGACTTGGAGGAAGAATTCACCGAACGACTTGACTCACAGAATTTCTTCCGAGCCCGCCTCTGGTATTGGCGGTTGATCCTCATTTCTTTCCCCTCATTCATTTCAAATTTTTGTTATTGGAGTGGCGCCATGTTTAAAAACTACTTGACAGTTGCATTGCGGAACGTGAGAAGACACAAGGGCTTCTCTGTGATCAATATTGTGGGATTGGCTGTGGGGATGGCTGCCAGCATCCTCATTGCAGTTTTTGTCCTTCATGAGCTCAGTTT
>CAZIMJ010000240.1:0-3456 GCA_964540205.1 uncultured Eubacteriales bacterium | reverse complement strand
TACCGACATTCATGGCATTGGACAAACATTTCCTCGAGGGCTCTATTTTTCTGTACACGCCGCATCTCAGGTACTTTGGGAATTCATCGTTATCGTTTGTGGCAATAATGATCTTTTTTACAGGCAATCCCATTCGTCGCGCTATTTCACATCCCAATGAGTTGCCAAAATTCCCAGAGGGAACAGAAAAAATGAGGGGTTGCCATTCGTCAACAACATTGACGTAAGAATAGAAGTAATAGACAACCTGAGGCAGAATCCGGCCGATATTGATTGAGTTGGCCGATGTCAGATTTAGTTTCTCTAAATCTGGGTCTGCAAAAGCCCGCTTCACTAATTTCTGACAATCGTCAAATTTCCCATCAATCGCTATGGTCCGGACATTTTCTCCTATGGAATCCATCTGCATTTTTTGAATGCAGGTTATTTCTGATTCCGGATACAAAATATAGACCTTGAAGCCATCCATCCCTCTGAAGGCTTCACCTATCGCGCTTCCTGTATCTCCTGAAGTGGCCACCAGAATCCTGGTATCCCTGTTCTCAGCCTTCAGGCTTTGCATCAATCTAGCCATCAATCTGGCCGCAAAGTCCTTGAACGAAGCTGTGGGGCCACGGTCAAGCCTGAGAATGTAAACATATTGGGAAAGCCTCTCTATGGGTAATATAAAATCATAAGCATCCTTTGTTATAGCTTTCAGCTCTTCATCTTTGATTTCGTACGAAAGATATTTTTTCAGTATTTCATAAGCCACAACATGATAGGGTTTTCCCTTCAACACGGAGATCTCTGTTCTGGATAACCCTGGCAGTTCCATTGGCATGAATAATCCATTATCTGGAGCTTGACCCATGAACAAGGCTTCCTTGAATGTGACTTTCTTTGGAAAACTTTTTTTGTTCCTCGTATCCAGACCTCTGTTCGTGCTGTAATAAAAAATTCTTTTATTCTTATTCACACTCCGGCAACTATTGGCCACTTTACTTTCTTTCTTTTTTTGATCCACACTGTTCGGAATCATTAGAATCTCCTCAAAACGATGAATATTGATGAAATTCGGAAAAGGTTTTGAGTTGGGATGAGCCCGAATACGGGTTCAGCTAACAGCGCAACCCGTATTCGGGCTATGCGTTCTAGTTGAAGGACTTAAGGCCAAACATTTTATTCTCATAATCTCTATGAACATCTTTATTACACAATTTAGTCCTAGAAATCAAGATTTTTATGAACTTTTATTGATTTTTTTAAATTCCTCCTCCCCGGGCGAAATCACTGATAATTTCCCTCCTTCTCCTTGGATTCATCGTCAGGGATAGCTAGCCCGCTTAAGTTCTCAAGCCTTCTGAGACGCTTTCTCAACCCTTCCTGTTCACTTAAGGCATGCCTTATAGCTTCTGCAACTGGGTGGGGTAACTTTCCGTGTTCTAATTTCAGCGGATTCTTCCGGTGATCCTCTACAGTTCTCCCAGGAACTACGACAACCGTAGCGCCGGATGGAACTGATTTCAGCACCACAGAACTTGAACCGATCTGGGCATTATCCCCGATAGTTGGATGCGTTTCCCTCCGCTACCTAAATGAAAATTTCCCTGAGTACTATAATCATCAGTGCCATGAATCGAGTATGTTAAAGATGATCTACTCTGAGCCCCTCAGTGGGTACGATTTTAAACCCATCGCTCCTGGCCAAGCAGTGATTCTTTAACTATCTCTTTACCTGGCCTTCGTGTATTTTTCTGCGACTTTCCGGTAAGCCTCTCTGAAGGGCACGCCATCTTGTAGTACGAGCTTATAGGCCTCTTCAGTCGCAGACAGATCTTCTGTGATCGCTAGAAGACACTTCTCTTCATCCACTTCAATCCCCGTTAAAATCAGACTCATGATCTCGACACATTCCTTTGTCGTGTCATAGGCATGAAATAGAGGTTCTTTGGTGAGCTGCAAGTCACGGTTATATCCGGAGATAAGGTTGGAGGCCAAAGACTTGACCTTGAATTCCTCCCCGAGGACAACAGCGTAGTTTGCCCGGATGAGCTCGAGCACATCCGGATTCTTCTTCTGTGGCATGATTGAGCTTCCAGTGCAAAAGGCATCTGGCAGAACGACAAACCCGAATTCATCCATGCTGAAGAGCAATAAATCCGTGGCCAGTTTATTCATGATGAGCATGATCCCGGTAAAAAGGCCCATGATACTCATCTCAAACTTCCCTCTGCTAAACTGGGCATACGATGAATTCTTCATGACAGAAGCAAATTTCATCATCTTTGCCGTCATGTTCCGGTCAAGTCTGAAGACAGGCATTCCAAATCCTGCTGCCGTTCCTAAGGGCGACTGGTCAATGATCTTAAATATTATCGCCAAAATTTTGAGATCATCCTTGACCGCCGCATTAAAGGATTCAAGCCACACTCCGACGGAAGTCGGCATCGCCTTTCGCATGTGAGTATATCCGGGGAGGGGTGTTTTCCCGTACTTATTTACAACTTTAGCCACAGCTTTTTGAAACATTTTTAAGGATGCCTTCAGGTCTGACAACATATCTTTTTCACACAGCCTGAGAGCTGTCAGAATCTGGTCATTCCGTGATCGTCCAAGATGGATCTTTTTCCCGACATCCCCATACTTCTCAGTAAGGTACACTTCGATGGCTGTGTGGCAGTCCTCCTGTTCCTTTGCGATTGTGAATTCACCCTTTTCAGAACTCTCTAAGATTTCGGAGAGCCCTTCTATGAGAGCCTCTGTTTCTTCCTTTGTCAAAACTCCGATTTTTTGAAGCATCCTGGTGTGAGCTTGAGAGGCTACACAGTCATACTTTACGAGCCGGAGATCGAGCAGATGATCCTCTCCGACAGTGAAATCCAATATCCGACGATCTACAGATTTTCCCTTATCCCAAAGTTGCATCCTAATCCCTTTGCTTTTTCATGATCGCATGGTGAGCCATCAAGCGAATAGCCTGAATCTTGATAAAACCGAGTGAATCCTTCTGGTCGAAACCTCCTTCTATATCCATGCTTGACAGTTCTTGATCATAAAGAGAGCTCGGCGATTCTCTAGCATAGGTAAAGACGTTCCCTTTATAGAGCTTCAGGTACACCTTCCCATCGATAACTTCTTGACTCTTATCGACAGCCGCCATCAGAAAATCCATTTCAGGGCTGAACCAGAATCCGTTGTAGATCAGCTCTGAAAGCTTTGCGGTCAGCATATCCCTCAAACGCATCACCTCACGGTCCATTGCAATGCCTTCAATGTCAAGATGGGCATGATAAAGGATGGTGCCGCCTGGGGTTTCGTAAATCCCCCGCGATTTTATCCCGATGAAGCGGTTCTCGACCATATCGACCCGGCCAATACCATTCTCGCTGCCGAGTTTATTCAAATAGACAAAAAGCTCGAGAGGATTTTCTTTCACTGTACCGTCTTCCAGGTTTTTTACCTGTTTGGGGATGC
>CAZIMJ010000239.1:0-31690 GCA_964540205.1 uncultured Eubacteriales bacterium | reverse complement strand
GTTCCCCGAACGGACCGTTTGGGAAACGGTCCCTACAACTGAATTAAAGCAAGAGCTTGTAGATGTTCCATAAGCCGAGTAGAGAAACGATTGATACGATGGCACCACCAAGGATGTTTTGCTTCCAAGTATTGACAGCATCGCCCAAAATCCTCCGGCTGTTGAGCACGATCAGGAGGAAGATCGATGCGACAGGAAGGACGAGCCCGTTGGTCAACTGGGCAAAAACGATGACGACGATCGGACTGAAATTGAATAGGGATACGGTGAGACCGGCAAGGATAACACCTAGCCAGACTGCACGGAATCTTTTAGATTTCTGTCCTTCTTTCCATCCTAGCACACCCGAGGATGCAAAGGCGGCAGCATACGGAGCTGTGACAGCAGAGCTGATCCCCGCAGCAAAAAATCCTATCCCGAATAGAGCATTGGCCACAGAGCCATAGAGTGGCTGTAGCTGAGAAGCCATCTGGGCGCTACTCTCAATGGCAATACCTTTTGAATAAAAAGCCATCGCAGATGTAATGACAATGGATATAGATATCACCCCTCCCAAAGATATGGAGATCACAAGGTCCTTTCGCACATCTTTTAAACGTTCTATGGATCTCCATTTTTCCTTAACCGCTGAAGAGTGGAGAAATAGATTGTAGGGTACAACTGTCGTCCCCACTAAGGCCAGTACTAAAAAAAGTGAATTCTTGGGGAAAGACGGAAGAAACCCTCTGAGTACAGCACCCATATCAGGTCTCAAGATGATCGCAGTGGCCAGGAAGGAGCCGCTCATCAAGAACACCAGCACGATCAGAAACCGCTCCACCAAGCGGTATTTATTTTGGCCGAGTAGGAATACAGCCGCTAAGGAGATGAAAACAACCCAGATTTTTTGAGGGACTCCAGTGACCATCTCGAGGCCAAGGGAACCGCCGATGATATTCCCGGCTTCGTAAGCGGCACAGCCGATGGTGATGGAAAAAAGCGTAAGTAAGATAAAGAGTGCTTGTGTCCATCGATGTTGTGGATATTCGCGGAGAGATTGGCCCAAATCTTTGCCAGATGCAAGGCTCAATCTCCCTGTCATCTCCTGAAGAATGAATGTAGTGAGAACGGCGAACAGCAGAGAAAAAATGAGAGTAAATCCGAAATTTGCTCCAGCCAGTGTGCATGTGGTTACAGTCCCGGGACCGATAAAAGCTGCGGCTACGAGAAAGCCGGGTCCGAAGGAAAATTTCTTATTTGTTTTGGCCATAACCACCGCCACCCGGAGTCTCGATCAAGAGTCTGTCCCTGGGCTTCACTTTGAGATTAGCCTTTGAACCCAACCGGATTTTTTCTTTCCCTCTAAGTAGAACATTTTTCCCTTTTTTCCCATGACTTCCGCCCTGAAGGCCATATGGGGAGAACCTTCGTCTTTCTGACATAATGGTGATCTGAGTGGGAACAGTGAATTCATACTCCCTGATAATACCGTTACCACCTCTATATCTGCCTTTCCCTCCAGATCTCTGTCGAAGGGCATATCTGCGGATGAGGATGGGCAAATAGTTCTCTAGCGCTTCAATCGGTGTATTGAGAGAATTTGTCATATGAGTGTGTACACCATCGAGTCCTGGCTTGGTTGCACTCGCTCCCATCCCGCCGCCGATAGTCTCATAGTAAGCGAACGGTTCATTCCTTTGTGGGTCAAACCCTCCAAAAGCTACATTGTTCATCGTTCCGGAGCTTGCCGCAGGGATGCGTCCCGGTACCGCTTGAGCCAGACAACCAAGGAGGACATCGACGATCCTCTGTGAAGTTTCCACGTTGCCTCCAGCCGTGGCAGCAGGGAAATTTGCGTTCACGACAGACCCTTGTGGAGCTTTGATTGTCAGTGGCCTGAAGAGGCCGGTGTTGAAAGGAATATCCTCCTCGATCAGAGATCGGAACACATACAGAACGGCTGAAGAGGTGACAGCGAGATTTGCATTGATCCCTCCCTCAGTCTGAGGAGATGAGCCCCCGAAATCGATGACGGCTTCATCCTTGGCGATCGTCAAAACGACACTGATTTTTACTGGGCTCGGGTGAATTCCGTCATCATCCATAAAATCCTCATACATATAAGAGCCATCAGGGATCTGCTCCAGAGTATCCCGTAAGATCTTTTCAGTATAATCTTGAATGTAGGAACCGTACCTAAGGACCTTGCGAAGACCGTGTTTGTGAATGATCTCTTTAAGCCTCTGTAATCCCTTATTGTTGGCAGCCACTTGAGCGAGCAGATCTCCTTCCCGTTCTTCCGGCGTTCGGACATTTGCAAGAATCAACTGGAGGAGATCAGATTTTAATTTCCCCTTCTCCATCAATTTCAAGGGCGGTAAAATCAATCCCTCTTGATAGATCTCAGAAGCCAGTGGCATAGATCCCGGAGTCATTCCTCCGATGTCAGAATGATGGGCCCTGTTAGCGACAAAAAAGCTCAATTTTCCGTCAACGAACAGGGGTGAAATGCATGTGATATCGGGCAAATGGGTTCCACCTCTGTATGGATCGTTAAGAATGACCAGATCTCCCTCATGGAAGTCCAAAGATCGGAGTGATGCCTGAACGGAAAGAGGCATGGCGCCAAGATGTACGGGAATATGAGAACCCTGGGCAAAAGTCTCTCCCTTCCGATTGAATAAAGAGCATGAGAAATCTTTTCTCTCTTTGATGTTTGGAGAGAGTGCTGTACGCCCCAATACAGCTCCCATCTCTTCGGAAATCGAGATGAAGATGTTCTTAAAAAGTTCGAGCTCGATAGGATCGAATTTATCCATTCTCTGAACCTTTTCGTTTGATGATCAAATTCAAAAAGTGGTCCACTTTGAGAGTATGAGATGGAGGGAGGAACGTTGTAGATTCGTAATCAAGAACAAGCGCAGGCCCATGGATCACATTTCCCGGGGCCAGGGCCAACCGGTCATAAACAGCTGCGGTGTATTTTTTTCCATGAAAGAACAGCTCCTGTTCCTTCATAAAAGCTTTTTGAGGGTCCAAGCCCCCTAACGGAAACTTTTTGAGTTTTATCTTTCTCGATGGACCCACAATCTTTAAGCGGATGTTGACGATCTCCACAGTTCTGTCCGGGTGATGGTAGGAATAGAGTTTTTGGTGAGCCCTATGAAATTTGGAAGCATATACGGATTTATCGATATCAATTTTGGATGTTGGAACCGTGATCTCGTAGGATTGTCCCGAATACCTGAGGTCCAAGGACAAATGAGTGGTGAGATCCTTTTCGGCGAATCCCTCCTTTTTCATGTCCCTGACACCATTTCGTTCGAGGGATCGATAGAGTTGGTTGAGCTCTGATTTTTTGACTTCACTCGTGAGTTTGAGCACAGATGCAGAGTAGTCTTTTATGGAATCCGCGAGCAGAAGACCTAGGGCGGAGAGAACGCCAGCATTCTTGGGGATGATGATTTTTTTTATACCGAGCTGCATGGCGATCTCCACAGCGTGCATTCCTCCTGCACCTCCAAAGGAGAAGAGGGCAAAATTCCTGGGATCGAATCCTCGTTCAATGGAGATCACCCGGATCGCCTTTTCCATATTAGCATTGGCGATCGTGATGATCCCCTGTGCAGTTTCGCGCAGAGATTTTTTTATTTTCAGCGCGAGCTTAGTGATAACGGCTACGCTTTTTTCGGGGAATATTTCCATCTGTCCACCCAGAAAATAATCGGGAGTCAAACGTCCAAGGACGAGGTTGGCATCGGTAACAGTGGGAACATGCCCTTTCCCATAACATGCGGGACCTGGGACTGCGCCGGCGCTTTGAGGCCCCACACGCAGAACTCCCCCTCCATCGAGGTAGGCGATGGATCCTCCCCCAGCTCCTACGGAGTGAATGTCGATCATGGGTAAACGAATGGGAAATTCCCCGATCTTGCTCTCTTTTGTTCTGCTGATCGTTTGATTGACGAGCGACACATCCGATGATGTGCCCCCCATGTCGAATGTGATCAGATTCCGGAATCCCGCGGATTTTCCAAGATAGTGCGCTGCTACAACTCCTCCTGCTGGGCCTGAAAGTGCTGTGCGAAGCGGCTCCTTTTTGGCAGTCGATGGCAGGATATACCCTTCGTTTGACTGCATGATCCTGAGTTTGGCACCCTTCAATCGGTTTCCCAGTTCTGTCAGATACCGACTTATGACAGGCATAAGATAGGCATTGACAGTAGTTACCAATGTTCTCTCGTATTCCCTGTATTCAGGCAGGATTTGGCTCGAGATCGATGTTAAAAGTTTTTCTCTATTTAAGATTTTAGCGATGATCCTTTCATGGATGGGATTTGTATAGGAATGGATCAGGCTTACCGCGACCACATCTATCTTCAGTTTTTGAATCTTTTCGCAAATTTTCTCCAGCTCATGGAGGGAGAGATCTTTTTCTACGGTTCCGTCAGCAAGGATTCTTTCCTCCACACCAAAACAGTGTTTTTTTGGCAGGAGAGGAGTCCTTTTTTCTCCATCGAGGCTGTAAAGCCGGTGCCTGGTCTGACGTCCTATGAAGAGAACATCTTCAAAACCCTTGGTCGTGATGAGAGCGACCCGGCCGCCCTTATTCTCCAGGAGGGAGTTTGTAGCGACAGTTGTTCCGTGTATGATGAAGGGAGCTATTTTGGATTTTAAAAAGGGAGCAATGCCTTCAAGGATAGCAAGAGAGGGACTTTCGGGAGTGGAAGGGATCTTCTTGATTTCAACAGAGCCGTTTTTTTCTATAAAAATATCTGTAAAAGTGCCCCCTGTGTCGACACCGATGCGTACAGCGTTTTTCATATGGATGGATCTATTTGCATGTATCACATGAAATGGCAGAGCAAGAATTGCAGCTTGCAGAAGAAGATTTTACCCGGCTGCCTCCTCCTCCGATTCCAAAGGAGGAGATGAGTTTATGGATATCCTTGCTCCCGCACTCCACGCAGACGACGTTTTTTTCACCTCCAATAGAACTGAGGGTTTCGAAAGAGGACCCGCACGCGTCGCAGGAAAACTCATAAATCGGCATAAATCTTACCTATGCTAAAGGATAGCGATCGCTTCAATTTCGACTTTTACGTCCTTGGGCAATCGGGCTACTTGGATGGCCGCCCGGGCAGGGTAGGGGGATTTGAAATATTCGCCATAGATGGCGTTCACTGCTCCATAATCATCCATGTTTTTGAGAAATACGGTGCATTTGACGACCAAGTCCATAGAGCTGCCCGATGCTTCGATAACAGCTTTGAGATTGGTGAGGGCTAGATGGGCTTGCTCTTCGACAGATCCAATGTTCAGCTCTCCTGTAGCAGGGTCGAGAGGAATTTGGCCGGAAGCGAAGACGAACCCATTGGCAATGATCCCCTGCGAATATGGGCCTATAGCTTTAGGGGCATTCTGGGTATTGATTTCTTGTTTCATGGTGTCACTCCTTTTTTTGCATGAAAATAGGCTGGGGCCTAGAACGGCCATACAGCCGAGACTGATAATTGCCTCCCGTCTCTTCATGTGATCTCCTTAACCTGAACTATTCATAAAAAAAGTCGATGCTTTTTTCACTTCAACAATGCCAGGAAATTATCCTGACATTGTTGAAAAAACTTTTCAAGAAAAATCTTCTTATAGTCATCGACGTTTTTTACACTTCGGGTGCCGACCCAACCTAACCCACCGAACTTACTGCATCTGCTTCGTTACGCCCCATTCGCGGTATAATAATACAGCTTTAAGTGTTAAGTGTCCCAATCAGGTTTTTTTTAATGTGAATATATGATATATGATTCTGTCAAAGTAAAATAGGAGGACTCACAATGATTAAACACAGGTATTCATGGCTGATTCTAGTTTGTGCTGTGATTTTTTTGTTTTTGAATGCTTCAGGTCAGGAAGATGACATATTCGATACAAATGTTCTCAAGACTATCACTTACAGGGAAATCGGTCCGGCAAGGCAGGGCGGACGTATCGTCGACCTGGCCGTACCTTTGTCCCAGCCATACGCCTTTTATGTGGCTTCTGCTTCGGGTGGACTGTGGAAGACAGTGAACAATGGAACGACCTTTGAGCCGATCTTTGATAACCAAACGGTCATATCCATAGGAGATGTAGCTGTTGCTCCTTCAAACCCGGATATCCTTTGGGTTGGAACAGGTGAGGCAAACAACTCTCGAAGCTGTTATTGGGGGGATGGTGTTTACAAGTCGTTCGATGGAGGTAAATCATGGTCTAACATGGGGCTCAAAGAGTCCCATCATATCGGGCGGATTCTCATTCATCCAGAAGATCCAGACATCGTGTATGTGGCTGTTCTGGGCCATCTTTACTCATTTAATGAGGAAAGAGGTCTCTTCAAGACAACCGATGGAGGGATAACGTGGAAAAAGGTTCTTTATATCAACCATAAAGTGGGTGTTGTTGATGTGGCCATAGAGCCCTCAAACCCGAATGTCCTGTATGCAGCCTCTTATGATAAAGAAAGACTCCCCTGGCATTTTGAGGAGGCTGGTCCTGGAAGTGCGATATATAAAAGCGTTGATGCGGGCGAGTCATGGGAAAAGCTGGGAGGAGGCCTTCCCGAAGGGAAAATAGGCCGTATCGGCATCGACATCTACAGGAAAGATCCGAATATCGTGTATGCTACGGTCGAAAATGCAAACATGCGGACTCCCACAGAAGAGGAAGTGAAGAGCGCGAAGGAACAGAATAGAGAGCCACGAGATACTCCTGTAGGGGGCGAGGTCTATCGCTCAGAGAATGCGGGGCAAACATGGACAAAAATGAATGGAGATAAGGACAATATCGGGGGGATGCCCGGGTATTACTATGGACAGATCCGGATCGATCCTAATGATGATCAGACTGTCTATATTCTCAGCATACAGGTTTTTAGATCAACCGATGGAGGCAGAACTTGGGGCAAAGAACAGCCTGAGAATGCAGGTGCAGGGACCCACTCAGACCACCATGCGCTGTGGATCGATTCTCAGAACTCAAACCACATGATCTTGGGTAACGATGGGGGGTTGTCCATCACATACGACAGGGGAAAATCATGGGATTTTTATGACAATCTTCCCCTTGCTCAGTATTACGCCATCGGAGTCGATATGGACACTCCATACAATGTGTATGGAGGTCTCCAGGATAATGGCTCATGGAGAGGGCCGAGCAACAGCCTCTACGGACGCATTTCACGCGACGAGTGGCTTTCTGTGGGAGGAGGCGACGGATTTTACAATCAGGTCGACCCGAACGATAACCGTTGGCTGTACAATGAGTCTCAATTCGGAAACATACAGCGCGTTGACCAGAAAACGGGAATAAGACAGAGTATACGTCCTCAACGACAAAAAGAGGATCCAGAGTTTCGCTTTAACTGGAATTCACCGATACATATTTCTCCTCATAACAGTAAAATCATCTATTTCGGCGGTAATGTACTCTTCCGTTCGATGGACAAAGGTGATAATTGGCAGATAATAAGTCCTGATTTGAGCACGAACGATGCAAAAAAGATCGCTGGAAGGGGGAATATCCAGTACTGTACCATCACCACTATTTCAGAATCACCGGTACTTCCCGGCCTAATCTGGTTGGGTACGGATGACGGAAAAACCTGGATCAGCCGGGATGGAGGGGCCAATTGGACAGACCTTACAGATCATCTCAAGCCAGTTGGTGCGCCCGAGGATTATTGGGTGAGCCGGGTCTTTGCCTCGAATTTCCGGGAAGACACAGCGTATGTCTCAAAGACCGGATACAGGAGGGATGATTTCCGGCCATTCCTGTATAAAGTCACCGAGTTTGGCAAGACGTGGACTTCCATTTCAGGAAATCTTCCGAACGAACCTATCAACGTGATCGTGGAAGACCACAAAAATCCCGACTTGCTCTTTGTAGGTACTGAGATGGGTGTTTATGTGTCTATCGATGGTGGGAAAAAATGGGTATGTATGAAGGGCAACATGCCTACAAATGGCGTCCACGACCTGATTATTCACCCAAGAGAGAATGACCTGGTTGTAGGTACCCATGGCCGGGGGATCTTTATCACCAACATTGCTCCAATTCAGGAGTTGAATGCCAAGGTTCTAGCCAAGAATATCTATCTCTTCGACATAAAATCCACGATCCAGTGGATTTTGAGGAGGGGATCGAGTTTCCAGGGACACAGACATTTTACCGCGAACAATCAACTTGAAGGTATAGAAATAAATTATTATCTGAGGGAAAACGTTTCTGGCGACATCCGGATCACAATCACTGATGCCTATGGAGAGAAGATTTGCGATCTTGATGGGAAGAAAAAGGCTGGAATCAACTGTGTCATCTGGGATATGAGAAAACCACTGACCGATGAGGAAAAAAAAGCTCAGGATCGTTTCTCACGATTCCGAAGGCCTCAAGGGAAATTGAGTTCCCCTGGTGATTATTTGGCGATTCTCAAAATAGGGGAAGTCAAGCTGAAGAAAAAATTCAAGATCCTATCTATGCCGGATCTCGATTAGTAAATATCTTACAAGAGTCAAGCTTTCAGACGTGTTGCTCTTGGTAAGAAAGTTCCATCTCTGAGGAAATGTGCTTGAGCTGGATGTGAGACACCTCGTCTTTGCAACATTCGCACACAATCCTACCATCTTTGAGAACTTTACAGGGCATAATTCCGATACATTTGTCGCACTGGCAAAAGATCTGTTTTTTCATTCTGTCCCTCCAATCTGGGTGAGCAGCCAATTATCTGAGAGGAGATTTCGTAAGATCCTATTGCAAAGTTCATGCCAGTCTTCTTTCTTTTGCTTTCAGGGAAGAATTCAGAAGTTTGCTGAATATGAGTGTTCGATTATTAAACATCGTTCAATATCAGAACACATCAAGTCTCCACTTTAGTTTTATTAATATTGTGTGATCTGGTCTGACCGGATGAGGATATCGAATCCATCAAAATGATATCTGCGCAGCCCTCTGCCAACTTTCCTGTACATTCGGGATGATTATAGCAGGCTATGTCGTCAAATTGAGAGTTTGCCCCAATGTGATCCCAGTGGGTGTGGGTGTTGATGACTGAAACAGGGAGGTCTGTTAGCTCACCGACGAGTCTCTTCAGGTCACCCAATCCAGTGCCCGTATCGATCAAAACACCTTTCTCGTTCCCAATGGCTAAATAGCTGATAGCTTCCTCATATTGGAAGGGTTCGTAGATGGCATATGTATCTTCTGTCAACTTGTAGACTTCGTACCATATTTGGTCGGTTTCCACTTTCTCGAGCTTAGCATATATCGGTCGTGGAAGGGATTCCCACCATTTGCTGGGTTGTACGAGCTTTGACCTTGCCTCTTCGGTGACTTGTTCTGATTCCTGAGAACATGACGTACTGATAATGAGTATCACAAAAAGTATGACAACAATCATAATGTGTTTAAAAGTTTGTTTAGGACCATTCATTTGGCTCTCCCTTATGTTGTGTGCGATGCTCTATCACCTATAAATTCAAGAGCGTTTAGCGAAGTTATAGGAGTATGGAGTTATGGTGTAGCATCTCGAGCATATCCAGATATTTTTTTCCCTCGGCAAAGGGATTGAGAGATTTTTTTATGGAGATATCCTTGTTCTTCAGCAAGTCTATCGTGCCCCTCCTGTTCTTTGGTGAGATCACTTCAATGACGGGGCGGAAGACATCTCGTTCATTCGCTTCTCTGACGATAGCTATGCTGCGATTGCTGAGCGATACTATCGTTCCGATGGGCCAGACACCCATGATCTTAAAAAACTTTGCTAAGAGTTTCGGGTCAAAGAGCTGTCCCTTTTCCTTCATCATCAAGTTGTAAATTTCGATCGGGGGATAGTCTTTTTTGTATGTCCTTCTCTGCGTGAGTGCATCATAGACATCACAGAGCGATACGATATAGGAGGCGAGATGCGGTGTGTGGGGGAAATCTACTTTCGGATAACCTTTCAGGTCGTATCTCATATGATGCTCGAATGAGACAACTATGGGTAATATTCCCAACATATCGACGTATCTTGTCAAAATTTTCGTGCCCAAGATCGTATGATCCTGAATTTTGAGGAACTCATCCTCGGCCAGTTTTGATTTCTTTTTTAGGATCCGGAGGGATATGGATATCTTGCCGATGTCATGGAAAAGAGCCGCGATCCCGATATCCAGGACATCATCCTTGGAGAATCCCAGTTTTGAGGCGATGTACATAGAGAGGATCGATACGTTTAGAAGATGGACAAATGTCATCAGGTCTTTTTTCTTGACAGAGATCAGGTTTAAAAGTTCTTGATGGCGTCCCATGAAATTTTCCATCACATTGAGGATATTAAACCGCAGGTCCAGGTAATCGATATCTTCTTCATTCAAGAGTTTATCGAAAGATTGAGAGACGGTTTTCAGAGAATTTTCATACTGTTTAATCCGTTCAACAGAGGTTTTTGATTTTTCTTTCTGGTTGGATGTCAATGTTCTGATCTTACCTGCGCGAATGTTCTTGACACCCTGAGCAGATAGATACTCATGGGGCTCTTTGGGGAGATCGACCTTAGGAGTGATGAGGAATGTGATGAATTTTTCCAGTTCATTCTTAGTGAGAGATTGGTTAAAGTAGATTCGTTCGATCCCTCTTTCTTGCAGGTAGAGCACTAAGGATCTTAATTTCTGGCTAAGATCAAAGAATATCTCATCCTCCCATGCCAATTCGTCCTCGACAATGCCGATCACTAACTCCTTTTTCTCTTTCAACACCTCTTGAAGGCTGTTATGGGATTGTTCGATGAATTCGTGATATTTTGGATGTTCTGGCGAATAGATCTTTCCTGTCTGAATTGCGGAAAGCAAGTGGATGAGAGTCACTTTAATTTTGTTCAGCATTCCATTTCTCCAAAACGCGAAAAGATCCCTCTTTTAGCTTTCTATTCCAAAAACCGCGTCGATTGCTGAATTCTTCCAGGTACAGCTTAGCTTCCTTCAGGTCTTTGTCCTCAATGATCTTTATGTGTTCCATCAGGCGTTTGTTCCTGATACCGTAGGGTGAGGGAATCCGGAAGAGTGTTTCAAAAGCCAACCGTTTCGTCCGCTGGTCTCTCATGAGAAGGATGAGGGCCTCTGTTTTGAGTGCGGGTTCTTTGCTTTTAAGGATGGGAAAAAGAAACTTTTCGTCGCTTTCGGTGAGCTTGTGCATGGCTCTTAAAACTCTGTATTTTGTGGTTGCACTCGCTGAAAGATAAATATTTTTTAGAGTGATCAGCGATATGGGAGTATCGATATCCTGGAGATTTTTGATCATCTTCTCAAGAAATTTGCTGTCCGATAAGTTCTGGTCAAGGTTCAGGTTAAAGTAGAATAGATATTCTTTGAAAAACTTGAAGAACGCCTTCAAGATATAGGGAGATATCTTTCCGTCCGTAAAGATCCGCTCAAGGTAGGTGTTGACATCCAGCGTGCTTTCTTTCAAGTTCTCGATAAAATAGTCAAATTCAAGCAAGAGCTCGCCTTCAAGAATGGAATGTTCCACAAATCCCACTATCTTTGAGATGAACAGTTTGATTTTGGAGTCCGCAAGGATCTCTTTGTCCTTTTCATACAGAACCTCGAAAACGTATTTTAGGTACTCCAGATCCTTCTGTTCTTTGATGGTATCCCAGTCGCCGAAGATATTCGCCATTGTTTCTGTAACATGTTCCAGGGATAAATCTTTTTTCAGTAGGTTAAGAAGGATGTAACGATAGTTTTTTTGAAGGAGCGTATGGTCAAAGGTGAGTTTCGTCTCGTAAGATATGTCTTTTAAAAAAGAAGTGAGGGTTTTCCTGTATATTTCCGACATCATAGTGCTTGTGGTGCCTGAGAGCAGCTCTTTGATCTTTTCCTCGGCTTGGGGGTCTTCCCTTAGCGCGTCATCCTGCTTGAAGATATCTGAGAGAGATGAGGCCACTTTTTCGTGTTTATCTCTTTCGATCAGTTTAGAAAAAATGCCAAAACTTAATGAATCAAAGTTGTCGTCATAGATGAGTTCATCCCATAGAGAAGTCGCAAGGTCTTCTTCTTTGAGGTCTGTGATAATGGCCTTGATATTTTTCAGTTTTTCTTCGTCTTTAATGTCCTCTTTTTTCTTAACAACGGTCTTAACCAGATTTTTGGCGCATTTACGGTATTTTTTTTCTTCGTTCAGTTTGAGATAATCGAAAAATCGGATAAAATTTTCGCTGAATTCTTTATCTTCGAGAAATTCCCCGGGCTCAAAATCTTTGATGATTTTTTCGAAGCTTTCTGCCACTTCCATCAATTTCTCTTTGTCTTCCTGCTCGACAGCTTCTTGAAGGAGGTAAGACCAGATATCCTTCACCTCTTCTCCCTCGCCCATAAGGAGCTGGGCATAATCGAGCTCTTCGACCGTTATATGAGAGATATTTTGGTCATGAAGGATGACTTCGATTCCCCCCTTTTTGAAAATATCTCTTGGGGTTAGCGAAATGTGGGACATAAACACCATCAGTTCAGTTAAAGTGACACCCCTGCTGACCTTTAATTTTTTTACCTTTCGGAAGTGGAATGTACGTCCCAGTTCCTTGTACATTTTCTCCTCATCCCAAAACTTATCCTCGATAAGAAGGGCATGGGGTGAAAAGCTGATTTCTATGGGACTCATGTATTCAAAGAGGGCATCGATCTTTTCTTTCACCTCCGTGACAGATTTTTGGAAAGCGGGGTGATCCTGGTTGTACATAGCCGCGTTTTTTAGAGAGACTTTCATGGTTAAGAATAGTTCTTGAAAGGCATTTTCCTTACTCATTATTCCTGTCTTCCCTAACCTGAATTACCGGCTGCTCCGTCTTTTTCAATTTTGCGAACCTGTAGAGATATAAGCCTATATTTTTAGTCAATGAATAAAGGAGGAAATTGGATAGATTTTCTCCTTCCTGAACATAAATATCCACATTTCCAAGTGAGGATTGTTATCCAACAGCATCTCGGCGTCTCTTGATTAAAGCAAAACTGGAGCTTAGTTGTCAAATCCATATCAAATGAGGACGGCATCCTTTAATACATGTTGGCATGGATTTAGGAATGCTTCTTTGTTTTGAGCGTATCTAGAAGTCGCCTGACTTCCTGCTCTTTTGCGCCACCGAAGTACACGTATTTTTCCAAGGACTTTTTCGCTTCCGGAATGTTGCCTCTCTCTATGTGGATCTTTCCGATCTCGTAATGGAGTTCGGATCGGTTGGGTTCCGATTCCAACGCTAATTGGAATTGTTCTAACGATTTTTCCCACATTTTCCGGTTTTTGTATAGATGACCCAGAGCCGTGTATGATTTGACGGCCACACGCCCTCCCACAACCACAAGAGAAAAAGAGAGTTCATCATCAGAGATCTCGTCTCTATTTTTGATTCTTTTGCTCTGTTCATAACGGATGGCGTTCAACCAACTCTCTTCCGCTTTATCCGCCTCTCCCTTGGCAGAGAAGACGCATCCCAGATTGTAGTGACTCATGGCATCCTTTGAGTCTATGGCGATCACCCTGCGGTATGCTTTGATGGAGTTATCGAAGTCCTCCATTTTAAAAAAGATGTTACCGATAAGGTCATAAGCATCCTTGAAATTCTCTTTAAGTTCCACTGCATTCCATGCATATTTGAGAGCGTTATCAAGATTATTTTTGATGTTGTAAAAGTGAGCGAGATTGTAGTTCAGTTCTGGGGAAACTCCGTGGACTTCCAAAAAACTCTCAGTCATAACTATGGCGTCATCCAACTGGCCTTTTCGCAAAAGTGTCAGTGCGGCGTTATTGATGAGATTGGTCACAGATGCGATATTTGTCTCAAAGGAGTATGTGTACTTCAATGATGGTCGTTCAGATATGTTTTTAGTGAGTTTGGGACTCTGTGCCGGTTTTATCACACGCTGTTTGTTCAAAGCCCTTTCAAGAAGGAATTGCACATTGTAATCGAACGGCGAGACCTTCATAATTTGTTTAAAAATCCTTGTGGCTTCTTGGAAATTCCCCATCACGAGGTGGACTTTTGCAAGATTTTTCAGTGTTTCTGTCACATAGGGCTTTAAGTCGAAGGCGTTCAAAAAGCTTGTCTTTGATCTGTCCATATGACCCATTTGATAGTAGGAATAGCCCATAAGAAAATAGAACTCGGCTTGGGAGCCAACAATACGCTGTGCATCTCTGGCTTTTTCCAGTGCAAGATCCCAATTGTTTTGGAAGAGCTCGATGTCAATGAGGTGTGTGTAGCATTCTATCGGGTCGTACTCCCAGAGAATCGCCTGTTGGATATTTTGAGAGGCCTTATCGAAGTTTAAATTCTTTTTGTAATGGACTCCAAGGATAAAGTAGGGAAGACCCAGGTTGGAGTATCTCTCGAGGATCTTCTTGCGCATGACTTCTAAGTTCTCTTTGGATATCCTCCACTGACTGCCTTGCTTTACCCGATATTCTTTCCCCAGTTTTTTCTCTTCGCTTAAGCAATATTGTTCCAATGCGGTGTGAAAATCCTTACAAGCTGCGACCATCTCCTCACTTCTACCCTGATGAAAATACACATAGGATAATAGGATATGCGATTGTAAACTCCCGGGGAAATAAGCAAGCTCATCCTGACAGACTCTCACAACATCTTCATATTTTCCCGTTCGGAAGTAGCAGAAGCCCATTCGTGGCCTGATTTCCGGTATTGCAGGATTTTCGATCAGAGCTTGGTCGTAGTAATAAATTGCCTGGTCATAATCCATAAGATCCATGCTTTTTTGGGCCTTCTTCAAAAAGTCCTCTTTTGCATGACTGGGGAGAGGAATCATCACAAAACAAGTAAGTAACATCAACGCCGCGACAGTTTTTTGTTTCATTGGAGGTCCAAGTAATATTATTTATCCTTTTTTTGGGAATTACAAGATTCGACAAAATCATTTTAAGTGGGAAGTCTAGTTCCTGGAGTGAGATGATTCCTTGATGGGATTTTCGTCAATCTTCGAATGTTGTGGAGACTCTATTACGGCCATCTTTTTTGCTGTGGCGCATCAATCTGTCAACGCGATCCATGATCGTTCTTGTGTTATCGCGCAATATTGCAATAGTAGCTCCTATAGAGACCGTAACAGAAAGGAGTGTTGTTCCCACTTGAAGATTCGATTGCGATATCAGAAGGCGAAGCTTGTTCGCCACAAGGTCTAGTTTTGTTTCCTGGATGTTATAGATAATGACAAGAAACTGTTCTCCAGCCCAGCGTCCGACAATATCATAGAAGCGTATGTTGTTGGCAAGGGTTCGAGCGACCATACGAAGTATCTTATCTCCGACGACGGTACCATGTGTCTCGTTAGTAGCGTTGAAGTGATCGATATCGATAAGAAGAATACCCAAAGGAAAATGGTGTTTATTCATCTCATCCAACTTGAGCATGATCTGAGCTTCCAAATAGGCCTTATTGCCCAGTTCTGTGAGAGGATCGAGAAGGTCCATTTTTCTGAGTTCCTGGGCCTTCTGCGGGATGAGGACTCTTGGAGAGATATCATAGAAAGTTTCAACGGCACCAACGACCTTCTGATCTGAATCCGTGATGGGCATAATGCGCATAAACACGGGAAGACGATAGCCTTCTTTATGGTGAATGAAAGCTTCGAGGCTGCGTATTTTACCATCACGCATTGTTTTGTCCACAGGGCAGTCATTTTTACAGATCTGTAGGTCACCATTATCTAAAGGGATCAGGATGTTCTCGAAACATCTATGTCCCAGAATCTCAGCTTTTGTGAATCCAGTTATGTTCACAGCTCCTTGATTCCAGAAAAAGATTTTGCGTTGGGAATCTAGAAGAGCGACACCATCATTCAGATATTCGACGATGTTCTTAAAAAAGTCATTGGTGATCGTTTTGATTGAGTCCATGCAGCTCCTTCCCAAACCAAAACTAAGGCTATTATATGTCTACCCCAGAAAATTTATAGCAGAGAAAAGAATGAAAGTCAAAAGTAATTTCGTGAATTCAGCATGTTTTATAACCGACAGTTATATTTTTTACCCCATATTGACTTTCTTCTAACTACCAGTTATAAATGGAGTACTCTTTGGATGGGGTGAAAAAATGCCGGGAATTTTAGGAATAAAACTTAGGATGGAGAGGGAAAACCTCGGGCTTACTCAGGAGGATCTTGCCAGAGCTGTGGGATTGTCCAGCGAGTTTATCTCCTTGCTAGAGCTCGGTAAGAGGATGCCAAGCCTCGACTCTCTAAAGAGTATCGCCGAGTTTCTTAAAAAAGATGTCTCATATTTTATACGAGAGAGAGAGACGGGCTTCGAAGGACTTTTTAGTCAGAAGACTATAAATACACAAGCCAAATCAGAACTCAAAAAATTTAAAAAATATTGTGATGATTACCTCAAATTGGAGGAGGCTGCGGGACGAAGACTGGAACTGGCACCTGCATATTCTCACCTCAGTCCAGAAAGGCTAGCAATCGAGGAACGCAGGAGACTCGGGTTGGGGGATTCTCCAATCAGGAATATCTTTTTACTCATTGAGATGAATGGATTGCGTGTTTACCGACAGTCTCTTTCCGAAGAATGCAAGATATCCGGAATATTCATCTATTTTGAGATTAAAGAGGCAGCCTTTGCTCTGATAAACAAGAACCTGTCGGAAGGAGAACAGATCTTTGTGGCTGCTCACGAGTATTATCACTATCTCAGAGATCGATACACAGAACCTATTATTGACAATCCCGATGTTTTTATGGAGGAATATGTTTCTCTTTACCACCCTCGTGAAAAATTCGCCCAGACATTTGCCCGACGCTTTTTAATTCCTCCTACAAAAGTAAAAGCCATAATCGAAAAAGACTTGAGGTCGGCTCGCTTGAAGTTCGAAGACGTCGTTTATCTCAAGCGATATTTTGGAGTGAGCACTCTTGCCATGATCCAAACTCTCAGAGAACTTGAGTATGTTGATTACTCGCAGTATAAGGAATTCCAAGGCCTTGATGATGTGACCTACGAAAAAACTCTATTTGGAAAGCCCACAGGCGTGGAGTCAGTCCACAAAGCGAAAATACTCCCTTCGGACAGGTTCAAGAGCCTTGCCGTTCTCGTTTCCGGTGCACAGAAAAAGTAGTATGGGATCAATCCGGCACATAGCGGGGATAAGTTTGCTTCGCTTCATCCGCGAGATCAAGGTCAATTTCAACAGTTAAAAAGGGATTTGTCTGAGAGGTCACTCCCAGAACGTTTCCTTCAGGGTCGATAACCCATCCCAATCCACCCAAGTTTAGATCGATGGGGCTGTATTTGTTCGACGAGATACAGAATGCTCCTGATACAACAGAAACGGTGCGGCCGCCGACGAGCCACTTATCCAGTGTTGATCTTGGGGTTGCTCGAGGACACGCTACGAACTGAACACCTGCTTTTCCATAAGAACGGGAATGTTCGAAAAACCACATATCCGTACAAATGAGGAAACCAGCACGTGCACCTTGGCAGGAAAATAGCTTGAACTCTCCATTTCCCCTGTGATACCAAGATGCTTCCCAGAATCCCGCTTCATCAGGAAGATGATACTTTGTGTGAGCGGATTGAAATCCGCTTTAAGTGGTCCACACAAATGCTTCATTGTGGCGTTTGTCTCCTGTGTTCACTGGCTTTGTCCCCAAAACGCAAGCAGGGGATAATTCCCGGATGAGTTGATGAGATCGTTCGTGAGCGCTCACAGCTTCGTCCCAGACTTCAGGATCGAAGTGGGGTTTTTTAGCAAACCAGGGAGAAAAGGCCAGTTCAGGAAGCAGGACCAAGTCAGGCTTGGCCTTTTGAGCATGATTGACCAAGAGGTCCCAGCTTGTTCGAAACTCTTCCTTCTTGTCCCCGAGCTGGCAAACTGTGATTTTCATGAATTCTATATTTGAACATTACAGAGCCTATGTCAACTGTCTAAGGCGCTGTGTGAGCTTACTAAAACCGTGATGGCATGAATTCACATTACGTTATTAAGTGTCTCAATTGTGTGGTGGAGAAAACCGTGTGAAGGGCTGGACAGGCACGGTTCATCTCCCAAAGGGAGATGTGAGGGAAGCCCCCAAGTCCAAGCGAAGTTTCCTCGCTGGGGAAACTGAGAGTGTTTTCGAAATCAACAATTGGGACACTCGGACGTCATTCATCACGGTTTTGAGGATGGTTCCAGGTTCAGTTGTCTTCCTATCTTCTCAGCCCCCTATAAATGTGTTATATTCTTTGGGGACAAGGGGAGATGCATCCATGATAAGAGCCCGAATTTTAAGCTATCTGATCCTGGGTGTTTTTGTCATAGCCATAAGCGTCTATGGCTTTACCCGATTGCGCCAGAGGGCGTGGATTCCCAAGGATGTCCCCCAATCCTCCATCAAACGGTTGGACCAAACCGAGATTTTAACGGACAAAGATGTAGAATTTGTCCTGAGTCAGAGATCGATCGGAGACTTGGTTCAGGTCCTCTATGAGACAGATGGAGCTGTTCAACAAAGCGAAGTCCAGCTTGTTGCCTTTTATTCTCAAGAACCAATTCTCATCATTTACCTCATCATCGGTTTGACCTGTTTTGCGATCGGAATTGCGGTGATCATTCTGCGTCAGGATGATCTTATGGCACAGATTTTTTTCTTTGCTATTGTTGCGTTCTCATCAGCGACCATTATCAACCAAGGATTTTACATTCCTAGGGATGCTTGGATCTCTGTTTTGCCTGGAGTGCTGTATTATCTTCTCTATCCGCTGGCTCCTGCCCTGCTGCTGCATTTTACCCTCAAATTAACAAAGAGAGAGGTAAAGAAGAGTGTAATTTTTATCTACTTGCCAGCTTTTCTTTTTGCCAGCGCCCTTATTTTTCTATTTCTGTATTCCGTTCTTCATTCTTCCATCGTTCACTACAGGTATTATCAAGCTGTATACTATATATTTCGCTTTTATACAGTCCTCTATGTCATCGGAACTGTCTTTCTGCTTGTCTCTGGTTTCAGGAGAGCTACTATGACAGAGGAACGGGCGCAGATCAAATGGATCTTTTTAGGTCTATTTGTCGGGCTTGGCCCCTTTATCCTCTTGTACCAATTGCCTCAACTGTTCAAGAGCGCTCCTCTCATTTCAGATGAGTTCTCGAATGTCTTTTTCATCTTTCTCCCGCTTGCCGTTGCGTTTGCGATCATCCGATTTAAGTTGATGGATATTGAACTCATCATCAACAGAAGTCTGGTTTATTCTTTTTTAACGATCTTTACTGTGACTGTTTATCTGTTTTTCGTCCGTTTTCTGCATGAATTTGTCTCTCGGCTGGCGAATATCCAGGAAGTTGTGGTCGCGGCTATTGCTGCACTTGCTGCAGCGGCAGCTTTCCATCCTGCACGGAGGAAGATCCAGCATTTTGTGGATAAGTCTTTTTTCCGAGTCAGTTTTGACTACCGAGAGAGTAACCGGAGTTTTAATGAAAAGGCACATAGGATGGCCGTCAAGGACCATCTTGTGGAGTACTTTTTGACAAAGGTGGAGAATACATTGCCTCTCGAATCCTCGGGGATTCTAGTGTATTCAGTGCAGGGCGATAAAAAAATCCGGATTGTCACGAAAGCTGGCGGAAAAGAGCTCGACCTGCGACAAACCGAAGTTTTTGAACAGAGTCGCATATCGGCAAAGAGAGGGGCTGTGCGTATGGAAGAAGGGATAGATTTTTCCAACGAAATGATATTAGCTGACTCTGGCTTGGAGGTGGTCATATCCCTGCCCTTCAGATTCATGGATTTAGAGGGTTTTCTGTTATTGGGGAAAAAGAAATCCGGAGAAAGATACTCGCCTGAAGACCTAGATTTGCTCCTCAGCATGGCTAACGGATTGGCTCTGAATCTGGAAAGGATCGTACTCCAGGAAGAAGTTTTTCTTGAACGCGCAGAGAAACAAAAACTGGATGAGCTCAGCCAGATGAAGACTGAATTTATTGCAACTGTATCACACGAATTAAGGACGCCTTTGAGTTCCATTCATAGTCTTTCGGAAATGTTACAGGACGGAAGAGTTAAAGATAAAGCCAAAGAGGAAGAACTTTTAGGTGTTATGGCAGATGAGTGCTCAAGGCTCACTCGATTTGTGCACAACATCTTGGATATAGGAAAGATCGAACAGAATGTGAAGACATACCGCTTTTCATGTGAAGACATCCAGCCCATTGTCGAGGAGGCCATTGCTCTGTTCCAAGGAAATCTCTTCAAGGAAGGGATCGTGCTCCATAAAGACCTTCCCGAAAAGGTTATCACGTTAAAAATCGACAGAGATGCTATCAAGCAAGCTTTGACTAATCTTTTAGACAATGCTATAAAGTATTCGAATGACGAAGGGGAGATAGGCGTTCGGCTTATAGAAAACAAAGGCGACGTAGAGATCCAAATCCAGGATAAGGGAATCGGGATCTCCACAGAAGACCAGAAAAAGATTTTTGATGAATTTTTCCGTTCGCCAGAAGCTATACAGAAAAGTCCCAATGGTGTGGGTTTGGGATTGAGAGTCGTAAAATACATAATGGAGGCCCACAAAGGAGAAGTAAGGATCAAAAGCCACCTCGGGGAAGGAAGCATTGTGAGTCTCGTATTTCCAAAGACATGAAGAAAATACTGATCGTAGAGGATGACAAAGCTTTTAGAGAAACTATAATGACGGCGCTTGTATCAGAGAATTTTGAGGTACTCGGCATCGCCGATGGGGCAGAGGGATACAGAATAGGAAGTAAAGAGAAGGTCGACCTCATTGTCCTGGACTATGTTCTTCCGACCATGAATGGGTTTGAGATCTGCAAAAAACTCAGGATGGAGGGAATTTCCACGCCAATCATATTCCTTACGGGAGAGAAAAAGGAAGAGCTCGATAGAATAATAGGGCTAGAGCTGGGTGCAGATGATTACCTCCTCAAGCCTTTCGGGACAAGAGAACTTATTGCACGCATCAATGCTGTTCTTCGCAGGGTTTCCCCAGAGAGTCCAGAAGGTGAAGTGCTGTCCTTTGGGGATGTAACCATTAATTTTAAGAAACAGGTAGCCATAAAGAGAAAAAAGGAAATATCTCTCACAGTAAAAGAGATAGGGCTTTTAAAGCTCTTGTCTGAACATGAGGGGGAGGTCGTGAGTCGGGATAAGATCCTCAACGAAGTCTGGGGTTATGAAAACTATCCCACAACACGAACAGTAGACACATTCATGCATAACTTGCGTCAAAAAGTCGAAGACGACCCTTCCCATCCTGTTTATCTTATCACTGTGCCTTGGTCGGGTTACAAATTTATTAAATGACCTCCTGATCCTGATTATTTCTCTATTGTTTAAAGGGAGGTTAAAACACTAGGGGAAACACGGATCAAAATGACCCACAGGGTGTACGGCGTTCGTTTATTTTTTGGAGCAATAGTGTCGATCTTTGTCTTCTTTGATGTGCTGATTTCAGGTACGCCGGATCAAAATTCCAAAAAGTCATTCAGTGTTTTTCCGATTTTGATGTACGACACAGATATCGGAGTCGGTTATGGAGCTAAGGGAAAATTTGTGAACTTTTTTGGGAAAGACGAGTCTTTTGATCTTTTGCTGTTTAACTCGACAAAGGGAGAACGGACCTACATCTTTGTGTTTTCTTCGCCTGATTTTGAAATTCGGCAAGGAAAAGTATATCCTTTTTCTTTTGATTTAAAGGCTGAATATAGCAAGCTTTTGAGAGCCAATTTTTATGGTTTGGGTCTCGAATCAAATGAAGATGATCTGACGCGCTACACAGACGAAAAAAAAGAGCTTATCATCACATTCGGCAGAGGATTCAGTCCTCATTTTGTGATAGAGGCCATGTACGCTCTTAAATTTATCCGGTATTTTGACATCGAAAGTGACAAATCTCAGACAGAAACATTGGATGGAGTGGGAGAGGAATTTTCGCCATTTGCCTCTCTTCTGTTCCGATACGACACCTCAGGCAGCTGGATCCATCCCAAACAAGGACTCCGTTTTTTGTTCCGCAATGACTTTACGGCTGGTTTTTTTGGGAATTCAGAGGCAAAGTATTATCGCTACACACTCGATTTCAGGAAATATTTTCTATTCATTGGGCAGAATGATGTCTTCGCTCTCAGATTGATGATTCAGCATGTAGTGGGGGGGAATGTCCCTCTGTACGAGATGTCAGCACTCGGCGGAGGATCGGAAATGAAGGCAATGAGAGGATACAGGCTCAATAGGTTCCAGGACAAAGGGAAATTCCTAGTAAATGCAGAATACCGGTTCCCGATATGGAAAAAACTGGGTGGGAATGTCTTTATTGATTGGGGACTGGTCTGGCCGTCATGGGACGAGATACGTTTCGATCTTGCTGCTAAGGATATCGGATGGGGATTGAGATACTATCTCAAGAACTTTGTGGTGAGGTTCGATATGGGCTTTAGTCCCGAGGGAACTGGTATTTACTTTAATTTTGGCCACATATTTTAGTATATTGAATGTGTCAAAAGCTTTTATGAATAATTCAATCTAAGCAAGTTCAGCCAATACGGTCGTGAGAAAGGTCCAGAATTTTTCCACCGAACCGACGTGTACACGTTCATCTGGAGAGTGAGGATGTTCGATGGTGGGGCCAAAAGAGATCATATCCATACCGGGAAATTTCTCACCGATGATTCCACATTCAAGACCGGCATGGACAGCAGCTACATGAGCTTCCTTATTGAATGTTTTTTTATAAATGTCTTTCATGGTTTGGAGAAGGGGAGACTGCAGGTTCGGAGTCCAACCAGGATAACCTTCCTCCAGTACAACGTCTGCGTTCACCAGAGAACTGATGGCAGCAAGAGTGTCTCGTGTAGCCTGGATAGCTGATGCTACTGAGCTCCTGGTGCTGCATATGACCTCGGCATTGTCCTCATGCGTATGGACGACTGCGAGGTTGGTCGATGTTTCCACCAGCCCTTCCATTTCGGGATGCATGGTGACCACGCCGTGTGGGAGAGTAAAAAGCAGATTAATCAATTTGTTTTGAGAATCTCGTGTCAAGGCTATCGATGTGGTTTCATCAGATCTTTCGAAAGAGAAAACCCCCTCTGTTTCGACAGCAGCATACTCCCCTTTAATCTTTTCGTAAGCCTTTTGGCTCAAGTCAGAAAAGCGATCTTTTTCAGAGGGATTGAGGATAACCGAAGCCCATGCTTCTCGAGGAATGGCATTCCGCAGGTTGCCTCCCTCAATGGAGACCAGACGAAAGGGCACACCTGCTGAAGAAACTTGCCACAAGATCCTGGCAAGCAATTTTATCGCATTGCCTCGTCCCTGATTGATGTCGATACCCGAGTGCCCTCCTCTATACCCTGATAGCTTGACCTTATAGACTTCACCACTGTCTGCGTTGTCTTTTTGAAGAGGAAGGGATATCTGAGTGTCAGCCCCTCCAGCGCAACCTATAGTGAATTCGCCCTCATCTTCGCTGTCCAGATTAAGCAGCTTTTTTCCCTTGAGGAAGTCAGGCTGGATCTTGGTCGCTCCAGTGAGCCCGGTTTCTTCATCGACCGTAAAGAGACATTCGATCGGCGGATGAACCAAGGTGTCGTCTTCCATGATGGCTAGGGCAGCAGAAGCACCGACTCCGTTATCTGCTCCAAGAGTCGTTCCTTCCGCCTGGATCCATTCACCTTCCATCTTTGCGTTGATAGGATCCTTGCTAAAATCATGGGACACATCCGAGTTTTTCTCACAGACCATATCCAGATGTCCCTGGAATATCACGCCCACAGAATTTTCGTGTCCGGGTGATCCAGGTTTTGAGATGACCACATTGCCCACATCATCTCTTTTCCATTCCAGCCCCTTGCTTTCAGCGAACGCAATAATGTAGTTTCCGATGGCTTTTTCATTGCCTGAGCAGTGCGGGATTTTCAGGAACTCTGCAAAATGTTTCCAAAGATTGTTAGGTTCGATTGTTTCAAATGCGAGTGCCATTTTATTAATCCTCCAGATTGGATTGAAATACTCTAATTATAATTAACAGAATCAGAATAATGACATAAAAATCCTTCCGATTCAAGCTTAATTTCCTTCCGATGTCGCTCGACCTATACCTAATTTTTGGACGGTTAAAACTAGATCTGCCACCTCCTGAAGAAGGATTATTCGGCTTCTTTTTCTTAGGTTGCTCAAAAAGTCCTAGCTCGAAAAGCCTGTTAAACTCTTCATTCCAAATAAGATAGAGGTCTTTCCATAGGTGTTCTTGACCATCAATTTCGGTCTTATGACTTAAAGAGGAAATTTTAACTGTCATAAATCGGAGCATCTCGTTTTTCTTCTTATCAGAGGCCTTTTCCCACTTCTCATGCCAGCTTCTTAAGTTATCTATTATCTGAATCGACTTGCCTATTTTTTTATCGTACAGTGACCGCTCCTCCTCTAACTCTTCTAATCTGGCCTTACGCTCTTCTATATGAGAGTCGATTTTTTTCATCTGAGAGAAGACGAAATCTGCTGTAATAATACCCTTAAAGTAATCGTCGTAGAGTTTTTCTCTTCGAGTCTCGCTCTTGGTAATCTCAGTCTTGCCTGTCTGGATTTCGTAATCAAGGAACTCTTTCGTCTCGTCTTTGAAGAGCTTGTCCTTCATCTCCTGCCAAACCTTGTTATTGAATTTAATAGCACTTATTTGGTTATAGATAATCCCCTCGATTTCACTCTCTTCAAAGAGTGGCATATCGCATTTAAGCTTTTTAACCCTAGTGCCTTTTTTCACCACGATTTTAGGCTCTATCCGCTTCCAGTCATCGGTTTTAGCGTCGTATTCGTAGTCATCGGGATCGTGGAGTATGTCTTTCTTTACTACAAGAGCATCTTTGTCCACATATTCCTCTGGGATACGAGTCACGCCGTCGTCACTATACCAAGGACCTTTAGCAAAACCTTTGCAGAATCCTCCGCGGCTTGCCGCGTGGGATGAATGCATGCCTTTCCGAGGGGGTTGATAAGGGGGACCGGAAAGTTCCTCTTATCCTTATAGGCCCTTGCGGGGAAATGTGATATAAAAAGTGTGTGGCGATAAAACGAACGAGTCATTCGGTCTACGACACCAGTTACCATCTGGTATGGTGTCCGAAATACAGGAAGGATATATTCAAAAGGCAAGAGGTGAGGGAACGAGCGAAACAATTGATAGGGGAGATATGCGAGGAGTACAGATTCGAGGTAATAGAATTGGAAATAGTTGAAGATCATATACATGTTATGGTGTCGTTTCCGCCATCACGATCTATTGGGGAAGTGGTGAGGATAATAAAAAGCAATAGTGCAAGAATATTGTTTCGTGAGTTTCCCGGACTGAAGAAGAGATTATGGACAGGGGAGATGTGGGAGGATGGATATTTTGCACGGACAGTTGGGGACCGAATGACTCGAGATGTGATTGAAAGGTACATTGCATCACACAGGGAATTAGAGCAAGGGCCTGCGCAGCTTGACTTAAAGCTGCGCTAAGGATGCCCCGCGGCTTGCCGCGTGGGAGCATCACGTGTGCCCGGCATGGTAATGGCTTGGGGGTTAAAGTCCCCTGCAGGTCCTGATGGCGGAAACTGCTAGCTGAAAGCAAGGGCGTCCACCGTGAGGTGGGGTCTGAAGGAAGCTGGAGGCAAAGCTCTGATCCGATGAACAAGAATCGCATAGGAGGCTGGGGTACTGGGGTGAGTTCACGTGACAGAACAAAGCCCAAAGCCATCAATCGGTACTTCGGTAAATACGGCGGATGTGGAGCGGAGGCCGTTATTCTTACCCGGGGAGGTCTGCAGGGCTGTCCGGAAAGGACTATGGATTCCGTAAGGGATTCAGATGGGCCTGCAGAAGTCAGCCGAGGCCGTAGTAGGACTGTGGGCCAGTCTGAAGGGCCGAACATATCGTCGGTGGTAAGGACTTGAGGATTCGTTGACATGGCGGCACAGCAGCTCCACTTTAAATGGAACCGAGCCTCACTCTCCAAGGGTGAAACCTGCGGAGCAGAGGAATCGGTGTGTCAAGTGGCGGCGGCATCCGAGAGAACCGAACCCGTAAAGACCGTCGTGATGGAGGAGGTGGTCCGAAGAGAGAACCTTATAAGGGCATTAAAACGAGTTTGTGCCAACAAGGGCAGCCCCGGCATAGACGGAATGACAGTGGATGAACTCAAGGATTACCTGAAAGTCTACTGGCCGGAGATCCAAGAGAGGCTCCTACAGGGGAAATATAGACCACAGCCGATCAAACAGGTGCTATTGCCGAAGTCCGGCGGAGGCACCCGGATGCTCGGGATTCCCACCGTACTGGATCGGTTTATCCAACAGGCTCTTCTTCAAGCACTAAATCCGGTGTATGATCCCACATTCTCACCCCACAGCTATGGTTTTAGACCCGGTCGAAACGCCCACCAAGCACTGAGACAGGCAAAGAAGTACATCGAAGAGGGATATGAATGGGTTGTGGATATAGACCTGGAGAAATGCTTCGACCGGATAAACCATGACATTCTTATGGGAAGGATCGCCAAGAGGATAAGAGACAAACGGATATTGCGGTTGATTCGCCACTACCTGCAGGCTGGAATCATGGTGCACGGTGTGATTCAGGAACGCTATCAAGGCACACCTCAGGGTGGCCCCCTCTCGCCTCTGCTCAGCAACATCCTTCTGGACGAACTGGACAAGGAACTGGAAAGACGGGGACATAAGTTCTGCCGCTATGCTGACGACTGTAACATCTACGTTCGGTCAGAGCGCTCGGGCAAACGAGTAATGGACTCTGCTGAGCGCTTCCTGGAAAAGAAACTGAAGCTCAAAGTCAATCACCGGAAAAGTGCAGTGGCCAAGCCCCAGGAAAGAAGATTCCTGGGATTCAGCTTCACTCCTACAAGCTACGAGTTGAAAATCAAGCTCTCGGATGAGGCTTTAAAGGAACTGAAGTACCGGATCAAACGGATCACGCGCCGCGCCAGAAGAGTCTCCCTCTCCCAAGTCATTGAGGAACTCAACAAATACTTGAAAGGATGGCTCGGCTACTACAGGCTGATTGAGGCCCGACATGTGCTGGAAGACCTGGACTGCTGGATTCGGCGCAGACTACGCTGCTATGTTATGAACCAATGGATCAAGAGCTGCCACGCACGTTATACTGGACTTACGAGACTTGGCGTCAGCGGTAAGGGCGCCTCCACTGTTGTCTCCTCCCGTAAAGGCCCTTGGGCCATCTCGAACATGAAACACGTTAAGGTGGCTATGCCGAACCGTTTCTTTGCTGAACGAGGTCTCCTTTCCCTCGCCCGTCACTATGAATCTTTAGACAAGACGATATGAACCGCCGTATACGGACCCGTATGTACGGTGGTGTGGGAGGGCGAAGGCCGAGAGGCCTTCCCCTATCCCGATTCTGTGTTATAAGCCAAATTTAAATCTTTTATTATCAACATTTTATACTATTTTTGTCAAAAAGTAAAGGACTTTTTTGCCCCTCATAGTTATATATGAATGAAACTATAGTTTTTGGGCATATTTTTTATTTTTTCCCTCTTTTCATACCTCTCCCACTTTGTTGTATATTTTTTTTGGAAAAAAATAATTAATTTTACCCTTTTCGCCCTAACCTGTAAAAATTAAAAAAACTTCTGAAATTCCCGCAAAACGCTCCCTGCGACCGAGGAAGGCGAGATAAATTGGATGCCCACTTTGAAGACTGGCGATTTAACCATTATGAGAACCATTATGAGAATTTGACTTTAAAAATTTTACTGTGATATAAGCTGAGTAAAGGGAAAACACGTTATTTAGAAAGATCTGATATGGACAGGATCAATTTAGAGGGGATAAATAGTATGGATGGCCACGAATTCGAGGCATTAGTGGCCGATATATTTAAAAAAATGGAATTTAGAATAGAACAAACAAAGAAAACCGCCGATGGTGGAATTGATATAATCGCCCATAATGAAAAGCCAATTGTTGGAGGCAAATATATTATTCAATGCAAGAGAACAAACTCTCCCATATCTGAATCAACTATAAGGGATTTATATGGCGTAGTAACTGCAGAACGTGCAAGTAAGGGCATTCTGGTTACTAATTCTGTTTTTTCTTCGGCTTCAAAAAAATTTTCCGAGAATAAACCTATAGAGCTTATCGCTGGTGATAAGCTGGTCGATTTACTCGCCAAGCATTTTGATTTTGGTAAAGAAACAGATGAACAAAAGCTTGCTTTACACTCGGAATTATTAGGTAAAAACATAGTTAAAATAATCAGCAATGTAAAAGAAGAATATGACAAAATAAAAGATGGTTTAATTTTTAAAAGCAGAAAAAGTATACAGAATAACGATACTTATCTAAAATTTTTTGACAGTAAAAATAATAATTTCCTCCAATTTATCGAAGTTTTAAAAAATTTCGTGAGATTTTTTAATGAGAGTCCACCTGAAAACGAATCAGAATTTTCTCCATTTATTCGGGCAAAGACTGATACTTTTGATGTTATGGTGAATCGTTTCTTTGCAATCTGGAAAGAAATATATTTTACCGATCCACCGGAGGACTATAAAAACGTGCATTTTTCTCTCCTTAAAATATATGATTCAATATTTAGAAGCCTCTTTTCATGGATGGAAGCTTTTAAAGAAGTACTAAATAATCCCCAGAAATTTGCCACACCTGAAAATACAATAAATTTAGTTTTTGCTACGGACGAAGAAGCATTTGAAAAATATTCTGAAGAGATAACGGAGGAATTCCAACGAATCAGGTACAGGGAGAATTTGAGTAGACGCAGCACTTGTTTTATTGCAACTGCTTGTTATGGCTCTGATAGTCGCGAAGTTACTATTTTAAAGCAATTCAGAGATGAACATTTAGTTAAGAATAAGATCGGCAATATATTTGTCACTATTTACTATAAAATCAGTCCTCATTTGTGTCGCTTATTGCATAACGATAAGCCCATAAAAAAAGCAACCAAATTTTTTCTTAAGATAATTGTGCGTCATATGGAAAAAATTATACGAGAAAGAAGAAATGGATAAATCAGTAACGTGAGAAAATCCCTCCCAATCGTCTATCCATTGAGGCGTAAAACGCTTAAGCTGTCATATTGAAGTCGGGGAGAATTCGCTTTAGGATCGCTGGTCTCCACGTACTTTTTAACAGAGCATATATTAACTTGCTGGATTCTCTTTCCATTCTCCATTGGCGCTATAGTGGAAGGATCGTGGATAACCACAAGCACTCCATATTCTGTAAAAGTTTATTTTAAGCAAATCCTCTATTGACGCATCAAAGCTCTCTATGGTTACCTTTGGCAGAATCAAGTCATTTCTATCAATGGGATGAATATTGTCAAAATGCTCGTCAACATGACCATATTTAATCGAAAAATCTTTTACACCTAGCATACCAAGGTAAAAAACAATTGGCGGTTCAATTCCTAATTTTTTCTGAAATGCGATATACTCTTTTGTTTTACTTATTATTATTTCTTCTACTTCAAATATGAACAGTTCTTTATGCTCAAATCCCAGATAATGGCAATCCACTGCTTCCATTATCCCATTGAAATATGCTTGGACATAAGCTAAACATTTTTCATCTTTTCCGAGTTCAAAATGAAGCATTCCATCAAAATCATACATCTGATCTAAAGAATGAAACTTTAACGGCTTCAAGTCCAAAATTTGCCCTTTATAACCTGACAGGTCACAATGCTTTGGAGAAGCAAAAGTTTCAAAAGGAATTAAATGCATGACAATTTTCCCGCTTTCGAAAGAAGGAAGGGGAGTCTCGTTGTTCTTTAATTTCTCTATCCTTTCTGAATGAAACTCTTCTACCTTTTCTAGTATTTCTTTTTCTTCCATTTTAATCCCCCTTATGAAAAAATTTTCTAAATATTGTGAGAGGTTTTCCTCATCGACAATCCAATTGATTTTTATCAAAAAGAAAATTTGTTGTCAATTGCTCTATGAGATCCAGCTTTCTTCCACCGCGGAAAAGAGCCTCAATCTTTTAGTACCCATCATCAACCCCCCTTTTGCTGACACAGCCGACAATTGTGGGCTGATAGATAAGTCAGGATGGGAATGATAAACTTTATAAGGGAGATAAATTAGTATATCAATAGGGTGAGATCTTTCTACTTCTTCTGTGGGAAATTTGATCTCTATATAACTGAAAAATAATCGTTTTGCTAGAAAACTAGTTGACTTTCGTTTATTATAGAATCAATTATGCCAAGAGTATTCATTAGCCATACTTGGAGAAGTCCTGATAAGGAAATCTCTGAAAGAATAAATCGGCTCCTAAAAAAGGGTGGCGCTGACGTTTGGGTTGATTATGAACAAGAGGAGGGTTAAATGAAGAAGTTTCTTTTGGTTATTGTTATTCTTATTTTTTCTGGTTCATCTCCCGATTAGTTGAAAGATAAGCCGAAATAATAATAAACAGAGGAAGACTTGGACAAGTTAGAAAAGATTTTTTCCAGATGCAGAAGTTCTGGATTGATTGTGGCTTTATCAGGGGATTAGATGTTTTTTACTTGAAATAATCCCTGACTAGATTTTTTATTAGGTCTGACTTTTTTTCTTCTTCTGGATTATTGACGTTTATTATAAGACAATCATTTAAATAATATCCTGCTTTTTTCATTGCGATCCATCCACATAATACAGCAAAACGTGAATCATCATTTATACGTGATTTTATAAGGTCTGGTTTTTTGAATTTTTGATAGATTAATTCTTGTTTCCCGATATACCATAAAAAATGTCCATTTTCGTGTCCTGAGGTGTAAGTCTTGCTTGTATCATTTAAATTCCCTTTTATTAAAACAATATATCCAAATGCTTCTTCTTCTGAGTATTTAGCAGTGATTTCTCCGCACCAACCGCACGGATCATTAATGTCACGGATAGTAATTACTAGCCTGAATTCTCTTCTTGTTTCATTTATCCTTTCTAATACATCTACAACATCCACTTCTTTTTTGTAGAATTGATTTTTTTTAAGTGTTACCTTAGCACCTAATTCTGGAATTCTTATATTTCCTGTGATAAAACCTTTGCTAATAAAATAATTTTCTAGTATTTTTTTCGGTGCAACTTTAGCCTGAATATAAATTTCTGTAGCATGGATATAACATTCAGGACTCTGAAAGAAAATGCCCCTGACCATATTAGATTGTAAGCAGAATGCTCCTAGCAGCACTCCTTTTAAAATTGTTTTCAGCGCCGTCTTTGCAAAAGACATTTATTATTTGCTTTTCGCCAGTTGAACTCCTAAATAAATTTTGGCACTGGAAAAAATCAATGCCAAATGCGAAGAGGCAAAGGAAAACGGTACTTTTATGAAATGTTTTCTAAAACCTCATCCTTATCCCACCATAGATATATGTGCCAGTTGTAGGGGCATATATATAGGCAGCGGTTTCCTCTTGTTCAGCATTATATAAAGGAGACTGTATCTTGTTGAAGATATTATCAACACCTAAAAAGACAAAGTACTTTCCGTTCCAAAGGTCCTTAGTAATCTTCGCATCTTCTATGATGACATAACGCAAGTTTTTTTTATTCTTTTTTATCTGCCCTCCTTTTTTCGGTCTTTTGAACCATCCTTCTATCCGTGCCCCCAATCATAAGATTGGCTCTGCACACACCGTAATATCCGGACACGGCT
>CAZIMJ010000238.1:0-15604 GCA_964540205.1 uncultured Eubacteriales bacterium | reverse complement strand
CATATCCTAAAAGATAAATCTTTTCCCTTACTTTACTGATCACACTATAAGTCACTTTATTGAAACCCCATAGGTGTCGCGTAGCGGCTTCGCTCAATAGCTTCTTTCTAACACTCCCGCATCAGAAAGAAGCCTAACCATTTCACGCCATTCTGCTGTTAACAATGGAAATGATACTGTGCTGTTTAAAGAATCCTTATTTCTCCCGGATTTCTCCCATGGAAGATCAGGTAAAAATGATGAAACCACCTGACGACAAACACATGCCTCATTCATGAAAATCAAACAATATCCTCACCATACAATCGTATTGAAGCGTACACGACGGAACTGTAAAAAGGCAGATCCTCCTTGTTCTGTACTTCAGGCTTTTCCTCAGATAGATAAAGAATTCATCCCAAGAGGCGATTGAAATCCAGCTGGATTTTATGAAAATGAATATGGCGGCTTTTCCCGGATGTCATTTATTCGACAGTCCGTATTGGTTTATCGACAAGGTCTAAAACTACGGAATGATATTCCACATCGAACCATTCTTTAAACGTTTTCAAATCCCTCTTCAAGGGCCATGCATCCGGATCGACCCACCAACCTATGTATCTTATTGACTCTCAGCCGCTTCCCAGAACTTCCGCTAGCGATTGGGCTATTCCCAGATCAGGCTGTACCTTCTGAGCAGGTCGGCACCGTAGACCTTAATTAGAGCCTCCTTCCAATCGGCGGCATACATATATTCCTCTTTGTCCACCTGAACGTGCTGTAAACCGGAAAAAATGTAATTCATGTCTTCCGTATCTTTGCCGATTGTCAGGTCCTCCTTCAGGATGAGATTGGAGGGCTGTCCTTTTAAAGGAACGGGCTCCTTTGGATTGTAAACGACAGGAATGCCATCCTCCGTTTTGATTTTGATCTCCTGCGCTTGAAGGCCGCTGCCCAAAAAGAAAACGGCGGCCATCCCGATCAGGAAAACTCCGAAAATTGAAAGACGATGACTCATGTTTGACTCCTCCGCATTTATTTATCCTGTACCAAGAGCCTTTAATTTGAGGACGGAATAAGCTAAATAGTGTTCGACATAATAAGCTAATAATGATACAATTACACGCACTAGGTTTTATACTTCATGAAAAGCTAAGAATTGTACGGCTTAATAAGCTAATGAAAGAACGTAAGCTATGGCAAGTCCACAAAAAAAACTGGCCGAATCCCTTGAGGCCCTGAGAGCACTGCAAGACCGTGGTATCGTCGCCATACGTTCCGGTGATCTGACCAGGACCCATCGGGAACGTCTGGTGAAAAACGGCTTCTTGCAAAAGGTCATGAAAGGTTGGTACATCGCTGCCTCCCCGGACGCGGCCAAGGGAGAGAGCACGTCTTGGTACGCGTCGTTCTGGGCCTTCTGTGCAGCCTATTTGCAGGAGCGTTTTGGGACGAATTGGAGCCTCTCTCCTGAGCAGTCACTTTTGCTTCATGTTGGGAACATGACAGTTCCATCCCAATTGCTTGTGCGCTCACCGAAGGACCGCAACAAGATAACAAGGCTACCGCACGATACTTCTTTATTTGAAACACGTGCGGACCTGCCCGAGGCTGGACAAGTTGCGGAAAAGGAGGACATGCGCCTGTTCTCCGTTCCTGCAGGCCTGGTGAGTTGTGGGCCTGGATTTTTTCGACAATACGCAACCGACGCACGTGTGGCTCTGAACATGGTGCGGAATTCATCCGATGTCCTATCACTGCTCCTTAAAGGTGGACGCACCACGGTTGCAGGCCGTCTCGCAGGTGCGTTCCGAAATATCGGACGTGACCGTATTGCCAGCGATATTGTTAAAACAATGCGAACCGCAGACTTCGACATTCGCGAAAGCGATCCGTTCGAAGATAGAATAGATCTTATCCTGCCGGCGCGCGAACAGTCGCCGTATGTCAATCGTATTCGGCTAATGTGGCAGCGGATGCGAAAAAAAATCCCCGGACAATTTCCGGCTGCTCCGGGACGGCCATCTGACATTGACACCTATCTCAAGTCAGTAGATGACATTTACGTTACGGACGCTTATCACTCGTTGTCCATTGAAGGTTACCGGATTAGCCCAGAGTTAATTGAACGGGTCCGCGGTGGCGAGTGGAATCCGGATGGATACGATGATGACCGCGAACACAGAAATGCCTTGGTCGCACGCGGATACTGGCAGGCCTATCAGGTGGTTCGCGAAAGCCTACGTAAGGTACTAAAGGGCGATAATCCCGGAGCAGTTTGCGATGACGATCACGGTGACTGGTACCGTGAGATGTTTGGGCCGAGCGTAACTGCAGGCCTCTTGAGGACTGCGGACCTCGCTGGATACCGCAATGACCAGGTATATATCCGCCGCTCGATGCATGTGCCACCGCGCCATGAAGCTGTGCGAGACTGCATGCCGGTGTTCTTTGATTTGCTGAGAGAAGAGCCCGAACCAGAGGTGTGCGTCGTTCTGGGACATTTCGTATTCGTATTTATCCATCCATATATGGATGGCAATGGCCGCATGGGGCGATTTCTAATGAATGTAATGCTCGCTGCAGGCGGCTTCCCCTGGACGGTTATACCACTGGAAAAGCGAGACGATTATATGGCTGCGCTGGAAAGCGCGAGCGTGAGACAGGACATCGCACCTTTTGCAATGTTTCTTGGGCGCCTTGTTTCTGACAATTTAGAAGGCAAGCAAGCACCACAGACTCCTATTTTGTAACCTCCGGTTATAAAGTATTCGTTTATCTCCTTTTTTCCTCCCAGGGAAGATCTGGTCTTCCGAAATGTCTGTAGTTTGTGGTTTGGCGGTAGATGGGGCGTAGGAGGTCGAGCTCTCCTTGAATCCTCCTTTCACATTTTAACAGGAGGGATGCTGAAGTGTTCTTCCAAAATTTAATACATTGAGTTGATTACGTATAAGTGGTAAGAATTAAGAAAAGTAGACCATGCTGAATAAATACAAAAGATGTCTTTTGGGGCTTGCTGCGGCGGATGCTCTGGCTGCGGTGGTTGCATAAGAAAGATTAAATCTGGATAGATGTGAAAAAAATTCTGTTTATATGGTCTATTACTGGAAATGTGATGATAATAGGATATTATGGTAATAAATAGACTTTTAAAATATACTTGAGGGAGAAATATTTTTTCTAGGCAAATAATGAGAAAAAATTCTATTAAAGATCGTATTTATACTTATGCAATGGGAAGATACTATTTCAGTATGAAAGACTTGCGAAAATTTTTTAATCAAAACAACATTACATATACAAACAATAATCTAAAACAGTCTATTTATCGCTTAAAATTAGATGATCTTATCTATGAATCAGGAAGAGGTTGGTACTCCACGATCAAAAAAGAATTCATTCTGAACAGGCGTCCAATAGAAAAAACAATAGAAATTATCAACAACAGTTTTCCTTTGCTTGAGTTTTTTTGCTGGAGCACAGAACAATTAAAGGCATTTTTTCACCATTTGCCATCTCAATTTGTGACGTTTATTTATTCAGACAAAGATTTTATAGAAACCCTAAAAGAATTCCTTGAAAACGACAATTACAATGTGTTCCTCAATCCACAAAAAAAAGAGGCTGAAAAGTTTGTTCACTTTAAAGATCGAACAGTATTATTGAGGCCTTCAATCACTCATAGAGAGCCAAAAGACAATCACTTCGCAAGGATAGAGAAAATAATAGTAGATTTGTACATGGAAGTAAAAAAAATTGGACTCATCGATAAAGAGGAATTCAAGAGGATCATCGAGAATGTAATGAGTAATTATCGCGTCAATCTCTCTGAAATGCTTGATTATGCTCATAACAGAAAAATAAGAAGCGAAATAGAAAATATAGTTTATGGGATATTTATGTAGACTAATGCGACAATTTAATAAAATGTCGCATTAGTCTACAATCCAAGATGATAAAAAAGACAAGCTTAGAGAAGGGATATATAAGGGGCAAAAGCCAAGAAATAAACGCTGATCCCATTCTTGTCGAAAGAGCCATCTTTGCCTTTGAACTTCTTTCCTTATTGGTAAAAGGCAAAATCCCTCTGATTTTTAAAGGTGGCACAAGTCTGATGATTCTAATGCCTGAGTTAAAGCGACTTTCGATAGATGTTGATATTGTCACTGAAGCAGAGGATACGATTTTGAAAAATGCTTTCAATACCCTTATAAGTGAGAGCCTTTTCAAAAGATGGGAGGAGGATAAAAGAACCGCAAACAAGGAAGTTCCCAAAAGGCATTTCAAATTTTATTATGACTCTCCGGTTGTAGAGAGTGAACTTTATATTCTCTTGGACATCTTACGAAGCAAACCCATCTATCCTTCGGTCATAAAAAAGGCAATTTTGCATCCGATCTTCGAGGTTGAAGAAGAAATAGAAGTATCCATCCCTTCGATAAACAGCATTACCGGAGATAAGCTGACTGCTTTTGCTCCCAAAACTATAGGAATTTCTTATGGCAGAGGAAAATCAATGGAGATCATAAAACAACTTTTTGATCTCGGTATTTTGTTTGAATTTATTAATGACTTGAGGGAGGTTTTTTCATCGTACCAGAATATAGCTGAGTTTGAATCTGGATATATAAAATCAGAGATGCCAATTGAGGCATTTATGGATGATTCGATTGAGACCTCATTTCTTCTCTGCCAATCAGGTTTTAAAGGGTGTGTTGAGAACGATGAAACCAAAGAACTTAAAGCAGGGATAAAACGGATTAAAAGTCATGTCTTGGGCGGGAAATATTCTATATTACAGGCGAAAAGAGATGCCTCTAAGGTTGCTTTTCTGGCATCCATGATGAGAGATGGTCGGTTGGATGTCGATTTCGAAGAAATTAGAAAAAACAGACAAGATTTGGAGATAACAAAAGACATAAATTTGCCAGATAACTATAGCATTTTGAATAAGCTCAAGAAGATATCACCTGAAAGTTTTTATTTATGGGCAGTTGTGAATAGAGTGATTTGAAATCCAGCATTAAGAACTGTTAATCACGAATCTCACAGGAGCTGTGGGGGCTTGCTGTGGGGGATGCTTTAGGTGCGGCTGTTGAGTTTATGTCGTCTTCAGAGATAAAGAACAAATATGGAGAGGATGGGATTCACGATCCTCAATGTATAATTTCAGCAAACGCTGAAACATGATATTTTAATGAAACTAATGGTACATTGCATAATATCCACAGATAACTGTCCAATCGTAGAATTCATTGTTGAACATAAGTTTCATTGCATTCAAATTATTGCTGGCCTTCTCAAGATGACTACTCGCAGCTTTTTTATTTACTGGAATTCTGCGAATATCAGCTCTTTTCCCCTTTCTTGACCTGAAACATTCTTCCATGATTCTGTTAAGCCTTTGTGTCATGCTAAAATTTCGATGCCTTGATAATTTCCCAAAATAGGTATTCGTTGTAGAGAATAATTCTGTCTCTCCAGATCTCGTCATAGAACTCCAGCTTATCTCTAAAACCGTCGACAATTCTGTCAATAGTTACGTGGAGGGGAGAAATTTCCAGTAAAGGCTGCACTTTTTTTTCAGATTCTTCATGCATCTGAATAAATCTATTACTTTTTGTTGCTGTGCAAAACAAGATGTCGATATCGCTTCCTCGAGTCCATTCAATCCGTGCGACTGATCCGAACAAAGCAACCATTTGGATTTCTCTATTAGATAGACGAATGAGATTTGAAATATACTCATTTAGAAGACGGTAAATTTTTTTATTTTTGGAAAAAAAATTGATTCTTCTGTGAACCTCGAAAATTTCAAATATTTTAAATAGAACATCACTTTTTGGATCTATTCGGTATAGAGTCATATTGCCAACTTCTCTTCGCATCAATAAACCCTCTTCGACAAAATTTTTAGCGTATTTGTTGACATTCTGGGGGACGACATTTGTGCGGCGTGATATTTCTCTGAGGTGGTATTCTTGTGTTGGATTACTGAAAAATAATTTCAGAATATTCTCTCGTGTTTTTGAAAGGAACATCATGGTCTCCTATTATCTGGATGATTACAATTGTATTGAAATATAATACGATTGTATTATAATTTAAAACAAATTAGCACTTGTGTCAATACAATATTCAAGTCGAAAATTAGATCTTATCGTTTGTCGAAATTAGCTGAGGAATTCAAACCTCTTTCGGTTATCTTTGTCATCCTCTCTCAGAATTTTATATAATAAAAACGAAAGCTGATCCCTTGAATATAGATGCAAAAGATCATATTCCATTGTATTCATTCGCGAAATAGATAAAAATAACATTTCAGTAATAACCCAGATGGGATGATGACAGGCATGAATGTAACACTTTCCTTTTTAGCTGAATTTTTACGTTCTCATGTTCTTGATGAGAAGATTTTTGTTGTGCCATCATATCAGATAGGGCATCAGATAGGGGAGAGGCTGGCTGCCAATGGCCATTCCTGGGCGAATCTAAGGTTCATGACTCTCCCATCGTTGGCTCACGAGGTAGCGGGGGCTGAACTTTCCAAGCGTAAACTCAGGCAGATCACTGGGGCAGCCTCTCTGTTTTTGGTCGAGAAGATATTTAGAGAGCTAAAGGACGAAGGAGAGCTAAGATACCTTGGAGATCTAGAGATATCCTCCGGTTTGGTGAGGGCCTTTCGACGTTCGATCACAGCGTTGCGGTTAACTGGTTTGGATGCCAAAGATCTAGATGCAGAGAAATTCATAGATCGAGACAAAGGTAGAGAAGTCATCCTGTTGCTAAAAAGATATGAGGAGGAATCGGAGAAGCAGGGGCTGGTTGATCTGGCGGGGATTTACAGCCTGGCGCTTGAGATGCTTGCTACGAAGGTAATGACGGAAGGGGAGGATGCTAAGGAAGTAGGGGGATTGCAGGATGTCAGAGTGTTTCTTTGTTTGCAAGATCAAGTGATTAGCGGGTTAGAGAAGCGGTTTCTGGAGAAATTGGCGGGGGATCGATTGATTTTAGTGCAGCAAGGGCCTGTTTTCGGATTGGAGCGGCCGAGGAGGTATTGGGATATTACTGGCGATTATCCGGACCGTTCGGGGAACGGTCCCTACAAATCGACGATTGATTCAAATGATTCGAAGCAGGCAGGAGAGGAAAGCCCCCGTACGGATTTGGAGAGGTTGGCGTGGTTGTTCGCTCCAGAAAAGGCGCTGAAGCCTTTTCATGACGATAGTGTAGAAATATTCCAAGCTGTAGGAACCACTAATGAATGCAGAGAGGTTTTGCGCCGCATTTTCCATGAGGATATTCCCTTAGACCAGGTTGAGGTCATTCATCCGCCCGGCGATACATATCCATCCATCTTTTTTGTCCTCTCCGCGAAAGCCGGGCTCAAGGTGACCTATGCGGATGGCGTTGCTCTGGGTTTTACAGCGCCAGGAGCGGTGTTCCGTGGTCTTATCGACTGGATCGAGAACAACTATCAGGTGACAGACCTCTGTAGAATGGTCGAGGGAGGCTCCCTGAAATTGTCACGGAAAAAAGATAGCGAAAGTCCCTCGCTCCAAAAGATCAGCCGCTATTTGAAGAGTGCCATGATCGGCTGGGAAAGGGATCGGTATCTATCCCGCCTTGAAAGCCTCAGAAAAGGGATCGAAAGCCGGGTGAAACTCGATGAAGAGGATAATGAAAACGCTCGCGGCGAACAGGCCGAGACTTCACTCAAGGAAGTCAAATGGATCGAAAACGTTTTAAGACAGTTTTTCAAACTTATCCCTACTGAGGATGAGGAAGGGCTGTTCGACCTTGGCCTGCTGTGTGATGGGATCTCCCATTTCGTCCGAAAATATTCGCGGATCAAGGACGAGCTCGACCGTGAGGCCTTGTCTATGCTTTCGGGAAGATTGAATGAGGTTTCTCAGATGGCGATCACAAAAGTGTCTCGAGATGAAGCCTTCGAATGGCTGCGGAGCCTTGCTGAAGGTATCAGCGTGGGTGCGTCCGGTCCCATGCCAGGACACATCCATCTTGCGAGCTATAGGACCGGAGGACATTCGGGGAGGGGCATGACTTTTGTTGTCGGGCTCGATCAGAGTGCTTTTCCTGGATCAGGCTATCAGGATCCGATCCTCCTGGACGAAGAAAGGGAAGCGATCTCCGATGATTTGCCGACATCGACCGATGCCCTCAAAGAAAAACTCTATGCTATGGGCATTCTTCTGGCTTCGCTGAGGGGGAAAGTCGTTCTCAGCTATTCCTCTTACGATATCATCGAAGAGCGGCAGTCTTTTCCATCGTCGTTGTTGCTCCAGATCTACCGCGTTATGAAAGGGAATCCAGGGCTGGATTATTCGGCATTGATCTCTGCTCTACCCGAGGCGTCGGGATATTTGCCTGAAGATTTTGGCAAGGTTTTTGATGAGATCGACTGGTGGTTATCCCGGTTAGGATCGGATGGCCGGCTTTTGGATGGAAGGGAATCCATTCGCAGGAATTTCCCAGACCTTAACCGGGGGATCGAAGCTGTCGAAAGCCGGGCCGCAAATCTTTTGACCTGGTTCGATGGGCTTGTTGCCGTCGATGAGAAAGAATTCAATCCCGTGTGGAATAAAGACATCGTGATGTCGGCCTCCCGGCTTGAACAGCTGGCTGCTTGTCCTTTTAGATATTTTCTTCAGTATGTCCTTGGTGTTAGGAAACCGGATGAGCTTGAGTATGACCAATCACGGTGGCTCGATGCCCTTCAGAGGGGTTCACTCCTTCACAAGATCTTCTATCAATTTATGCAGGAGCTTCGGAAGCGAGAGGAATCCCCATTCCTCAAAGTACATCTTCAATTGATCGAGAGCATGGCAGAAGACCTCATTACCCTAACAAAGGAAGAGATCCCCCCTCCATCGGAGGAAATCTTTGAGAGGGAAAAGCAGGAGCTTATGGATACTCTCCAGGTTTTCCTCAAATCGGAAGAGGGCCGGGAGAGTCCTGTGAAACCGGTTCTTTTCGAGGCGGCCTTCGGCATGAAAACAGAGAAAGGCGAGGGGATGGAGGAGCCGGCCGTCATCTACATAGACAAAGACCATTCGTTGCAGCTCCGGGGGAAGATCGACAGGGTCGACCGTTTGAGGGAAAATCTTTACAGGGTGGTCGACTACAAGACAGGCAGTTACAGCTATTATGACAACCTGGAAAGCTTCGGCAAAGGGAGGATGCTTCAGCATGCGCTCTACAGCCTGGCTGCAGAGCAGATACTGGAAAAATTGGGCCTTGAAATGGCTGCTCAAGTGGTACAGAGCGGTTACTATTTCCCGACGAGGAGAGGTGAGGGCAAGGAAGTTCTTGTGGACGACGTCAACAGGAAGAAGCTGAAGGAGTTGCTCCTGGAGCTCGTGGGGATTCTTGCGCTAGGGAATTTTATCGTGAATCCGGACGCTAAATGCGATTACTGTGATTTTGTGTCTGTGTGTCCGGCTGAGGCTCCAGCCAAAGCCAAAGCTAAACAGGAAGCCAACCCGGACGAATTCAGCGTTTTCGACAGGCTGAAGGACTATGAATAAAAGGGGACTGTCCCCTTTTTTGCAGGGGTGAATAAAATAGGGGACAGGCACCTTTTTGCTATCGCAAAAACGAGTCAGTCCCCATTTTTTTGATTGATAAAATGGAAAAGTCAGAGCTCATCGACAAGAATGCCAGGGATAAGATCATCCAGGAGTTGGACAAGACCTTTCTGGTCGAGGCAGGAGCGGGATCTGGAAAAACCAAAAGCCTTGTCGATAGGATGCTGGCCCTGTTACGTGAGGGCAAATGCACTATCCAAACCCTGGCAGCTGTGACTTTTACACGAAAGGCCGCTGCAGAGCTCAGGGGACGCTTCCAGACGGAACTCGAGACCGAGGTTCAGGAATCAGAAGATCCTGAAGTCAAGGAAAGGCTGAAGTTAACGCTCCAGGATCTCGAACAGTGTTATATCGGAACCATCCACTCCTTCTGCGCCAAACTCCTCAGGGAACGGCCCATTGAGATCGCCCTGGATCCCGAATTCAAGGAAGTGGAGGAGATTGAGGACGCCATTTACCGAGAGAAGTGCTGGTACGACTATCTCGTGAAAGCCAGGCTGGAGGACGAAGCTATCCTAGAGAGGCTTGATTATGTGGGTTTGGCTCCAGAGGACCTCAAGGACCCATTCACTGCGGTCTGCCTCTTTCCCGAAGTGGAGATCATGGAAGGGAGCACCAACGAGCCCGATTTTGTGCGCTATCGATCGCAGATCAAGGATTTCCTTAAAAGCGCGAAAAAAAAGATCCCCATCGAGAAACCGGAGATAGGATTTGACCAGTTACAAATGGTCTTGCGGCGGTGTTTTATGCGGGAGAAAAATCTGGGCTTTGACGACCACCGCATCCTGATGGAAACCTTCGAACTTCTCGACAAAAATCTAAAAATAAAGAAAGGCAGTTGGCCCACAAAAGAGGATGGAGAAGCCTACAAACAGGAGTTCGATCTTTTCAGGGAGCAGATAGCCCAAACCGTAGTTAGGGAATGGCGGGAATTCCGTCATTCGATAATTCTTGATTTCCTGAAGCCGGGAGTTGCGTACTATGCCTCCAGACGGAAAACCCAATCTCGAGTGAATTTTGAGGACCTCCTGATGATGGCATCGCGTCTGCTCAAAGAAAATCCAGAGGTGAGGCGTTATTTCAGCCGGAAATTTACACATATCTTGGTGGATGAATTCCAGGACACCGATCCCATTCAGGCGGAGGTTCTTCTCTATTTAACGGGGACGGATTGTGAAGAGCGCGACTGGCGGAAGCTCGTCCCAAGGCCTGGATCGCTCTTTCTTGTGGGGGATCCCAAGCAGTCTATCTTCCGCTTCCGCCGTGCAGACATAGATACGTATAACCTGGTAAAGGAACAGATCGAACATGCGGGTGGGGAAGTGTTGCCCTTGACAGCCAATTTCCGCTCGATGGACAGCCTGAGAGATTGGGTAAATCCTGTGTTCGAGCGGGTCTTTCCACCGAAATTTACTCGTTTTCAAGCGGCGTTTGCCCCTCTAAATACGTTGAGACCTGAAGTGAAGGGGACTCGATCCGGGATCTTTAAAATCACTGTTCCCAGGATGGAAAGGCATAAACAGGCGCTGATCGCACGGTACGATGCCGACAGGATAGGAGATTATATCAAGTGGGCGTGTGATGGGAACCTGAGGCTTGCCAGGAGCCGGAGAGAGCGTGCTCGAGGACTTAAGCCTGAGGTGAGCTCCTCCGATTTTTTGCTGCTCTTCCGGTACAAGAAACACATGCAGATCTATGCGCGTGCTCTCGAAGAGAGAGGCATCACATTCGAGATCACCGGAGGCGGTGCTTTTGGCGAATCGGAAGAGATCAGGGAGATCGTCAATTTGGCTAAGGCGTTGAATGATCCTGAGAATCCGATCTACACTGTGGCCGTTCTCCGAGGTGTTTTTTTCGGTGCGAGTGACAACGAGCTCCTCAATTTTAAGCGGAGGGGCGGGAGGTTTTCTTTTTTGAAGAGGTTTGACGAGGGGAAGATTGATAAGGATGATAGAGTTACCTCAAGTTTACAGAAGCTAAGGCAATGGTGGGAATGGACCAAAGTGTATCCAGCTTCGACCACGCTCGAGAAAATCTTCGAGGCCTCGGGAATAATCAATTACATGGTGTCTGCTGAGATGGGGAGCAGTAAGGCCGGGAATCTGTTCAAGCTTCTCGAGATATTAAGAGGTCGGGAGAGGGAAGGGGAGACGTCTTTTTCGGGTTTGGTGGAGTTTGTGGATGAGCTGACTTCCTTGTATGAGATCGAAGAGATGAGCTTGATGCCCGGGAGGACGGATGCTGTTCGGTTGATGAACTTGCACAAGGCTAAGGGTTTAGAAGCGCCGGTTGTATTCCTGGTAAATCCTGTGGGGATGAAACCTCGTGAACCTGATAAGCACATCGTGCGCGTCGATGAAGCAGGACCCAGAGGATATTTTCTGTTCGAGAAAAGGGGATGGTACCAGCCCCAGAGGCTTTCACAGCCGGTGGGGTGGTATGATGTCGTGGGGGATGAAAAAGAATATCGGTCGGCCGAGGAAATGCGGCTTATGTATGTGGCGGCAACTCGTGCACGGAACATTGTGATTGTCAGTACATATCCTTTTATATCCGGTGAGAAGCGAGCATGGGCTGTACTGGATGATGCACTCGCAGAAATCCCGGAGCTTAAAATTCCCGCGGGGATGATGACCGAGGACAGGGAAAAACTTGTTATTAAAAAAGGCGAGCTGAAAATGGCCAGAATTGGACTAGAGGAAAGCGTTGAGAGCGTGAATCGCCCTTCCTATCGAGTTGAGACTGTGACTTCGCTCGCCAAGGAAGGAGTGGATGTGCCCGAGTGGCAACGGGGCGGATTAGGCATGAGCTGGGGTAGAGTGGTACACAGCGTGCTCGATGCTATAGGAAAAGGGAAGGACATCGACAGAGATTGGCTCATCGAAAATGCACTGGCGGCTGAAGAAAGAGATTTGAGAGAGAAAGTGGCACTCAACAAACTTGTCGCAAGTATTTGTGAGTCTCCATTCTGGAATAGAGCCATGCAGGCGGAGAAGAGGTTTTTTGAGGTTCCGTTTTCCATCGGGACGACAGACAAGGAGCTAGGCAGCACAGGAGACCTCCCGGTGATCCTCTCGGGCGCCATAGACCTCGCTTTTTTGGAGGATGACGGCTGGGTGATCGCGGATTATAAGACGGATGAGATCAGCGACAATCTCCAGGATTATGTCGACTATTACGCCCCCCAAGTCAAGCTCTACAGCAAATATTGGGCAGAAATCACCGGCGAAAATGTCAAAGAAGCCGGCCTTTATTTCACTTCCGTTTATAAGTGGGTGGCAGTTTGATTATCATTCGGGGGAGATGTGGACAGCCCTCAATGGTACTGCAAGAATTGCAACCATGAGTTTGCATAAAGAAGAACTCAAAGCCTTCTGGTGGTGGATCAAGTGGATTCTGTTTTGGGGATTGGTGCTGCTGATTTTCGGCGTTCCGTGTTTTTTGTTCTTCTGATTGGCTATGAAAGGGGAGATGCGTTCAATTTAATGAGATCTGTTTCTCGATAAAGGAATTCATTCCAAATAGTCGGCCATATTTGACATCTTGGTCTTCCTGCAATATGAGTCTTCCGCTCATAATCGTCTTAACAGCTTCTTCCGTTTGACCCGCATAGTAATTATCTGTATTCTAATTTTTCAACCAGGGAGACAGAGAAAACAATTTTATGAGGGAAGATCAATGAAGATAAAAAATATCGTCATATTCATTCTGATCGCATGTTCCATTAATCTTTTTGCCCAAAAAATTGATATATATAAAAGACCTGTTCAGGTAGAACGAAGCCATGATTTTGATGCCCAGCATTACCGGTTGACGCTGACTTTCGATCTGGACCGGAAAGAATTTTGGGGAGAGAACAAAGTGACTTTGAATCCCTTGAGAGATGAATTCATGGAATGTGTTCTCGATGCGAAAGAGCTCGTGGTAACAGCGGTTCTAAATCGTCGGAATGTGCCTCTCAAGTTTAAACAGACTGATCAAGAACTCATTATCTATTTATCCCGGGCATACAGCTATGAGGAGGAGGTCATATTCACTATAAAATACCATGCCAAAGATCCGAAGAAAGGATTCTTCTTCAGCGATGAAACTCCCCGGAATCCCAAAATGATCTCTACCGATTCTTTTCCGGATGAAGCCAGACACTGGTTTCCCTGCTACGATTATCCCCATGACAAGGTGACAATGGAGTTGATCGCAACTGTACGAAAACCTAACAAAGTCCTTTCAAACGGGAGGCTGGTCAGCATAAAGGAAAACAAGGAAGACAATTTAGTAACTTATCACTGGCATCAAGATAAGCCGCATTCGACCTATCTTTCTATGGTAGCAATAGCGCCGTTTGTAGTTATTAAAGACTCTCTTGGTTCTCTGCCGGTTAATTATTGGGTTTATGAAAAGGATGTGGAAGATGCGCGGCGGATATTCAAGAAGACTCCTTATATGATCGATTTTTTTAACAAACTGTACGGTTATGAATATCCCTGGGCAAAATACGATCAGGTGGAAACGCCAACCCAGGGTGGTGGTGCAGAAGCAACTTCGGCTACAATCCTTGGCCAGAATGTTATTCATGATGAGAAAGCCGACAAGGATTTCTCCTGGGAAACAACCATTGCTCACGAGATAGCACACCAATGGTGGGGTGACCTTATTACACTGAGAACATGGTCGGAAACCTGGCTGAACGAGAGTTTTGGGACCTACTCGGATTATCTTTATACCCGTTTCGATAAAGGCGAAGACGAAGGCTCCGTTGCTCTTTTAGATAAGAAGAATTCCTATTTGCGGGAAGCGCATGACAGATATATTCGCCCTATAGTGTTCAATCGTTACGAACATCCCGGGCAGAATTTCGATAGGCATACCTATCCAAAAGGTGCCTGTGTTCTTCATATGCTGCGATTTATTTTAGGAGATGAACCTTTTTTCGCGACTCTTCGACATTTTTTACATAAGCATGAGTTTCAACCGGTGGATACACATGATTTTATGGCAGCTGTCAAAGAAGCAACCGGTCAGAACCTGGACTGGTTCTTTGAGCAGTTAGTCTTTAAACCAGGACATCCTGTGTTCGACATCAGTTATAAATGGGATGAAAATACGAAAAAAGTCCGATTAAAAGTTGCCCAGATTCAGGATTTTTCTTTGGGAATTCCCATCTATAAAATTCCTGTAATCATTGGAATAACTACCTCGAAAGGAAAAGTAGCCAAAAAAGTCTGGATAAAACAAAAAGAAGAAATTTTTGAATTTGCGGTAAATGAAAAACCTCTGCTGGTACGGTTTGACGAAGGAAATTATCTGTTAAAAGAATGGACATTTGAAAAAGGAATAGATGAACTTCTCTATCAACTAAAAAATGACGATGTTATCGGCAAAATGTGGGCTGCATCAGAATTAGTAAAATTTGAAGGGAATTCTCTTGTTGTGGCAGAACTGACAGATAGAATGCAAAACGATCCTTTCTGGGCTGTTAGAAGAAGCGCCCTTGAAGCTCTGTGCAAATTAAATGTAAATATGAATGTCGAGCTTTTGAAAAAAATGTGCAATGATAAAAATTCAAAAGTAAGGACAACAGCAATACGAATTCTTGGAGATACAAGAGATTCTGAATTAGTGTCCTTCTTTAAAGACCAATTCAAAACGGATGACAGTTATGTAGCCCAGGCAGAAGCGCTTCGGTCCATCGGAAAATGCGGCAATCAATCACAAATTTCTTATCTAGAAGATGTGGCTAAAATGAAATCTCCCAGAAATGTGATTAAACAAGCTGCTGATTGGGCTTTAAAAGAATTAATGAAAGATAGATAGTAGAGTTTAAACCAGTTTTGGTCACAGTTTACAGCTTGCTCAAATATGTCGTGAAATAATTAATTGAACTAAACCGCTACGCGGTAGATACCTGAGCCCTTTATCCATCCTTTAAGCAAGAATATCTCCTTACATTCTATCCCTTTCTTTCAATTCTTTTTGCTAAATGACTCTTTCCATAATAGAGTTCTCCTGCCACCAGT
>CAZIMJ010000237.1:0-7500 GCA_964540205.1 uncultured Eubacteriales bacterium | reverse complement strand
ATTCTTGAACTGACTGGCGTTCCTGATGAATTCGATGCTGGGCCAGCCATTGATGAACTGCCAGATGAGATGGGGGAGGAAAATAACAAAAGCCACAAGCGCCCCGAGGGACAGCCAGGTAGAGTACAAGTATTTTCGATGTTGAGTAAGGAAAAGCCCCACAAGAAGTCCGAACCCGAAGAAAAAGATGGAGTGCTTGTTCTGGAGCCCTAAACCCAATACCGCTCCCAACACAAGCCAGAGTTTATCATTTTTATTCTTGAGGATGAGGATCAGGATAAAGGCGGAAAGCGTCCAGAAGAGATGGTCGAAGACATTCATGGAAAGAAGACTACCGATCCCCAAAAAAATGGGAGCTATTAAAACAGCGACAGTAGCCAGGATGATGGCTGATCTTTTTCCTCCGATCTCCCGGACGATCAATCCCGTCAAAAAGATCACCAGTGCGCCGGCCACGGCGGGAAAAAACCGGATAGCAAAGAGTGAATCTCCGAGGAGCAAACGGGAGAATCTCGTGATGATGGCAATAAGAGGAGGATGATCGACGTAGCCAAAATCCAGATTTTCCCCGCAGGCCATGTAGTACAATTCGTCTCTGAAATAACCATACTTGCTGCTGGAAACGAAATGAATGAGGAGTTTTACCAGTGATAGAAGGACAAGGATGGCCATGTCATTCTTAAGTACCTTGTTTAAAAAACTTTTCCATTTCATCCTGTTTTTGCTCCTTTGATACACACAGTTTTGTCGATGCTCTTCACTCTTTCAAGATATAAAAGTATTCACCGTTGGACTCTTCCTGTGGTCTTTCCTTCGGCAAATGCCTCCACTTCTTCGACAGTGGCCAGGCTGAAATCACCCAGAACCGAATGCTTTAAACACGCGGCTGCAATGGCAAACGAGAGGGCATCGGTCTCGTTCTTTCCTTTTAAAAAACCATAAATCAGTCCTGCAGCGAAGGCGTCCCCAGTCCCAACTCGGTCGACGATCCAGACATGATGCCTCGAACCCTGATACAGCTTTTGGCCATCATAAAGGACTGCCGACCAGAAATTCTCAGAGGCAGAGATGCTCTCACGAAGAGTAATGGCTACTTTCTCAAAACCGAACTGTTCGATGAGCGATTTCTCAAGCTCCTTGTACCCTTCAACATTTATCCGGCCTTTTTCAACATCTGAATCTTTCGGTGTCAGCCCGAAGACTCTGATGGGATCCTCCCCATTCCCAAAAAGGACATTCACATTAGGCATGAGAGCCGTCATGCATGACCTTGCATCTTTTTCACCCCAGAGCTTTTTTCGGTAATTCAGGTCAACGCTCACTTTTATGCCCAGTTTGTTGGCCGTTTCTAAACCTTCTTGAAGCAACTCGGTCATAGACAACTTTGGAAGGCCTCCTTGAGTGTAACAATATTAATGCCACCCGTGTAGATGACGGCCAGATTCTTGTATGGGCCCTTCCATGACTGCGGAAGGTCCAGATGATTAAGCGATCCGGAAAAAGCGGGAAAAAGTTTGTAGACCCATTGATAAGGATATTTATCCGTCAGATCTTCCAACGAACAATGATAAGCCGCCGCTTTCTGGGCCAGTTGTTTCCCGACATCGGATAGGCCTCCAGGGACACACAAAACATCCTTTTGAGCACAGAACTCCACAACAGAGGGAACGTAATCAGACGAGATGACTCCTGCAGCACCTGCCTGGATAGCACGCTCAGCTTGCTGAACAGTTAGGACCGTCCCTGCAAGTACTAGCGCATCCGGATGTTTTTCGAGAATGGCTCTAATCCCCTTCTCTGCTGCCCCAGTACGGAATGCCACTTCCAGAGTCACACCCAGCGGATTACACAGCTCATAGGCTTTCACACATTGAGCTGCACTCTCGGGTGTTAAAAGCGCAATGAGCTGAGTCTGCAGCAACCGCTCAAAGATCCTCACCGATCTATTCATTGTTCACTCTTTCCCTCTTATCACCATTTCTCTCCAACTGCAAGCCCATAAAAAATTCTCTCACAAGTGGCGAACGTTCATGCCTCCACTCAGCTCGAGAACTAATCCGGTGGAATACTCGAAATAACCTCCAGCGAGAGCAACAACCGCCTTCCCGACATCCTCAGGAAATCCCCATCGTTTCAGAGGGACAAGTCCCTCTGAGATGAGTTTATCGTATTTCTCTTTGACCGGAGCGGTCATATCCGTGTGAATAAGGCCCGGGCGGAGCTCGTAGACATTGATCGCGAATTCGGCCAATCTGTCTGCATAAATTTGCGCGGCCTGACTGAGTGCGGCCTTGGATATACAGTATTCAGCCCTGGATGGAGAAGAGACCTCTGCAGAGATAGAAGAGATGAAGATAATACAGGGTTTTTGAAGGTATCCCTTTTTTGCGTGTTCGATCATCTGGACTGCAACCCTCTGCGTCAGGAAAAACGTTCCCCGTGTGTTGACAGACATAACTCGATCAAAACTATTCGCAGTGGTTGCAAGGACGTTCATTCTTTTCTCAGGGGCGACGCCCGCATTATTGACAAGCACATCGACTTTCCCATAATAATCGAGGATCTCATTGAGAACCCTCTCATGATCGTGAAGTGCTGAAATATCCCCCTGAACAGGCAGAAATGAGACGTTATGCTCTTCCACTTTCCGTTGAACCTCGAGCAACCCGGAATCTTTGTTTGCGCGATCGTACAGGATGTCAACCCCAGCGACATCAAAGCCCTCCATGGGTTGGATCGCAAGACGGTTAGGGACTTTTGTTGGCCCTACAGAAATTGGCTCGAATAGATCCGACAGAGATCCTTGATAAGGAAGCTCAACACCCAATTCCCTGGCTTTCGCCAGGAGTTCATCTGTCGACTGGAAAGAAAAACTCTCATGTGGAGACATGCGTCTACATCTCAAGGTACTCCTGTAGAGGGTCCTGTGAGTCTGCGGATGCTTACCCGATATCCTATGATTTTGACTTGAAAAAATCGCTATGTTATAAGCATGTTAGCCAGATCTTTAGCCGCGAAAACGAAGACTGGCCGATAACAATGACAGAAGCTCGTCCTCAAATTTCCATAATCATCCCTGAATACAACGCGAAAGATTATCTTGTCCAGTCAATACTGGCTTTTAAAAAGTCTGAGCAAAAAAAATTCGAACTTATCATTGTGGACGACAACTCTACGGATGACTCCCCAGAATTTGCCCAACAATATGCCGATGTTGTGTTGAAAATGGAAAAAAACTCGGGACCGGGCAAGGCAAGGAATCGTGGGGTCCAAGCCAGCAGGGCGTCTATTATTCTTTTCTTGGATGCAGATGTACGTATCTATCCTGATACGATCTCCAAGGTCCTCGCAGCTTTCCAAGAAAATCCTGAAATAAGCGCTGTCTTTGGCTCCTATTTTTCTTTTATAAAAAAAATGGGGTTGCTTTCTCTCTCTTTGCGATCCTTTACCATCGGTTTTACTTACTCTACAGCACGCTCACATTTGTACTGTTCACAGCGATCTATTTGATCAAAGACGCATTCACAAAAAAAATCAAAAGTTACTGAATCCAAAGCCGAAAGATAAGGATGAACACAGATAAAAACCAAGATTCCCAGAGACCAGAGCTTGAAGATGTTTTGACTTATCCTGATGTCGCCCTCATAAAAAACACAAAAAACCTGGGCTATGTCCGCGCTGTGAACCAGGGAATAAATCAAGGACCCGATTGGGATGTGGAGTATGTCTGGATATGCAACAATGACGTCGTAGTGCATGAGGATGCTCTTGTCCATCTTGTCGAGATCGACCAGAGTGATACACAAATTGAAGTGGTCGCACCGGTTGTTTATTCCAACAACTAATTCTTAACAATAGACAACATCGGCTACAAGATCAATTTTTGGCTCGGGAGGCTGAAAAAACTGATCGTCTTTATCCCCTACTATTTCTTAGTCCACATCCCTTATTTTCTCATTTATGGGTCACTCTATGGTGCAAAAGTCAAATGTATGAACAGGAAGTCATAGAGATGGCCACATTCAATCAAAAGATTGAACTGCTTCTCCTCTATGTATCTGACGGTGAGTGTAGACAGCGAGCACACCCATCGCACATACATTGACGACTAAGGCCATTAAAGCCGGCGCAAGCACACCTAGATGTGGAATCAGAAAATAACACCCCACAACCATCGCAACGACGCCCACCAGATCAGTATAGGTCACAATGTGTGGCTTATCCAGGGCGAGAAGGATGGGACGGAGGATTTGGGAAAAGGCAAAAAATAAAAACCCCAATGCCAACCAGATAAAAACAGGAATAGACCCAAGGTAACGTTCCCCGAAAAAGAAGAGGATGATGTCTTTGGCGAGGAACAGAAAGGGGACCAAGAGAATCCCAATGCCTGCAGAGATCTTCAAGGACTGCCTGAAATAAACGATGAACTGCTCTTTTTCTCTGAAACGGCTCACTTCCGGCAGAAGTACAGATGTCAAGGCCGAGACAATGATGGGAAAGATGTAGGTGAGGTTGAGAGCAAGTCCATAAATTCCTGCAGCCTCACTGTTCAGCATTCGCGCGAGCATCACAACACCGATGTAAAAGAAAAATCGATGACCCAAGTTACTTAAAAACAACCATTTACCGAACGAGAAAAGTTGAATGTACAGCTTGTTCGTGTGATGGCCTCTGGAAGAAAAAATCTCCCGAAAGTAGAAAAAGCCGAGCACGGTCCCCAATATGGGAAGAAGAGAAAACACAGAGATCGCGGAAAAGACAGTTAGAGCCGAGATCAAGAACAGAACACCTATGGTCAGAACCTTGGCCATATCTGTGAAGAACTGAATGACAACATAGGCAGGGAATTTTTTATAGGCCCACAGCGTCGCCTTCACATAATTGAATATGGATAAAAAGAAGATCCCAAACGCAGACATTCGGAGGAGAGGGAAAAGCGAAGGCAGGCGAAAAACGTGTTGAGCCAAAGGATCGGCTGTGAAGAATACAAATGCCGCCAAAATCAAACTGAGCGTGACCTTTATATAGAACACAGCTCTGACTACATGAATGGCTTCATCCTCCTGACCTCTCGCAAGATGAGCTGAAACGAACTTGATCATCGTGCCCAGCATGCCGAAATTGATAAGAGGCTGGGCCATAAGGATCACAGAAATGGAGATGTTGAACAAGCCGAAATCGCTGACGGTTAGGGCTCTTGAAATGATCAGGATCGCCAGAAAAGCCAACCCCGCGCACAGAATATTACCAATGGACATCAATATGAGGTGTCCAGCCAATCTGGACTTGAAGAGCTTAAAAAATGGATATGTTCTCATGGGTAGGAATAGGCATTGATTCTATTGTGATAGCCAAATGTTGTCAAGAAGGCAATGGCGCGATGTCCTAAAAACACTCTGTGTGAGTTAGCGGAGCGAGTTTAACAGTTCATCAAGTTCCAGTTTGTCCTTTTCCCATCTGTCAAAACTCTCCTCGAGGTCTTTTTTCAGGCGTGTGTATTCCTGGCGGTACTGAGCGACTTGCTTGCCGTTTTGATAGGTATCCGGATGTGCGAGCTTCTCTTCGATCTCTCTCATGCGTGTTTCCATCCCATCGATCTCTTCCTCGATGCGAGCGATCTCCTTCTCCAGCCGATTCCTTTCCCTGCTGATCGCCTGTCTGGCTTCGGCCTCCAGGCGTTTCTGGTCCTTGGTTTTCCGTCCAATGGGGAGTGATCGTTCTTTCGTTTCAGTTCTTGCGCCCTCTGCGGGATCGCTCATTCTTTTCGCCAAATAATCCGAATAGTTCCCCAGGTACTCGGTAAGCCGTCCTTCCTTCAGCTCGATGATGCGGCCTACGATCTTATCCAGAAAATACCGATCATGAGAGATCAACAGAAGGGTTCCCTCATAGTGAGTCAACGCCTGTTCCAAAGCTTCAACAGAAGCCAGGTCGAGGTGATTGGTCGGCTCATCCATGATGAGGAAATTAACGGGTGAAAGAAGGATCTTTGCCAGCGACACTCTGGCCTTTTCTCCTCCGGAAAGGACCTTGATCTTCTTGAACACATCATCACCGCTGAACTGGAAGGCTCCAAGAACATCCCTGATTCTCGGGATGTGACTCTCTGCCGCGCTCGAAAAGACCTGATCGTACACATTCGCATCCGGTTCCAGCATATCCAACTGATGCTGTGCATAATACCCCACGGATGTTCTCTTGCCGAGAGCGATGCTTCCTCTCTGGGAAGAAAGCTGGTTCACGATAAGACGCGTCAGAGTCGTCTTTCCAGCACCGTTAGCACCGACAAGCGCCACTTTTTCCTTTCTTGAGACGATCAAATTGATATCCTTCAGCACCCAAGCTTTTTCGTAACGGAAAGACATGTCCTCGATGTGCAAAACATCTTTGTAGCTTTTGACTTCCACACTCAGCTGGAAATTTATCCTGCGGGGTGGGGGCGGGAGCTCGATCTTCTCCAGTTTTTCCAGCTGTTTGATCCGGCTCTGCACCTGGGTGGCTTTGGTGTTTTTAGCGCGAAACCGTTCGATAAACCGTTCCTGACGTTTTCTCTCTGCTTCTAGCGTCTCCATTTTTTTGCGCTGAATCTGGATTCTTTTTCCCTTCTCGCGCTCAAAAAAATGGTAGTTACCCGCATATCTCTCTAGTCTCCCATAATCCAGCTCATACACATCATGGGCCAGACGATCGATAAAAAATCGGTCATGGGACACAAGGACTACACTCCCCCTAAACTGGAGGAGATATTGTTCGAGCCATTCGAGAGAAGGCAGGTCCAGGTGATTGGTGGGTTCATCCAGAAGAAGCAAGTCCGGATTCCCCAGGAGCAGGCGAGCAAGATAGACCCGCATCCTCCATCCACCGCTCAGCTCCGATTGAGGACGCAAAAAGTCTGCCTCACCAAATCCAAGGCCAGAAAGGATGGTTTTGGCAGTGGATTCCAACCGGTATCCACCCAGCGCTTCATACTGGTGTTCCAAATCACCGAGTTTTTTTAGGAGCTTGGCTTGGTCATCCGGAGAGGCATCAAGAGTGTAGTGAGCTGTTTCTATATTTCTTTCCAACTCGGATATCTTTTCGTGACCGGCCAGTGCTGTATCCAACACAGAGTCGCCCCTTACATCTATCTCTTCCTGGGGGAGATACCCGATGTGATACTCCCTGGGTCTGTTGATCTTCCCCTTATCAGGCTCAAGTTCGCCGATGATCAGACGGAGCAGCGTAGTCTTACCCGCACCGTTCGGTCCGATGAGAGCAGAGCGTTTTCCTGGCTGGATAGCCCAGTTGATGTCCGTCATCAGCGTCCGTCCGCCGATGCTACAACTCAAATCCTGGATCTGTATCATTGGATGACTGATATATCTCTTACACCCTATAATCTATCAAATCAAATTCACTCTCCGCAACATATTTCAGAGGCAGCAGGCTTATGTAGGGACCGTTTCCCAAACTTAAGGTATAAACCTGGATTATTCACGAGTTGAGGCCAACCCACCCCAC
>CAZIMJ010000236.1:0-1688 GCA_964540205.1 uncultured Eubacteriales bacterium | reverse complement strand
AGGTAAGAAGAGAAGTTGCACACTCTTTGCAATACTTGGAATCAGAAGGATTGTCTGTATTGCATTTAGGACACTTAATTGTCATTGGCCCCTTCTTTGATGAAGATAGAATATAAATTTGTGGAGGAAGAGTCAAATCTTTAATAAGGAGTAACAGTCAAAGCTGACTTAATAATATCTTATGAGTTGTGCCTTGATCCATGCTTCCGATATGTCGTCCCGATCCTGTAGCCTTCGCTCGAGTCGGTCTCAAAGAGCTCAAAGTCTGCTGCAAGAGCTGGTATCTTCATGCCGATATATGATTCGATAGCCTCGAGGTGACCGGCTGTGCCTTCACTGGCCAATGATATGGCTTTTCCGGAATTTCCCGCGCGGGCTGTCCGCCCGATCCGATGCACATAATTTTCACAATCCTGGGGAATATCATAGTTGATGACCATTTCCAGGTCGTCGATCTGGAGTCCGCGGGAGGCAACATCGGTTGCGACGAGAATCGCGAATTTTCCTGCCTTGAAATTATCCATGATCTTTAGTCTTTGGCTTTGGGGCAGGTTTCCGGTTAGATATTGGGAGCGGAAGCCATTGATTTGCAGTTTCTTGGACAGTCGAAGTGCCGCATGCCGCATATTCGTGAAAATCAAGGCGTTCTGAGGAGCTTGAGCTTTAAGAATCCCCAACATGAGATTCATTTTGATATGGCTTTTCACATGATAGATTTCTTGACTAATACTATCGACTGTCAACTTGTCTGGGGTGACTTCAACAGGCACGGGATTATTCAAATATTCGGCGGCGATTCTTTGGGATACTCGGTTCAACGTTGCACTGAAAAGCATGGTTTGCCGTTTATTGCGGGGAGGCATCTTTTGAAGCAAATTTTTGATGTCCGGAAGGAATCCCATATCGAACAAACGATCGGCCTCATCGATGACCAGAAATTTGATGTCTCTCAAGTTTAAATGGCCCCGCCTACTTAGATCCAGCAACCTTCCCGTCGTGCCGATGACTATATCCAGGCCTTTTTTCAATGAAGCCAATTGTTTCGTATAACCCACTCCTCCAAAAAAGCTGCCGATTGTGAATCCCATATGGCGGTTCAGAAGCAAGGCTTCTTTTTCTATCTGTACGGCCAGTTCTCGGGTTGGGACAATGATCAGGGCTTTTTTTCCTTGGGGCGCGCCACTCTGACTCATCCGCTCAAAAAGAGTGATCAGAAAAGCTGCGGTTTTACCGGTTCCTGTTTGGGATTGAACAGTCACATCCTTTCCCCCCAAGGTTATAACTAAGGTTTGTTCTTGGACGGCCGTCATTTCTTTATAGCCTCTATCCGCAATCCCCTGTAGGAGACTGGAATCGAGTTTTAATTCATTGAAATTCATTTGATAACCTTTATAGTTGGTTTAAAACATGAGGGGATGAATGTCAGAGGATATTATCGTTCGGGTGGGAAAAACAATTCGCTTTGACTATTTCTTACCTGATGTTTGAAAAATATTATACCTAAAACATAAATATATAGCAAGAAGACTCTTTTCATGAGATATTTTTATTGACAAAATTCTTGTTTTGAGGGAAAATAATAATCTGATTAAGGAAAAAATTTGTTGTAAGAGAATCTATTATCACTTAGGAAATTAATCCCACCTCAAGTTCTAATAATCGTTCTCATTTGTCCAACCATCTAATTT
>CAZIMJ010000235.1:0-1764 GCA_964540205.1 uncultured Eubacteriales bacterium | reverse complement strand
ACACTGTATAAACTATCCCGCACGAAAATTCAACTTACGGACTGTGCTTATTCTTTCTAGTTTTTTTTCTACCATAACCTGAATACCTTTTAACAACGGGTAATCCGAAATATGAGCTTTCCCATTTATTAATCCATTCCTATTTATATTTTTCGAGTAATCCTGTCTTATCGTTGAATTCTCGGATGAGAACGTCCCATTCTTTGTGAGACTGATATTTTTCATTCCAGTAATTTTCGTCATTCCACTGTCTGTCAAGTTCATCGACATCCTTCCCCAGTTGTTCCACCCAGGTGAAGTATTTGAGGTTGTGCATTCTCTTCTTATCCCAGTAGCTCAGCTCTAGCATATGGTCGGTAGTAATGTTCATCAAGCAGCTATCCCAATCAACAGCAGCCTGATAATCCGTATACATCCCTCGTTCTCTCCTCAGTTCTTCAATCCTGCTCTGGTAGAGCTCCATGGAGTCTGTCGCTACGGTAAAGATCATATCCTCTGCGTTCATCTCGTAATATTTCGCCATTTTGATCGCACCAACAAGGTTAGCTATGGATGAGATTCCCAAAAGTTCTAGCTTATCTACCGTTTCCGGAGATATCCCTTTGGATTTGAGGTATTCTTTTCCTTCGGTCTCATTGAATAGCCGGACAAGCCTCATACAAACTTCATCATCGATTCCTGCGACCATATCCATGTTCTTTAGGTTATGTATCCAGGGCACATGTTTATCCCCAATCCCTTCGATCCTGTGGGAACCATATCCGTTGTAAAGGAGTGTCGGACACTGCAAGGCTTCTCCCGCACAAACCTTTAATAAAGGAAATTTCTCTCGAAGATAGTCAGCCGAAGCCAATGTCCCCGCTGATCCCTGTGTCAGAAAGAGTGCGCTCAACCTCTGATCCCCTTCTTTTTCGCTCTCATAGATTTCCTCTATCGCTTGCCCGGTGCACACATAATGCCAGATGGCATTTCCAATCTCGTCAAACTGATTCAAAACGACAATCTCATCCGCCCGTTCTCTTTTAAGCTCAAAGGTCTTGTCATAGACCTCTTTGACATTGCTTTCAGAACCAGGAGTCGCATGGATTTCAGCGCCGATTTTTTCTAGCCATTCAAACCTTTCTTTTGACATCCCTTCAGGAAGAACAGCAATGCTCGGACAGGCAAGCAGGTAGGAGTCGTATGCTCCTCCGCGACAGTAATTCCCGGTTGATGGCCATAACGCTTTGTGTTGTGTGGGATCGAAAGATCCTCTTACCATTTTTTCAACCAGAGGACCGAATGTGGCGCCAACCTTATGCGAACCGGTGGGAAAATATTTACCGATCAGTATGATAATGCGGGCTTTTACTCCGGACAGTTCCGATGGGATTTCCAAATGATTTACCGCTCCGAATCCCCCCCCGAATTCAACAGGATCATTCTTCCATGTAATCCTGAAAAGGTTCCTTGAATGGAGATCCCAAAGGCCGACATTTTTTAGTTCATCCTTGATGCCTTGAGGAATCTTATCTGGGTGCGCCATTTCCTCATAAGTCGGGATAATGATGTCTCTTTCCCTGCATCGCCTCATCGTATTTTCCAAAACTTTTTTTGTGTTTTTCATCTTATGGATCCTTTTTTCATTTCCAATATTAAATTCAATTTAAATGTTGATTTGCCGCATAAAAAAAATGAAGAGCCTCAAATTTTTTACCTGAATTATTCACGAGTCGAGGTCGCCGTAGAGGCAAGGCGCAAAGGATGCAGCTGTAGTTATCTACC
>CAZIMJ010000234.1:0-2815 GCA_964540205.1 uncultured Eubacteriales bacterium | reverse complement strand
CCAAAGGCCCCGAAATTCGTCAAGAAAGAATTGTCATCTGCTTCTGAAGATCTTGAAGAAGCAAAGCTTGGTATATCCGACGGGAAATACAAATGGCCTACTGTTCAAGGATATTACTCGATATATCATGCAGCAAGAGCGCTCCTTTTTTCTCAAGGATACAGGGATAAATGCGTATTCCGATGAATCTCGCCACTGATTCCGGAGCAAACTCGCCACCTGTCGGAGCGAAGCGACGCTGGGGTTTCATTATACCTCCTTGTGGCTATCATGAGTCAAGTTTGATACTTGTTTTCTCATTGATTCTCCTTTCAGTTCAAGCCTATAGGCATTATGAACAACCCTGTCCATGATCGCATCGGCAAGCGTAGGACTTGCCATTCTTTCATGCCAGTCGGTCAAAGGGACCTGAGTGGCCAATATGGTGGAGCTCAGTTTATATCTGTCTTCGATTATCTCAAGGATGTCGTTTGTTTGAGATTTAGAGAGCGGAGTCCTCAACCAGTCATCTATGATGAGAAGATGAGCTTTTGCCAGGGAGTTGAGTAACTTTGGATAGGACCCATCGGCTTGAGAGAGGGTCACTTTTTGCAGCAAGCGGGACATCTGAAAATAGCGGACAGAGAAGTGATTCCGACAGGCTGCAGTACCTAAGGCGCAGGCTAAATAGGTTTTCCCAGCTCCTGTAGGGCCTGTGATGATGACATTAAGTTTTTGGCGGATCCAATCTTCCTGGGCTAGATAGAGTACCTGGCTTCTATCCAGACCTCGTTTCGTGGAGAGTTCCAGGTCTTCCATAACCGCCGCTTCTCTGAACCGTGCAATCTGGAGGCGGCGTTTGAGTCCCCGGTCCTGCCGCAGATTCCATTCCCGATCCAGGATCAGCCCCAAGCGTTCTTCGAAAGAGAGTTCTTTATATTGCGGGTTCTCTATCTGTTCCCGTAGGCCTTCCAGCATGCCCCAGAGTTTCATCGAGGTGAGTTTCGACATAAGAGGCTCTCTAAGCATCGTTCATTCCTCCTTGATTTGCCTTGTGCGATAATCTTTCTCCTCTTTTCATGCTCAAAGGCATCCAGTGACGAAAAACGAGGCCCTCAGATGCCCTACAAGCAACGATCTTTTCTCTCATCATCTCTCCATTCACCTTCACGAGTAGTATTTGGTCCCGCGGATATTGACATGGGTTTTCGGAGTGACTGTGATCGGTTCTTCCAGTGTGACTTTATCCAGTCCTGCTTCCAGGATGTTTTTAACGCCTTTATAGGAATGAAGTCCAAAGGAAAGAGCTCGATGACAGGCAGCCTCCAGCCGGTCTTTTCCATAACGTGATTCCAGACGCAAAAGACCAAGGGAGGAGCGGTAGCCCTGTTCAGGATGCCGGCGGGAAGAGAGGAGAGCTTTCACCATCTGGGCGGTAGCCGACCCGCTTTTCTCTGCCCAGCGAATAAAACGTTCCGGGTTCCATTCGGCGTATTTCCGGTGAGCCTCCGGCATATGCTCTGGCAGTGTAGAGTGTCGGCCTTTCGTGTCATCTCTTTTATGGGAGGCAACCCTTTTCCCTTTCAAAAAAACCTCAACAATGTTTTCCGTAGCCCTAATATCGACGTTCTTGTGGATAAGCTGATAGGGCACGCTGTAGTAATGACCGGAGTATTCGACATGATAATCGATGGAGACTTTGGCCCGTTTCCACTCGGCCAGCTCATACACTCTTTCAGGCAAGGGCTTCAGAGCCGGCTTATCCAGCTCTTCAAACAGTTCTTTCCGGCTTTTTCCCAGATGGCGCATCTCTCTGTTATTGAGAAGTTCGAGCCTCTCTCTTATCGCCTGGTTAATCTCCTCAATACTGAAGAACTGCCTTTTCCGCAAAGGAGCTATGACCCAGTACTCCACCACCTGCACTCCTGTTTCCACTTTGGCTTTATCTCTGGGATGTCGGACTCGAGTAGGAATAACTGCCGTAGCGTAATGTTCGGCCATATCCTGATAAGTGGGGTTCACATCTGGCTCATATCGGCAGGGAGAAGTGATTGCTGTTTTCGTATTATCAGGAACCAGTATCTCAGTCACACCGCCAATAAACTCAAACGCCCGCACATGGCCTCCAATCCACGATTTCATAGCTTGTGACTCCTGGGCTTCGGCATAGGTATAACTACTGGCACCCAGAGTCGCTACAAACACAGAGGCTTCACGCCTCTCTCCGGTCTCCCGGCAAAAATAGGCCATGGTAAGACCCGCATAATCGACAAAGAGCTTCTCGCCGGCCTTGTGGCTCAGACGCATCACAGGATCCAGTTTCTTGGCCCAACGATTGTAGAGCTCGCAAAACTGGGAATAGCCGTAGGGATTAGGTTCGCCCGCTGTGTATTCTTCCCATAAAAGCAGACGTGTGACTCCTTTCTTACGAAGCTCCTGATGGATCTCAGGCCAATCGGGAAGTGTCTGCTTCCCTCCAAGATCAATCTCCACAGGATAAAGCTGCCGTTCCAGGTCCTCCTCCGAAAGCTCCTCTGGCAAAGGCCAGCTCAAACCCGCTTCCGACGCCCTGCACAGATAGTCTCTTACAGTATCTTTGCTTACAGAACAGGCCCGCGCTATAGCTCGATAGGAAAGCTTCGCCTCATGTCTCAGCCGCAGGATCTCTTTGGCTTTACGCATTGATAACCTCTTTTGTGCCATCTTCTCCTCCTAATTAGGCTAGAAGGAATATGATGGCTTACAACATTAAAGTTATCCAGCGCCGCTTCAGTCACCAGTAATTCCGGAACCCAGGAAAAAGTGGCTACTTTCGACCGGAATCGGTGTCTACTTT
>CAZIMJ010000233.1:0-8922 GCA_964540205.1 uncultured Eubacteriales bacterium | reverse complement strand
TTTCTCTTGAATGGGAGCCTTGAGATTAAATCCGGTCGTGATAGTTCTTATTTTCATAAACGTATGGAACAAAATGGCGGAGAGGGTGGGATTCGAACCCACGGTACCGATTTTAGTCGGCACAATCGCTTAGCAGGCGATCCTGTTCAGCCACTCCAGCACCTCTCCACCTGAACTCTTCATAAAAAACATCGATGCTTTTTACTCAACAATGTCAGGACTTTATCCTGACATTGTTGAAAAAACTTTTCAAGAAGAATCTTATTATACTCATCGATGTTTTTTATGAAGAGTTCAGGATAATAAATAAAAACGGAGGGAGAGGGATTCGAACCCCCGTCACGATTGCTCGTGAAGCGATTTTCAAGACCGCCGCCTTCAGCCTCTCGGCCATCCCTCCGCACTTCCTTTTCGCAGGGATTGTTATTCTAACATTTTCTACGCCGGAGTAATCCGGTCCATGCCACCCATGTATGGTCGTAAAATCTCAGGGATGAGGACAGAACCATCCTCCTGTTGGTAACTCTCGAGTAAAGCGCTCACTGTTCTCCCCAGAGCTACACCCGAACCATTCAGTGTGTGGACAAATTCGGGCTTCGACTTCGGTTGCCTTCGAAACCGGATGTTTGCTCGCCTGGCCTGAAAATCCTCGCAATTGGTGCATGAGGAGATCTCCAGGAATTTCTTCCTGTGAGGCATCCAGAGCTCCAGGTCATAAGTCTTTGCCCCAGCAAAACCCATGTCCCCCGTACAAAGAACCACAACTCTGTAGCACAACCCCAGTCTTTTGAGTATCTCTTCCGCATCTGCCGTGATCTTTTCCAATTCCTCGTAAGATTTTTCGGGATGGGTGAAACTCGCCAGTTCGACCTTGTTGAATTGATGCTGACGGATCAATCCCCTGATGTCTTTCCCATAAGAGCCGGCCTCACTCCTGAAACACGGTGTATATGCCACAAACCTCTGGGGGAGGATGGATGAATCAAGGATCTCCTCTCTGTACATATTCGTGAGAGGGACCTCAGCGGTGGGGATCAAGTACCACTCCTGGCCCCTGATCTTGAAGAGATCCTCCTCAAACTTGGGAAGATTCCCGGTCCCGATCAGGCTTTCAGCATTGGCGATAAAAGGCGGGATGACCTCTGTGTATCCTCTCTCCCTTGTATGGATATCGAGCATAAAATTGATCAACGCCCTTTCCAGAAGTGCCCCGGCACCCAAATAGATGGCGAATCGAGAACCCGCAATCTTTGAGGCCCGCTCGAAATCGAGAATCCCTAGGTCTTTTCCGAGCTCCCAGTGTGGTTTCACAGGGAAGGAGAACGTGGGTTTCTCCCCGAAAGTGCGGACCTCCACATTTTTATCCGAAGACAATCCCTCGGGAACAGATTCATGAGGGATATTGGGGATGTTCAAAAACAGGTTTTGCAACTTGACCTCGATATCCTTGTACTCATCATCTATGCTCTTGATCTCATCCGAGATCTTTTTCATTGCAACTATGATATCGGTGACGTCCTCCCCTGCTTTTTTCATCAGGCCGATCTGTTTAGAGGTCTTGTTCAGTTCGTAACGGAGGTCCTCGATCCGACGCAGCATGGCCTTCCGGTCTTGGCTGAGACTCAAGAATTCATCGAGGTCAACCTCTATCCCCCGAAGAGCCATCTTTTGCCTGACAAAATCCGGACTCTCTTCCACCAGCTTTGTGCTTAACATGCCGCAGATTATAACATAAAGCTTATTCATAAAAAAATGTCGATATATATTCCTCCAACGCTTTATCACAATAATCCATTAAATCTAAAAAACACTTAGAATAGTCCCTCTCCTATGCCCGTTTATTTTTAATCGACATTTTTTTACCCCTCGGGCGGCGACCCAATCTACCCGCCGATTTCACCGGGTTAGGTTGGGTCGGCAGCTGCGTCGTTGCAGCCTACGTTAGGCGGTAGTACACTACCGACCCGACCTAACCAACCAAACTTCATAGGCCGCTGCCTTGCAGCTGCGGTGACCTCGACTCGTGAATAAACTTCGTAAAGAGGCAGCAGTTGACTAGGTTAAACGATTAAAATATAGTTAGGCAGATGACCAAGACAAAAAACGCTGGAAATGTATCGGAAAAAACGTTTAAAGGATACATCCAGGTCTACACGGGCACAGGAAAGGGAAAGACCACAGCTGCCCTCGGCGTTGCCCTCAGAGCTGCAGGCCATGGTTTAAAGACATACATCGGCCAGTTCCTCAAAGGGCAGGATTACGGTGAGCTGCATTCGATCCGCAAATTATCTTCTTGGATTAAAGTTGAACAATTCGGCCGCAAGGGCTTCATCCATGTGACTAAAGACCCGGACCAAGAGGATTTCAAGAGGGCCAAATCCGGTCTTAAAAAATGCTCTGAGGCCATGCTCTCGGGAAAATACACCATCATCATCCTGGATGAGATCAACGTAGCCATGCATTTTAAACTCATCACCGAGGAAGACGTTCACGATTTTCTGGACAAGAAACCGGAAAACATCGAAGTGATCTTGACCGGAAGATACGCTCCCGGCTCTCTGGTAAAGAGAGCGGACCTGGTGACAGAAATGAAAGAGACCAAACACTACTATCGCAAGGGTGTTCAAGCGCGGGAAGGAATCGAGAAATAGGAACGGTTCGATCAGCCATGGACAAGAAGAAATTCGAGGAGCTCGTTGAAGAAGCTCTTGAAGAGATCCCTGAGGCATTTAAAGAGAAGCTCGATAATGTGACTGTTATAGTTGAGGACTGCCCCTCGAGAGAAGTCTACGAACAAACGGGAAGCTCTCCTTACAGCTTGATCTTTGGACTCTATCATGGTGTTCCTTATAAACACCGTGGTCCTTTCTATGGCAATCTCCCCCCGGATGTTATCGTGATCTACCAGGAGCCCATCGAACGAATTTGCTCTTCAAACGAGGAGATACGAGAAAAAGTGGTGGAAGTTGTCACGCACGAAATAGGTCATTATTTCGGCATGAAAGATCCGGAACTCAAAGAGATCGAGAAATTAAGACTTAAGGGCAAAAAACGAGATGTATAAGGGATGGGCAAAACTCAAAGTTTAATATCCATCGAATAGAGAGTGAAAGGAGGCATCAGGTATGGATAAAAGGTTTAAAGGAATCTATGCACCTCTTACCACCCCGTTCAAAGACGAGGCTGTTTATACCGAAAAGCTCAAGGAAAATATCCAGAAATACAATGAGTTTGACCTGTCCGGATATGTTATATCCGGTTCGACTGCCGAGTGCGTATATCTCACGGATGATGAGGTGGAAGAGCTGGTGCGATCGGCCAAAGAAGTGGCTGCTGCAGACAAACACATCATCGTAGGGACAGCCAAAGAGTCCACCAAGATCACACTGGAATTTTCCAAACGAATGGAGGACTTGGGCATTGACGCAACTTTGATCCGGACGCCAAGCTATTTTAAGGCATTGATGACGACGGATGCTCTCAAAAAGCACTTCTTGACGATCGCTGACAACGTCAAAGTCCCCCTGATCATCTATCATATCCCTCGTTACACCGGAGTAGCCCTATCTCCAGAGCTTCTTTGTGAACTTTCCAAACATGAGAACATTGCCGGAATTAAGGATAGTTCTGGAAACATGGCTTTTCTCGATAGGATCATCCCCCACCTGGACCCGAATTTCGACTATCTCCTAGGAGCGGCAAGCATGCTTTTCCCCGGAATTATGATGGGAGCCTGCGGTGGTGTACTCGCTCTCTCGGATGTCGCCACATCACTCTGCATCGAGCTTTATGGATTATCCCTCTCTCAACAGTGGAAGGAAGCTAAAAAGCTCCAGCATGACCTCGTCCCACTCAACCAGGCCCTTACGGTGGAGCATGGTATCCCGGCCATCAAATATGCCCTTGACCGAATCGGCTTCTTCGGTGGCCCATGCCGCCTTCCACTCCAACCTCTTGACGATCCGGCTAAACAAAAGATCCAAAGCATCCTACATAGTCTTCAAATGATTCCCCAATAATTTATTCAAGACTATTCACGAGTTGAGATTGCTGTAGCGGCGAGGAAGTGGCCCATGATGCTGTAGTGAACTACTGCGATTGGGCTGCATCGAAGCCGCTGTAGTGAGATCAGCTGGTAGGTTGGGTCGGCGCCCGAAGGGTAAAATATGTCGATTAAGAATATATTAGACATGGGAAACTATGTTCCCATTGGAATTTTTAGTAGCAACAGTATAGAATACCTCAAACTAAAAATTTATGATTTGTATCGACATTTTTTATAAATAGTCTAGAGACATATGGATTGGAGGCAGAACATGGCAATAACCAACAGACGGAAATTCCTGAAAAGTCTAGCGTTCGGTACTTTTTCAGCGCCATTTCTTTCAACAAAACTGCTGGCAATCCATGATCAAACGGATCGTATAAAAAAAGGCGAGATGTTCTACCGGAGGCTGGGACGAACAGACCTCCAAATCTCAGAGATCTCACTCGGGGGAAGCCCCATGCCAGATTGGGCTATTCTCACTCAGATTGTAGAGCGTGGAGTCAATTACATCGATACATCCCACTCCTATTCGAACGGGAACAGCGAAAGAGCGATCGGACTCCTCTTTAAAGAGATGGGTCGGGATAAGGTTTACGTGGGGACCAAGTTTCATGCCCGAAGGAACTGGAACGAGGAGACGATCCTTAAATCCGTGGAGAGTAGCCTAAAGAGGCTGCAAACGGATCATATCGATGTCCTCCTCATCCACGGCGTGGAGAATGAAGAGACGCTGACGGATGAGAGAGTCCTCTCAGCCTACGATAAAATGAAAAAACAGGGAAAATTCAGGTTTGCGGGCATCTCCTGTCATTCCAACCATCATAAAGTCGTAAAAAAAGCCATCGAATGCGGCCACTACAACATGGTTCAATTGGGATACAACGTGTTTGACATCGAAGATACGGATGAAGAGCAGAATATCGAGATTTATGACGACTACCTGGGCACCAGCGGGATCAGGCAGCTCATTTCTCTGGCAAGATCCAAAGATGTGGGTATCATCGCCATGAAGACGCTGAAAGTTGCAGGAAAAAGGCAGAATCTTGAGACTTATAAGACAGAAGACAGCTCGATCTTCCAGATCATGCTGAAATGGGTTCTTTCCAATACGAATATTGCTTCGGTCGTGACTGAAATGTTGACCTTCGAGCAGATGGAAGAGGACCTCGCTGTGGTTCATCATCCTCTGACTGCTCGAGAGCAGAGCGCCCTCTACCGCTATGTCGCCGAAAATTCCAAAGACTACTGCCATATGTGTGGACAATGTGAGTTGCACTGTCCCGAAGGAGTCAAGACAACGACAATCCTCCGGTATTTGGCCTATTATGAAGGATATGAAAAGTATGACCGGGCGAAAAGAGGTTACAAAAGCTTAATGCCCGGAGAGAGGGCCACCTCATGCCAGAATTGCGGCCAATGTGAGAGCCTCTGCCCGTATGGCATCGCCATACGGAAGCGAATAGCAAATGCCCACCAATTACTCTGCTAGTTAATGGAGTGTTATTTCGCTAATTTTGCTAGCCCCTCCAAATCCAGCACTTCCGCAATTTTCTTCAATTCAGAGGTATCAGGAGCGTTATCTTCCTCAAGTTGAACCACGAATCTATCTGCAACGAGAAGTATTACTTGCCCATCTTTGTCTTCATATTCATATTTCTCGATGCCGGGAAACCCTTTTATGGTAACTTTTTTTACGTATTCCTCAGAAGTGTCCATTTCAAAGTTCATAGCCATTTTGATTCCGGCATAAGCCATTTGGGCATACGCCCCATCAACGATCGATATTTGGAGCGCTTTGTCGCCGGAAGAATAGTCTCTTTCAGCTTGAGAAACTTTGTAATCCCCCATCGTTACGGTTGATCCTTCCGGTTCGCCATCAGCTTCAAATCCTGGAATATCAATGAGAAAAGGGATTAATTCCCGCCAGTTCACAGGATCCACCTGTTTTTGAGCCTGGGAAAAGAGAAACGCTGAAGAAAAAAGAAAAAGACCTAGTAGAATCAGAGTTTTATGAATCTTCATGTACAGACCCTCCTTATTATGAAAAAATAATATATTATATAGACCGTGCACCCGGCTCCGACAGTACTCCCCCTGCGTTATCTGTGCAGTTAGCTCAGGCAAGGCAAACCTGCAGCACAAGAGACGGCCCTGCTACCGCTGCTACCTCCCGGTCCTGACGGGGTTTACAGAGCGTTCTTTGCGCAGGACCCGTACCGTCATCACCACTTACACGGACACTAAACAGAAAAAGTCCCGCCTCGGCAAGGAATTCGACCCTACTGTAGCGGATTGTAGGTGACAGGGCACCGCTAGCTCCCCATCTAGCACGGTCTGAATAATCCAGGTCAAAGAACATTATAACCTCAGGTCAAATCTATGAAACATTAAAATCCATAACTCACACCGGCACGAAACACCGTACCGTTCCAAAATCCGATCTCTCCATTGATGTAAAAATTAGGTGTTATTCGGGCACGTACTCCAACATTTAACTGGAAAAGATAAAATGTGTTGGGAATATTTTCTTCGATCTGCCACTCAACTTCCTCCAGGGTCAGAATATCGGATCCGTCGGTTTGCTCGATTATGTTTTTGTACTGATAACTGCCTGTCCATTCATAGCCCACTTCGCCGAGCAGTGTGGCCAGACCAAAACCGACGACAAAATAGGGGGATACTCTCCATGATGGGTTTGTGTCCCAACGAAAACTCAAATTCATCGTAAGAGGATCCGCTGTGATGTAGCCCAATCCTTCGACAGTGGAGGATGCGCCCTCAATGTAGTATTGATTAATGGGGCCTTCCGCATTGATCTTTATTTTTGTCCGCTCGACCGAAAAACCAAGGCTGAAAGAACCCTCTGGTCCTTTCGGATAGAACCTGATCTCGACGCCGATATTGTGACCGCTCGTGCCGAAAACAAGCTCATCGTCATAGTCGGTGACCAGGCCTCCCCATGAAATGCCACCGAAAATGGCATTGTTCACACGTTCCCTGATCTCTTTGCTTATCTCCCGGAGGAGCTCGTCTTCAAAGTAGTTGGAAAATGGCTTGAGGGTCCAGGGACCATAGTGGATACCGATCTGCAGCTTTCCCGACAAACTGCCTTTTTTAACAGTTTCGGGGAGGTCCACCTGTGGTTCCTGCTGCTGAGCCAAAACACAAGGCGCTAATATCAAACATGTCAGCACAATTATTAGGCCGGATTTTTTTATCCCGTTATTTCTTCTCATGTTTCACCCTGAAAATCCTAACGTTATATGGTTAATTTGTCAATATGATAAACAAGACAAGCAGGCAAAATCAGACAAGATGGCCAAGCCATATCACAATCCACCTCTTTTTAAGTTTTCGCATGTTTATTGACAGAGTTTAGTCGAATAGAAATTGAGTAAATGGAAGATGGATTATTCATAAAAGGAGCTGACAATAAGATATTGAATGCTTTTTAAATTAAAAATTTGTCAGCTCCTTTTATGAATAATCCAGATTAGGGCTTGACAGGGATAAGTGATGGTGATAGAAAATCTTCTTTGACTTTAATAAAAGGAGGACTTCATGAACAAAAAGACTCTTTCCATCGGCCTTCTAATTCTGTTTCTTGCTTCTTCCTATTTAGTGGCACAGACTTCCCCCGAGGAATTTCTCGGCCACAAAGTCGGAGCAGACCATAAACTCGCTGATTATGACCAGATTCTCGCCTATTTTAAAAAACTCGATTCGGAATCTGAGAAGATCAAAGTCTTGACGATCGGAGAAACCGTTCTGAAAAAACCCATGATTCTGGCCGTGATCACCGCAGAAGAAAATATGGCAAGGCTCGATGAGTACAGGAGTATCACCAAAAGGTTGCGTGATGCCAGAGACCTGAATCCCGAAGAGGCTAAACAGTTGGCGAAGCAGGGCAAGGCGATCTTTTGCATTACCTGCTCTCAACATGCAACAGAGATCGGCGCCTCGCAAATGTCTCTGGAATTCGCTTACAACCTGGTCACAGGAAAAACGCCGTTCGATGCAGACAAAATACTCAAAGATGTGATCGTTATTCTCTCCCCCCATATCAACCCGGATGGCCATCAGATGGTCACAGAGTGGTTCAGGAAATATGTGGGCACAAAATATGAAGGCGACTCGATGCCTTGGTTGTATCATCACTATGCCGGCCATGACAACAACCGCGACTGGTTCATGTTCAACCTCCCGGAAACTCAGGCCGTGACCAAGGTTCTCTACCATGATTGGATCCCTCAGGTCCACATTGACGAACACCAGATGGGCTCCACGGGTGCACGCCTTTTTGTGCCTCCATTCATGAATCCCCCTGTACCGACCATACATCCTCTTGTCTGGAGGGGCGTGGCCCTGTGTGGAACAAACATGGCCTTTGACCTGCAGAAGGAGGGACACTCGGGGGTAGTCTATGACAGAAGCTTTACCGGATGGTGGATCGGGGCGTGTGACGACACGTCCTGGCTCCACAACTCGATAGGTCTTCTCAGTGAAATTGCGTCGGTGAGAGTTGCGGCTCCAATCTATATAGACCCCACAGAGGTATCCAACGAATACATAGAAAAGCGGATGCAGTTTCCTGATCCCTGGCCGGGAGGCTGGTGGAGATTGAGAGATATCGTAGACTATGAACTCGTCCTATCCATGAGTCTTGTCAAAACAGTATATCTCCACAAGGAAGATTTTCTGTTCAACTTCTACAAGATGTGCAAGGATGGCATCGAAAAAAGAGAAGAGGGGCAGCCTTTTGCTTTTGTCATTCCTAAAACACAGAGAGATTATCCCACGACATTGAGAATGATGGGTATCCTGCGGATGGGCGGAGTGGAAGTCCACCAAGCCAACGCAGACTTTACCGCCGG
>CAZIMJ010000232.1:0-33017 GCA_964540205.1 uncultured Eubacteriales bacterium | reverse complement strand
ATGGATTAATTCGAAAAATGCACATCTCTAAGTGCGGAACGTGGGTTATAAATTTCATTATTTAATATTTAGTTTCTCCTCCCAGAATAAACCAAATTCTTCTTTGGTATCTCCCACGTCTTAGGCTTCAGCCTCTCGATTTCAGCCTGCGAAAAATAGCCCCATTCGTCCTCAAGGCCCTGGACGTAGCCAAACCAGATCGTGTCAGGAACTCCTTTCCCGTCTCCGAAATCGCTTAGCTGTTCCCTGTCCTTCTCGATGGCGAACCAGTACCAGCCCGTAAAGGATTCCCATCCGCGCAGGACTTTTTTGTCGTCTATGTACAGGTCTTTGCCGTTCGTTTCGAATTTAGCCACATGAATCACCTTATTTTTTTCAAGCCATTAAAATTCCCCGTTCAAGGGCATTAAATTAAGACGCATTGGGATCTCATAAATTCTCAAGCGCTTCAAAACCAGCTCCCCAACAAAGGTTCTTCCCCGGTTTCTATCGCCCGGTCCACGAGTTTTTTCGCCAGTTTGTATTCCGCCATGAAACCCTCGTGGTAATGCCTGTTCTTGATGGAATCCTGGACCGCCCGGAGGGGATTCCGGTCGTAGCAGGAATAAATCCATTCGCAGCAGTTTTCCCTTCCTTCCCTGGCGTCTTTCAGAATTCTAGCGGCGCAGGAGGGAGTGGCGTAGCCCAGGGATTCCGCAATGACGTGAGCCGTAATCCTAGGATATCTTTTCATGGTTTCCTGAACGGAAAGCTCCTTCCGATTTTTGTACACTCAGTATCACCCCTTTTGCTCCTCTTTGGCTTTTTCCTTGATATTGGCAAACAGCTCGCCCTTGTCGGAGAAGCTGTAGAATTCGTCCCTTCCGATTATCACGTGGTCCAGGACCTCGATTCCGAGCAGGTTTCCCGCTTCCTCGAGCTGGCTCGTAATCATCCGGTCGGAACCGGAAGGCTCTGGATCGCCCGAAGGATGGCAGTGGACGAAGATGACGGAGGCGGCGGATGCGAGAAGGGCGGATTTGTAGACCTCCCTGGGATGGACCTGAGAAGAACCGAGAGATCCCTGGCTCACCATTTCGACACCTATCACCTTGTTTTTGGCATCAAGGAGGACGGAGTAAAATCTTTCCTTGTCGCTGCTCTCGAGCTTTCTGAAGGCCCTGTAGACCTCGACGGGAGCCGAAAGCGTCAGCGGCTTGTATTCGTACTGGCCTTCTACGACCAGATTCGTTTTTACGTTGTATCCCTTGTATTCGTAACCGTCGAAATGAGAATCCTTCAGTTCGTATTTTCCTTCCATGGAAGGCAGCTTTTTCTTCATCCTGTCACCTCTCCCGGAACGTCGGGGAGCCCAGTCAGTGGATATTGTCCGCTCAGGATCTTCTTCCTGATTCCCCGGCCTCCGCATTCTTCGGAAGCGAGGTATTCGCACATCCGTCCGTAATCCCCGAATCCCGAGCAGTAGGGAAGACCCCAGAACTGCACGGGCCAGCATTCGCTGGTGAGATCCTTCTGATAAATTCTCTTCGCCCTGAAGGATATTCCCTCAGTCTTCGGGTTCATCGAATCCCTCGTCGTCCACGTACTTCTCGAACCTCTTAGCGATTTCGATCGTTTTGTCGGCGCGGCTGTCGTAAGGAATCCTGGAACCGGTCAGCACCTTGCTCGCAGAGCGCAGGCAGCTCATTTTGATGATTCTTTTGACTCTCTTGTCGTCGTATTCCTGATTTCGCTCGCTTCCGTCCGGTTCTCCGTATATTTTCGTTATGTTCTTGAAATCCCCGGATTCCCTGAAATCGAACTCGAGCGCCTGGCCCTCCTGTATTTTGTCCAGGTAGTTTTCTTCCCAGAGCGAATAGCGCTCCCCGCTTATCTGGAAGACCTCGTATTTCCGTCCGTCCTCTGTCTCGTTCTTCCAGACCTTTTCGACTTCACCTTTCATTCTTTCACCTCCGGATTGTCTTCGGGCGGTTTCCCGAATTTCCTCGGTTCGGGGTCCTTGTAGTACTTCGCCCTCGATATCGCGTTGGAGATGCAGTCCTCGCCGAATATTTCCTTCAGGATGTCCAGAAGCGCCGGGTAAACGGATTCGTTCAGGTGGAATTCCTCGCTTGCCTCCATGTCCCCGCTCCTGGCCTCGAGAAGGCCGATGCGGGCGAAGTTCTCTAGGTTCGTCTTCGCTTCCTTGTAGTATTTCGCGATGTATTCCTTGGCGAGCTGGCCGAGATACCAGCGGAGCACGGGCTTCTGCGTGAACCTTGCGGAGTGCTTCGAGGCGACGTGGTGGCGGAACGCGAAAAGCGCAAGATACCCCAGCAGCGAATTCTTCCCCGATCCGAGCAGCGACCTCAGATACGAAACCTGCTCTTCGAAACTCTTGTCGTTCAGATTCATCTTTTACCTCCGATTCTTTATCCTCTCGAGCGGAATCCCGCAGTAATCGCACTTCGGGGTCCCGAACGTCTCCAGGATGCGCAGGCGATAGACCGCAAGGCATCTGGGACACACGAAAGGAACAGTTTTCTTCTTGTTTTCAGAACTCATGTTCCTGATATCGGGAGGGTATTTTAGAAGGTAATCAACGAAAACCGCCCATTATGCGTTTGATGGAAAAAGAAAAATCGTGTAGATTATTCGTGCCATGAAAACACTGGACTGGGAAAGATTAAAGCAAAGATACCAGGAGAATTCTGTGAGCCATACTAAAAGCGGGAAAGAGTTCAGAGTGTCAAGAGTGACAGGCACCGCCCTGTACATAGACCTTCCTAGCGGAGAGGAGTATGTCAGCAGGGAAAACCTCGAAAAGGCAGTTCAACTGATCAGCAACGGAATCGTCCTCGAAGGGCCGTCTGATTACAGGAGGCTGGTCTACGACCAGAGACCTGCCTACGCCTGGGCGATTTTGAAGGACATGGGAGTCATTTAGCCGGATTTGTCGCTTCCCGGAGAGACTTGGCTTCGTATATTTTCCTCAAAAATATTTTTCTGAACTCAGGATCATCAACCAGATAATCCATTATGTCGTCCGCCTCTTTTCTCTCGATAGTTTTTCTAATCACTTCAATCCTGGCTTCCTCATCAAGCGCCAGTCCGCACTTGGCACAAAACTTGTTCGTCGCCTGATTCGATTCCCCGCATCTCCGGCAGTTCTTCGGTTTAAGCAAAGTTTCTTTATCTTCTTCCTTGGATTTAATGCCGTATACGTTAAGAATGGCATTATCCACATCTCTTCCAGAGAGATGCACATATATCGATGCCATCTTTGAGGCTTGAATCCAGCCGAAATATTCCTTCATCTGGGCCTCGGTCAAATAGTTGGCAAGATGAGTTGCCCTGCTGTGCCTGTGATTATGCGGATTCACCCTTTTATTTATGTTTGCCCTTTTTGCTATTCTGCGAAGACAATCTCGCATGGAATTATAGTGCCATCTCGTAAGATTCCTCCCGATCCAAAGGTATTCTTTCGGATTGTTTTTTAATGGATGGTTATTGAGCCATTCGGTAATGTAGGGAACTGCTGCAACTACACGCACCCTTCGGAAACCTGTCTTCCCATTCACTAGCAATATAGCTCCATATTCATCGAATTTAATCTGGTTAATTCTAAGCAGTAAAATTTCCCCAATCCTGCATCCGCTCTCGTAAAGTGTTGCAATGAATGCTTTATCCCTAGGGTTGCTACAAAATTCAATCATTTTCTGAACTTCTTCCTCAGTCAGCATGTCCTCGGGAGTCTTTATTGCTTTGTACTTTGAATAAGTTTTATACCAATTGACCTCTTCTGGTATTTCGTTTGTATCTCTAAGCCAAGTGTAGAATTTTCTTAGTGTAATTTTCAGATCTCTAACAGTTGACCTGGAAAATCTCTTAGAACATTCCAGCTTTCCGACGAGAACTTGGATATCCTTCTTATTGACCTCTTGAAAGTCCTTTTTTAGGAACTCATCTATGACCCTGAGGTCGAACAGATACCTAAATATCCTTCCCGGACTGAGACCTTCAGAAACAGCCATGTCTTTAAAATCAACAATCAGTCTCATGTTATTCTTTGAAATAGATGGATGTTTTTTTAGTAGTCTTAACTGTCCTTCAACTTTTTTCCAGTAATCGTGTGCGTCATGATCCATGTGATTGGCACCTCCTGATGTTTTAAATCACAACGCAACACGCATTGCCGATTATGCGGGGGCAGGGAATCAATTCAAAAACGCGATGCGCTGTGCTTATGTTTATTTTGCTCTTTATACTTATAAGGTTTTGCAGACATAAATACTTTTGCGCTGAAAGGAAAGGCTTTTGCTCAGAAATCATCTCTCGCCCAGTATCTTGTTAACCAGCTTCACCCATTTCGGGAGCTCTTCCGGGTCTTTCTCGCCGTTCATGCGGAGAAATTGTCCGGATTCTTGAAAAGGATTCTGGAAAGAAGATGCGGTTAATGCGGATAAGTCAAGCCGTAACTTTTATTGTATTTCCGTTTCCGGACTCTTTTTTATCAGGTAATAGACCTCCTTGGAAAACAGGCTCGGATAGAGGTTTGCTAGGAAATTTCTTAGCTTAAAGGGCATAAACCTTCCTCCCATAGATCCGAATAGAAACCATCGCTTCTCATATCTCCCAAAATACCTCTGGGTGAACTTCTGGATGAGCTTGATATCGAAGAAATACTTATGATTATATGGATAATCGAATTTAAGGTCCATCTTTAGGAATAAATATCTTAAACGTTGATCATAAGTAAACTCATTGGGGAGTCCGACCAGTATATAATTCCTCGCAACTCTTTTGCTCTCCTTTATCAATTCTTCAAAAAAAACCAGGTGTTCAATAATCTGAGAGAGAATGACAATATCGAAGCTTTTATCGGGAAATTTTAGCTTTGAATCCTTCAGTAAGTCCTGCTTAACATCGCATTTTTCATTCATATCAATGCCAACATATTTCGGGAAAAATCCTCTTAAATAGCAGTCATTACATCCCAAGTCCAGCACCGATTCAACGTTTTCCGGGATCATGCTTTTTATGTGCTCCATCCTGTCCATAAACATTGGCCTCCTTAATTACCTGCCTAGCAACCTTTTCATCTACACTTAAATTAATAGGAGGATATTTATTTTTAAGCGTATTAAATACCCTTTATTCATAATGAGAAACAGATTCTTTCACTTCAGCGATCAGATCATTGTCAAATTTTATGTCCGATTCGTAATTCTGAACAATGCATTCCTTGATTGTGAAGTTATGGAAACCCTTGTTGTAAATGCCTGTCCCAGATCCCGTCCCGTTTAAGGTCATTCCATTGCAATCCAAAACTATGTTTGAGGCGTTTATTATTAAGATGCCCATAGATCCGGAATCCGATACGTTACAAAAATTATATAAGAATTCTGTATTTTGATTTATGTAAGTGTCGTCTGAGGGGCATTTAATCACTTCATCTCCGACTGTCCATGAGGGGGGATTTGAAATGTATAGCCTTGTCCTAAAATCATCGAGATATAAGGTTACAGTATCGGTATAAATTCCAGAATATCCATCCCCGACGGTTTCTCCACGAATGCTGGAATACCTGCTTGTTTCAGCAATAGCAGGATATGAATCGCCTGAAACATCAATATCAACATTAGAACCATCGTCTACAAACTCAAATTTCATGTTGTATTTTTCATTAAGACTCGTGTCCCATGTAGCGTAAGTTGTATTCCAACTGCCATCGTATCTGCCGACTATTGCTCTGTCGTCCCTGACACCATAACCGCTGATATGGATGTATTCGTTCGAACGGTTGTATATCATGCCGTATGCTGTTTTATGCCATTGGTCTGTTCCGCCGCCTGTGATATTGCTTTCAAACTCGGTAATTAGAGGATACGTGATATTTTGCTTGTTCCAATATAATAAACAATTACTCCCTACCCCATAATAAGTGATGTATAGTTTATTGCCAGAAATGCTGTAATGATAACTACAAGCGCCAACTGCTCTCATCCTTTCTGTCCAGTTTCCTCCTGGGGAACCATCAGCCCTGTTGAAATCATCAAAAACTCTGAATGTTAACCACCCGTTAGAACCATCAGAAACTCCAGAGGCGTTGTAATACATCAAAAACGTGGTCTGGTTCGCCGAAGTCATGTTTATGTAAATCGTGCAGTTCGCTGAAGTATTTGTTTTGTTGCAAGATGGATGCCTCCAGTAGTACATCTCCGTTCCACTGTCTGAATTGCAGTCAGTTCCGTTCGTAATTCGCAGGTCAGCAAAGTCAGCCATGAAATCTGCATAGGCCACGTCGGAGTTTGAGAACGCGAACTCGTTCTCGTATCCGGCTGGAAAATCTGCCAGAGTGGAATTTGTAACTTTTATGCACTTATTATAACTAGTATTCCACCATTCCCATTCTTTGAGCTTGAATCCCTTAATCGTGGGAATCCAGTCGACATTGTTCTCCCCAACCTGAGGTTTCTTCTTCCCGACAAGCTTAATAGTGTAGTCCTTTCCGGCTTCGAGAGTTTCTCCCCAGAAATCGAAAGGCTTGTATTCGTCCTTATATCTGGTTTCCAAATGGGAGCCGGTTTGTACGGTCTTTTCGACCTCGCAATCGTAAGTCGTGTTATCTACATTGTAACAGGTGGAATTGGCCAGGTTTTTATCGTATTCAGGGACTTCGACCGAGTACTCAGTGGTCTCAAGCAGCTCGAAATGATGGGAAACAAGTCCCTCCATGCACGGCTTTTCCTTTACGAAATTCCAGTCGAATTCGGAATTGGCTTTGCCCGGAAGAGTGATATCCTGGTACGGATGAATCCTGAGGATGGCGTAACAATTGACGAAACAATTGTCAGTGTTCTCGAGCAACTGAACGTCCAAAACAGGATTTCCGCTGCTGGTCTGTATGCGTATCAGCGTGTCCTCCAAATTGAGCTTTTCAAGCGAAGCCTCCGCTTCAGCGTTCAACAAAAGCAACGAACACGACAACAACAAAAAGATAGATAAAACTACACCAAGAGCAAACTTAACAGACCCCAACATATGCTTGAAAATTCAGGATTCGTTTTAAATTGCTGCCGCTTTAGGGCATAGATTAGGTACACAATTTGTTACCCAATCACCCTTTTTATGTCAATGTGCCTGTTGTCCGAGTCTTCAAAATCGATGTCGAATTTTATTTCATCTCCGTGATTCCACTTGAGAAGTCGCAAGTAAATTTTCGGGATAGTGATCACTGCTTTTGAATATTCTTTCATTCCATTTTTGGTCAGGCATTTGGTTTTCACCTTTCTAATCTTCGGCATAATTAATGGTTCGGAAATGACTATATAAGATTATGTTTAAACCGATGTTTAAACGTGGCGCTGCATATCGATATGAAAATTTGAGATGACCCGGGAAAACAACATGAAAGGTAAGTCCAAATGACGATGTCAGAGATAAGCGAGGAGCTTCATTTCAGTCGAAATCAGCATATATGTCCCCGATTTTAATGCCAGAAACTATCTTGCCTTTGTATTTTTCTCTCAGTGAATTTTGAGCTTTATCAAGCGCGGGACTTGGAGTTCCCGATTTCATTTCCAGATAGGTTTCAATGAATGAACCAAGGTGGTCCGCGGCTTCGACTATTTCTCCGTCTCTTGGATTATATTTATCATCATTAAAATTCGCGTTAATTTCGCCTGTGGTCTTTTTTTCTGTTTTGCCGTTAACGGACACGATTCCTTTGAATTCGTTTTCGGTAAACATTTTCATTTCTGGATGCCATTTCTTTGGAATCAATTTGTATATTTTCTCTCTCATTTCATCTTTTTCATATTTTTTTATCAGAGGACTAAGACCCTTTATGGATTTTTTAACTGGATCAATTATATCCCTTGTTAAGACTTCAGGCAGATCGTGAAACAGTCCCGTATAAAAGTTGTTAATGCATCTTCTCCTGCATGCCTGTATCTCAAGAGAAAACAGGTAACTGAATATTGCGATTATAAACATGTGGCCTAAAACGGAAGTTCTATGAACTCTGTGGAGGTGGCTCCATCTAACCTGGAATCGGAGTTCCCCGCAGAGGTCGACGAAATCCCTGAAATTTTTATAAAGCGTTAGTTGCTGGAGTCCCTTGAGGTCGTAATATTTCTCTTGCTCCTCTTGAAGATCGCTCTTTATCTCTGCGATTTCGTATCCGTGTGGATTTGCGCGTTCGATTATGTCGAACTCCCATTTGGTGGCATAGAAATGCGCAGCGCTCAGAATCCTCCTGTTCAACGTTTCTTTTGGATTAGAGAAGTATTCTTGGAATTTGCGGCAGAAGCCATTTCCTAGTGGGGACAATATGGGCTGGATCTGCTTATAAACCCAAGCGTTCAATTGCTTGTATTTGTCCCTGTCGTCCCTGATCTTGTGAAAAAGCTGAGGCTTCAAATCAGTAACGATTAGCCGTTGCAAAAATTCAAAAATACCCCCCTCAATGATCTTGATCCAATCGAAGTCCTTATTATTCTCTTCATTCTCGAATTTTCCTAACACGTAAGCGATTATCATCTTATGCGCTTGCTTATCCAATTCTCTTAATTCAACAGGACGTATCTTGTCATTCCACCTTTGCATATCTGCCGCTTCAAAAATTTTTAAGAGAAATGGCTTTCTAATCATGATATGCCCCCCCAAGACAATTTTCGATAATATTTGCATGACCTATTCCTGGAAAATATTATCATAAATTCCAAGAATAATGAATTCAAACAATTATGAATGGGAAATAAGCATTGATAGGGAATAAAGTCATTATTAGTATCCATAATCTCTCCCTTCTCAATACATATTACCATAATCTCAGCAGGCGTCCCGGCCTTGCGTAATGACGGCGAATTTTAGAACCGGCTGGGTATTACAATCTGGTGGCCGGTGCTCTTACGCCCTTTGCTGTTGCGAATTTTATCCATTTTCTAGAGCCTCTTTAAGTTCTTCCATGCAGCCTTCACAAATTACGCGTTTTCCGATTACCACTCCAGCGCAGCCTTCATCGTCTTCGTGATATATGCATTCTTCTCCGCAAAAAATGCATGGCTTTGTCATATTCTCACCTCATCTTTCTTTAATACAACCTTCTTCCCTTCAAGCCTGAACTCTAATTTATCTCCCTTCTTCCAACCCATGAAGTCGACAATGCTCCGGGGAATCGTGATGGAAAATCTGGAGTGTGATTTTTTCCCTGCCTTCTCCCCGTTCCAATAACTCCGGGTCTTGTTTTCCTGGATTTATGGCATGGTATCACTCAAATTATACAGAAACCCAGTATCCCGCCTGCGAAACCCATGACCATTAATACTGCGCCTAAAGACCCACTTATAGTGCCTATATAAGGGATGTCCATTTTCACTTTTAAACCTATTCCAGCAGCTATAAGAAGAAGGCCAAAAATTATTGATCCGACACACCAAGCAACGGCCATATTAATCACCTCTTCGTTTGATGGTTAGGCATGGGCTTTAAATTGTTATGTTTAAACCGATGTTTAAACAAAAAATCATCTGCGTAAGAACATATCGAATCGTTTAATTATTTATAAAAATTTGTTAAACTTTGGGATCAATGGAAAATAAGCAAATTACAGAAAAAGAAGCTTTAAATACTCTCATCCAGGTTTATTTGTCACATACATCAAAGTGGTATTCTTCAGTCGTGACGACCTTATTAGGATCGATTGGTTTTCCTCTCATAGCTTATAATCTGCAGCTCTCAACCGGAAAAAATCTGGATTCGATTTATCTCCATCTGTTCTCATTTATGACGGTTTCTTTTGTGGTTGGAACATTATATTTTTCTCATAAAGTCATATACTCTCTTCAATTTTTAGAAGAGTTGTATCACAAATTGAGTTTAGCCGAAAACGGTAAATCTCTTACCGATTATCGTAATAAACTGATGAGAGACCTAAGAGTTGATTCGCTGATATTCAAATTTCTTGTAAAAAGAAAAAAGAGGGAATGGAAAAAAGAATACAGATCTTTCAATGTGTATTTCATTTCCGGTTTTTTCCTTGCTTTGTTAGGTGGCTATTTATTGCTGAGTTTTATTTGGTGGCCAATTACGCAAAATTGGCTTTTTTCATTTGTCTGGGAAGGAATATTGCTAATTTTTATTGTAATTTATCTTCTCGTTAAAATCATTTGAGAGCCTTAAACACCCTGACCTTCCACCTGACCAGCGCGCGGTCCAACTGAACCAGATTCAGCTTACATTGCACATCGAACTTTAGTAGTTTGCTAAATTTTCGGTTCCAAATTGCGAAGTAACTCGGTCGATTTCAGAAGTATATTATTCACATGTTTCGTGATATTATCTTCCATCGCTCTCTTGTCCTTAGTGATGTCAGTTTTTCTCGAAACAGGGAGTTCTTCATCTGGAACTCCCAATATGTCAGGCCAAATCCTATAGTAATTAAAAACGCTCTCAATTTCATCCTGAATACTTAAGATCGAAGACACAATCAATGGATCTAGTCTATTTCCGAATACTTCATATAGTTTATCTCCCATCTCCCAAGTTATTTGCATCTGCCTGGCGAGTTTTTTCCAATCCTCTTGGTTCAGATTTTGAATTTTGTTGCTTACTGATGGAAGAAGAAGATTTTCGTTAATCCTGATGATTTCCAGCCTCCGGCTAGAAGGATTTTCCATATTGATATTCCTATCGTAAATATCGCTTTTGAAACCAAAAACTAATCGAAATTGTGTTGAAGTAACGATGGCAAATCTTTCGATTCGCCGATTGATTAGGAATTCTGCTGCTGCCCAGCGACCTTTCTCGTGCTGCTTTAAAATATAATCGACATACAGGACCGTAAGTAAAATTCCAATAAAAGTTGCCGCAAGGTTTACGAATATGCCTTGCCATTGGACGAATTTGGCGATAATGAGGCTGGCCAAAACTAGAATAGAAAACGGTATTACCAGCCTTTTCCATAAGTAATTTGATAAGGAATTCATTTTTGGCTCTCCTATACAAAGATATCTCCATCTATTTTAAATCAATATCATAAATTTCATTACTGAAATTTTAAAAAATCAATGACTTAGCCAACCTTAAACACCCTGACCTTCCCCCTGACAAGCGCCCTGTCCCACTGGACCAGGTCAAGCTCTAGATACACGCCATGAAGATTCCAGACGGATTAATCCCGTACATTGAAAAACAAACCTTGCTGACAAAAATATGGAAAATAAAGAAGTGAAATTATTTTTTCATTGTTAGCAATGTGTAGATTATCGTGGCTCCTGCTAAGGTTAAGATTAGTTTTGCAAATAACCAGATGCTGTTTATTGACGGGAATAAATCTGGCAGGACTGCCAGTTTGTTTGGATCAGTGAGGGTATTGATTCCGAAGTACAATTCCTGGAGAGCAAGCACGCCTGTAAGAATAGCCATTGCTTGCATCACCAATTTCCCATTTCCCTCAGCACTTTTCATCGCCCTGAAGAAGTAGTAAAACAAATACCCGAATATCAGGACATCCAAGACGTAAACAATCTCTATTATTGCCCAACTCATTTTTTCTCACCCCCCTTTACGCTCTTTACGAAAGACTTGGAGAATAGTTTCACCTTTTTGGTCATTCTGTCCTCGATTACCCTGAAGGACTCGAACTGCTTCTGCATTGACCAGATTCCCCAAACAAGGAATATGCTTATTATGAAGGGTAGAAAAACCTGGTCCAGCCAAAGCAGGGAGCTCCCCAAGGATGGCATAAGGCTGAATTTGGTTAACAACGCCGTCATTCTGCGGAATCCCATAAGGACAAAAGCAGCTACAACAGCCAGCCACGGCTTGGCTAACCTGTTGTATGTGTAAATTTTGTAGGCGAAAAAAGCGGCTACAAACTGGACAATTATCTGAACAACCATCATCAGGCTATTCACTAATTCGGCTTCCATGTCTTCACCTCATCAACGAAATTTGAAATGGTCTTGATGATTTTCTTGTCTGCATCTGCATATAAGGTCAGCATTATTGTTGAAATATTCTGCAATCTCATCTTGTTTAATATGAAGTTCGAGAACTTTCCAATTACTTCTTCATTGTTATAGAGCAACATGGTGCTCAGGGAATCAAGAAAAAGCATCTTCTCGCCCGGGAAATTTTCTATCGCTTTGGTTATTGCTATGCTCAAGCCTGTCAATTACTGGGGGCTGTCCAGAAGGAAGACATTGTCTGATTCCTCATTGGCTCCGGCCTTCTTGGAAACGCAGTCGATGAAAAAGATTTTTTTTATGTCGGGTGCTTCTTTCAGCGAATCAATCAAATTGGAGTATGGTCTGTTTGTTGAGACAAAAATAACCGTCTCGTTCTTTACTTCCATTTTTAACAGAGCTAAAAGGTTTTTGAAGTAGTTCTCTCCAGGCATGATGTAGAGTATAGTTTTTGTCATATAAATTAATTTGAAAAAGGTCATATAAATAATTTCTTAATTGTTTAAACAATTATTTAAACTTAAACTACGAAGCTTTAAACACCCTGACCTTCCCCCTGACCAGAGCGCGGTCCCACTGGACCAGGTCCAGCTCGATCAGCTTGTTCATGTATTCGGAAAACGTCCGTAAAGCGATCGGATTCTTGTTGATCTTCCGGCATTTCGTGACGTACGCCTTCCACAGGTCTCCCGAATGAATTTCCTTCCGTTCCCTCACTGTCTCGAAAAGCATCCTGTGATGGGAGGTTAGCTTGTTCAGAAGGTAGGTCTTCTTCAGATCCCTGACGGAGTTGTAACTTTTCGCGATGTGGCATTTCCTAATCTTCCCGCTCGTGTCGCTCTCGGCGTTGTAAGCGGCATTCTTCAACGTCTGGATGGCGACACGCGCGTCCCCGTCGGCGAGTTCGGCAATGTGTTTAACCGTCTTTTCGTCCCAGGACTTGGGATGCAGGGCGAATTCGGCCCGGCGGCTCAGGATGTACGTAAGGTCGTCCTGCGTATAAGGATTGAATTCAATTTGCTTTGCGTTAAGCCTCGACTTGATCCGCTCGTCCATAGAAAAAAGAACGTTCCTCGAATTGAAAGCGAAAACAATTCCTACGTTCCCGATGTTGCAGAGGTTGTAAACGATGGAATCCCTCTCGTTCTTCTTAGGCAGGTCTATCTCGTCAAGAACGATAACGAAAGGCGTTTTTCCCAGAAACCGTTCGAGCCTTTCGAGCTTGAAGGACGTGTTAAGCTTCTCCGCGCCCAGAATCCGAAGCTCCCTGACGAGCTTGTCAAGGACGGAGTAGTAAGAATTCTGTTCCCAGCAGTTGATGTAAACGCCGCTTACGCCCGCGTCCTTTTCGATTTTCTTTAGAATGTATTTCGCTATCAGGGTTTTCCCGGTTCCCGGCGGCCCGTATAGCCAGGCATGCGTCGGCTTCTTGTTTTGAGCAGCGGGCCGTAGGCAGAAAGTCAGCTCGTTTATGTGCGGCTCCCTGGCCGGAATGTGGGGAGGAATATAGGTTTCGTTGAGAAGATCCGGATTCCTGACGATTGAAAATTCCTCTGTCATAGTCAACAAAAAAGTATTATCGTTGGATTATTAAAATGATGTTTAAACGGCTGCGTATTATGCCGATAAAGAATTTTTCCAACGTGCCTTAAAGTTTCCATGGGGGATTTGCGGATTATGCTTTTAATAGTTATATAAATATTAAAAATGTGATTAAATCATAGCCAGTGAAAAATAATGACAGGAGAGAATAATGACGAATGAAATTGAAGCAAAAGAGGTAACAGTTGCAAAACTTTTTAGCCCTGACTTCTTTTTTCAGATTCCTATTTATCAGAGGCCCTTAAGTTGGGAACAGGATAATTTCGATCAACTTTTTGAGGACATAAACGATGCAATCCGCAGTAAAGAAAAACAGTATTTTTTAGGCTCGATTATATTACAGGAAAATGAAGATGATAAAAACAAATTTAATATTGTTGACGGTCAACAAAGAATAAGTGCTCTCGCCATATTGATGGCAGTGATTAGGGACCTGACTGAAAATCAAAAAATGAAGAATAATCTCCGTTCATATCTTTACACAGAGGAAGATGAATTTAAAAAAATTCCAGCAGAAATGAAAATCATGCCTTGGCAGGACTTAAGAAAAATGTTCAGAGAGTATATTTATGAACTTAATGGGACAAGAAGATTCCTTGATGATTTTGATGAGAAAAAAATTAAGTACAAGGACACACAAGATCCAAAATATCATTTGTACGAAGCGATTTATGTCTTCAGCAAAAAGATGGAAGAAGAACTAACAGAAACAGAATCTGCAGAGAAATTTGTAAAATACCTTTTGAACGATGTCTACTTGGTATATATAAAAACAACATCCTTCGCCTCCGCATTCCGTTTGTTTAATGTTCTTAATACGCGAGGCATTCCTCTGAACACTTCTGATCTACTTAAGAGTGAAAATATTGGAGAGATTAAAGACGAAACTACGCAAGTTCAATATGCAAATATTTGGAGGGAAATTGAAAACAAGATTGGTAGAGAAGAATTAGAAAACTTGATCGCATTTATCAGAACAATAAAACTCAAGGAAAAAGCCAGATTAAGTATTTATGAGGAATATAAAAAGCAAATTTTTGAAAAAGACATCTTGAAAAAGGGAAATGATTTCATTGATTATCTTAAAGATGTTTCTGATGTGTATAGTGACAAAATCATAGAGGCTGATTTATCTTTAGATGATTCCAAGAAAAATGAATACAAAAATATTGTTAATCTTTTGATAAGGTTTATCCCATATTTTGACTGGATACCACCATTAATCGCGTTTTATCAAAAATTCAGATCAGATAATTATCTTTTAGATTTTGTTTTGAAGTTGGAGAAGAAAACAATTTTGGAATGGATAGCTGGGTTTTCTCCAACGGAGAGAATTACAAGCTTAAACAGAATTATTAAGCTCATTGAAGACGAGAATGATGCCCAAAAAGTAATTGATAAAATGTTATCATTTAAAGCAGGAGAAGTCCTTCCCGGAAGAGCTGCAAGATCCCTAGATTTTAGTAATAAGGATAATATAGAGGCTCTTTTAATTGGGAAATTAAAAGATAGTGAATTCTACAGCATTTATGGGGGGGAAGCTGGCAAGATATATTTTGTTACGCATAGATTTAGAAAAATGGGAGCTGGAAAACTTTACCGGCTATCTAGGCAGGATAACTGTTGAACACATCCTACCCCAAACACCCAGTAATGATAGTGATTGGGTAAAGATATTTTCTGAAGAAGAAAGAGAGGAATGGACGAACAAGCTAGGTAACCTTGTTCTGTTAAGCGGAATAAAGAATTCGAGGGCAAAAAATTTCAGTTTTAAGAGAAAGAAGGATGTCTATTTCAAGGGAAAAAGCACTGCATTTAAAATAACTCAAGACCTTGAGAAAGTCGAAAAATGGACCATCACTGAATTAAAAGATAGACAAGAAGCTCTTATCAGAGATGCTAAAGAGATATTTCTAGATTATTGATATTTCGGAAAAGAGAAGTAATCTGAGTTTTTTCAATAATTTTGCATTGATTGCTTTGGTTTCTTTTGATATGGAATTTTTCAATGTCTTACATAGCGCAACAACCCAAACCTCTTTAAACCCAGCTTCCAGATCCTTCCTTATATTGTATATATAATCCGACTTGCCAGTTTCGACTTCGACAGCGATCCTTTTCCCATCCTTCTCGGCGACCAGGTCGACCGATTTTCCTCCTGGTAATTTATACTCGAATGTTACCCAATATCCCTTTTTCCTGAAATGTTCGCCGACCCTGAACTTCGCGTACTCATGCTCGAAACTTCCTCTTTTATCGAATATTTTATCAATCTTTACCTCTGATATCGCAGATTTTCCCGAATCCGTCAGAACAAGAACCTTCAAACGACCGGTCCTTGTGGAAACCGGCCGCCAGATAATCAGTCCTTTATCCAGCAGTTCTTTTTGAATCTTATTTCCCTGATACCTGTTGAGTCCTATCCTTTCGTACCGGGCGACGACTCCGGACACGGGATTCTTTGCGATGTCAGTAAGAAAATCTCTTTCGCCTTCCGTCAGAACTACCTCATTTTTCCCCTTTTTAACCAGACCCTCAAGCGTCCTGACAAGTCTGTTTATCTCCTTTCCGGCCCTTACAACATCGCTTTCCCTCGAACTACCGACCATCCGTTGTTTTACGTCCTCGTCAGAAACGATTCCCTTTTTCAAAGGAAACAGAGGGAATTTCACGAGAAACGGCTTGAAGTATCTCCCCTGGAGCTTTGTAATTGCCAGGCCGGTTTCAAGCTGCCCGAGGAAATCAATCTGCTCGTTGTCCAGGAGAAGCGATTCACTTATCGTTCGCATGTCCGCCCTGTGTTTCAGCCCGAAACAGATCGTAGTGTACGTATTTCCAAGGGCGGGCATTGAAATAAGCGAAGGATGCTGGTCAATCAGGATTATCGACTCCCCGAGTTCCCTGATTTCACGAAGGATAATGTCCGTAATGACCTCCGCTCCGGTCATTTCCTGTTTCTTTCGAAGAAGAATGTGGTGTGCCTCCTCGATGATAAGGGCATGCTTGAAAACTTCCCTCTTACCTTCCGAGAGCCTGAAATGGTGTATCCAGAGGAGCAATGCCTCAATGAAGAACGTCTTGTCAGAATTCGTCAGCGCATCCAATTCCAAAACAACGTTTTCCTTCAGCAAACCGGCCAAAGGATAAAGCTTCCGGACGTTAAGAACCTTGGAGAACTCACCGAAACATAGAACCCCGAGTGTTCGCAGCGTCGAATCCATCCAGAGGGCCTTCCTCCCTTTCACCTTCGTTCCTTCCAATATTTTTAGCACATCCTCGAACGTGGGATAATCTGTCGCTCCGGAATAGACACCCGAATCCAGGTAAGCCTGGTCGATCGCTTTTTGCAAGAGATAAGCGACTCCCTCCCCCAAGAAATATGCGTGACACATCACTTCAATCAGCTTTTTCAGCCAGGATTTAGGGTCGGTCCCCGGCGGAGGAATCATTGGATTGAAGAACAGGGAGGAGATGTCCCTTCCTATCGTATATACCTTTATGTCTTTGAATTCTTTCAACGCGAGCAGATCCCGGTAGTTCCTTTTCCAGTCGAATATCAGGAACGGCTTTTTCTTTCGGGTAAGATTCCATAGGAGAATGAAAGAGCAGTTTGTCTTTCCCGAACCGGTCGTCCCGAAGATTCCTACATGCCGCAACCATTCTTCTTCCCGTAGGCCGAAGGGATGGAATTCCCGGTCTCCATAAATCACTCTCCCCAAAGGGTATTCTCCAGCTACGATTTCCTGTTCCGGAAGGGTTAGAAGGAGCTTTTTGTCGTATGTCTCGTCAAGGTATTCGGAAGCAAGTGAATACAATATCCCGACAATCTCAGCTCGTGAACGTGAATCAGTCTGAGTGTTATAAGCGAGCCACAGCGTGTCAATCTGCTTCCCGAGAACGGGCTTCAGTTTCCTGAATAAACTTTCGACTTCATCCTGCCAGGTCATTGTTACCTCCGTTCTCAACGAGCTCAGCCATTCTCTTAAGAGCTTGGTATTCGAATACGATTTCCCTCAATTCCCTCCGGAGCATAACCAGATCCCTCCACAGGGAAATCTTGGAAATTCTTAACTCCTTGCCCAATCCTAGCGCTTCGCGCTCCAGGTCGATCCGGCGGATGTCGATAGAATGCTTCGTCCCGGGAGCGTAGAGAGATATCTCAAGAAGCAGCCTGTCAAGCTCTTCCTTGTCTTTTTTGATTCGCTTCTCGATTTTGCAATGAAGCTTATTCCGTGCTTCCGCATCAGAATTAATCCTTTCTATTTCTTCACATAGGACCTTCGCCTTGTCCGAGAAAAACGAGATGACCGGCTTCCTGAGCTTGCCGTTGCTCTTCAGGAGATTCCCTATCCTGATATCCTCGGATTTTTTTCCTTTTTTTGTCCGGATTTTACTTTCGCTTTCATCCTCAAAAAGCAGCTCGAGGTCGTTGACTATCTTCCGCGAAAAGTCCCTCGAAAGCGACGACTTGAATTCCGTCACCTCGGAATAGAGAGAATCGTTAAGGCTCTTTGTATCGATGTAAAAGACTTCCTTCTTGTAAATGTCCTCTCCCAGCTTGTTGGATTTCGTTAGAGTCATAGAAATCACCGGCGATGATGGAAAAATAATGGAAAGGATTAATATTTTAGACGGAAAGGGAATGCGTAATATTCTTTTGAGATTAGAACCCTCTAGAACAGGTCCTCAAGGGCTTTTTATAATAACGCAATCCGTTTAACAACCCCTTAAGGAAATCAATACCGTTAGTTTAATTTGTACTGTCTTGCTCGATTTCAATTTTAGCAATTGCTACATCGAATCCCAATCTCCGAATGAATTGAGCCTGTCTTACCAGATGAATCGCACTGAATAGAAAAATCGATTCCCATAATGGCCCTGTTTTCTCTGTAATGAAGCTTAGGATAAAGGTGGGCTTTGGATTATCAAGATTAACGCTTTTACCTGCATTCCCAAGAATTTCTGATATTTGAGACCTATAAGATTCGTCTCCATTCAATAAATCAGCAGAGACCGAAGCTTGTGCGAAGAGATGGCTGAGAGTGGAAGACCTAGTCATTTTTTTTATGCAAAACAGGCGGTTATCATCAGCAAAAACATCACAGACCTCGACCCTCTGGTATGGTTCGTCTAGATTAATGAGTTTCCGATCGAATTTTACCCAATTACGCTCAGATGCGAGACGTTCATTGTAGTCGGCCTCGCTCTCCGCTAGCCTTAGTGGAATGAGGTTTAAATCGGAAGTCAAATCTGCAATCTGCCTCGCTTTGTCGCGTACTGTTCGGGCATAGTCCATGTTGACCCGAAACCAAGTGCCTGCCGATAAGACATAAACATTCTCAGCATGAGCAACTTCACATACCATGTAATCTCGAAGGTCTGCTGACTTTGTGCAGGGATTTCCATCCTGGTCGAGTGGAATGATCTTTACTTTTTCCAGAGGGTCTTCTATGTCCTCATTATTTCTAAGAAAAGAATACACTTCCTCTAATTTAAGTTCTGGAAACTCATAGTTACTTCGCCCGCTAAAAATTTTGAATCGGTCTATGTTTTGTTCATCGAGAAGTTCTGGGCTCGCTACAGATATCTTGTCTGTGCTCTGATTACGGATTCGCTCTTCTAATTCAGACTCCAGATAGGGAATAATTGGATCTTTTTTTCCTAAAGCTCTGTAGTGATCAAGAAATGCAAAATTCTCTTTATAGCGGTCGGAATTATATAAAACCAGGATCTCCAAACATTTTTGAGCAAGACCTTCAAGGTTTACATCCGCTTTGATTTTTAATGAATCTGCTCCTGACATGCTTTCTGCTATCGATATATTGAGAGGAACTCCAGAAAGAAAGCGAATCCACTCTTCATCTAATTCGACTCCGAAGTCAAGAATGTTGGCCGCTGTGCTCAGGTTAGTTCGCTGCTGCTTAGTCACAACATCTATATTTCGGACGTCCAAAGTTTTGAGCTGGGCAGGATCTATGCAATTTGCGCAAACCTTAAGACCAAAGTTCGGCTCCATGCGGGATGTATCAAGCATTGTATGGCCATATCCAAAAGTAATTGCAAAAATTCGATCAGATGCCTTCAACAGATGAGCAAAACTGTAATTGGTTATTTCTAAATCCTCCAGATTAAAATGGCTTTCAAGATATTTTGCCCAACGTGGAGACTTTCTCCTGGATGTCAAAAGGAAAGTTCTTGATTCATAAGGTAAAGCATCTGATGGTTCAAGTTCATCAAATGGAGCCTGACCTTCTCGATATTTTTCTTTAAGAAAATCTTCTAATTCCATAAAATTTTCTCTTTGAAGATAGATGGATAATTTCATGTCATTTCTCCCAAAACGTGACCATTTATTTTAGTCGGATTGATGAATCCTTTTATTCTTATGTCAAGCTTATTGATTTAAAGCAGGTTCAAACTTTTTCATCGCAGTTTTTAGGCCCTTTGCTGGTGTTGAAAAAAAATAATACTACATATCTTGTTTATTTTCAATTGAAAATCACTTAAGCCCCGAGAGGGCATAATGTGATTTTCTCCCTCCGGGAGCCTTTGACGGCGAATGAAACCCGAGAGCTCCCGCGTCTTCGTTTCACTCCCTTCCATAGAAAAACGTATCCGCATGGAAGTCTTTTGGGCTTCGTAAGGGGGTGAGAATGTACGGGAACGGACGTGTATCTGAACTGGGAAGGAAAAACAGAGAAAGACAAGGAGAAGCAACTAACAGGATATAGCATAGACTCCGGTGACACAGGCTATTTAAGAGCGAGCATAGGAATGGTCAGGGAGAACACTTTCTTGAGGGCATTATTCCCTGAAAAATACTGGAATAACAAAACAGGAAAGCCGATGAGGTACGAATTCACAGAAGATAAATACAGAACCTTGATAAAAGCTGGAGTAGTATATCTAATTTCAGTCTTGACAAGGAAGGAAGTGGAAACTAACGCTGCGAGAAAGCAGGCAGAGGCTGGGGAAAAGATATTCAAAATGCTAAAAAATGTAGGGATTGGAGAAGCAGTGAAATCAACAGACCTCGACTTCAGGCATGCCATCATGTGGCTAAATTCGGTCTGGAGTTTTTTCGAACTGGGGATGGAAAAGGAAAATTCAGGTCTTAAACCCGGGATTTACATAAGCTGGTGAAAAGGTTTAAGAATTTGGGGAAAACATCCCCAAATTCATTTATTCGAGATATCCGAACAGAAAAAATGGAAGGGATGAAGAACTTGATTATTGACTAAACTCACTCCAGAACTCCCTGCATGACGAGAGATCTATCTTCCTGATGTCCTTCCCCTTGCTCGAGGCCCATTTCTTCAAATCCGCGATCTCCTTGTCGGTCAGGAATAGGAAATGGTCCAGATAATTGCCCTTGACCGGGTTCTTGCCCGAGGTCACTTCGGTGAACTTCGATTTCCATGAAGCCGATTCGGTCCACCAGTGGTAGAAATACCACGATCCATTCGGGCGTTCCCCAGGAGGATACGCTTCAAGAACGTTCGCTATCGCGATATTGTCGAATACCCTGAACGAATAGGGCATTCTCTTTTCGGAAGCATAAAGCTCAATTTTTCCGTCCTTGGAGAGCCTGACGACCGGGGAAAGGTTTTCCCTGCCCTCCTGCTTTTTTTCGTATTTTTTGTCTTCAGGAACGTTTATTATCGGCCCCGCCACGAAGTGAATCCTCGAGTCTATGTCGTCACGGGCGGCTCTGAAGTCATCTTCAAGTTGAGCGTAAACCTGATGCTCCGCCTCGCCCGAAGAAATGTAAATATCATCCCGGATTGTCTTAAGCTGCTTCCTTAGCCAGGCAGCGTCCTTTCCGTATCCAGGCTGTTCCTGGTAATACACCTTGGCCTGTGGGAATCCGGCCGGTCTTTTAGGAAGAAGCATATCAATGACACCCAATTTGTATTATTGAGGTTTTTATTTAAATAGAGATGGGAAGGCGGATTCTGAACTGGAAGGGGATGAAAATAAGCGGATAAAATTAGGGTTTATTATTTCGGATAACCTTTCGGAGGCTTTATTTTTTTCATTTTGTAAAAAATAGGGTTTATCATATATTTATCTTTAAATCTGCAAAGAGGGCCAGAACCGTATTTTTTTGTATATTCGTCATTACATTTTTTTATGCTCGATTTGCGAAACACTACCCCGGTTTCTTCTGATAGTAGATTTCGGATTTCATCTAAGCTCAATATATCTTCAGGATTCATTACATTAGGGAAAAAGTAATCCACCCTTCGTGCAATTCTCCTATGTAATTTATGGTATTCTTTGTACGAAAGACCTTTCAAAGTCCCAAATATTGGATTTGAATATTTTTGCATGAAAATCATGTAACCCAAAGAAATAAAAGTATTTATAAGATGTCATTTTATTTAATTCAAAATTAGACTTGACAAATCGTGAAATAATCGTTAATTTCTATAGTAGTTATGATTATAGTAAAAACATAATATTAAAAGATAAATGAATATACAGGACGCAAGTGTTAAATTTGGAATCCCTGACTCCAGAATCTATCAGTTAGTAAAGCAGGGTTATCTTTCGGTTGTACAAAGTAAAGGCAGGACAAAATGGATGCTATCAGATGAAGCAGTAAAATTATTGCCTGTTATGAAAAAACATATAGTGGAAGGATTGAGTCCCAAAGAGTCTTTCAAAGAAGCAGCACATGAATTGAATATTGACACAGGCAAAAGAGAGATCAAGCGAATGTTGAACTATGGGAATGAATTTTTCTCCGAGCTTCGCAAGAAAGAGGCTCCTAATTTGTATGAAGTGAAACCTTATGTTAAAAGGTTTTCAAAACAAAATAAGAAGGCGAGGTTAGGCATAGACGGGATTGAAGTAGGATACAGAGATCATGTGGTAATTCTTGTATCCTCTGATTTTGGGGAATACAGAAAAATATTTTCGAAGATAACAAAAGCTGGCGAAGAAAGTGGTGAGCATATATGGTATTTCTTATCTGAAAATGTAAAGGATTCTTTATATGAAAATTTCGACGCTAACAGGACAAAAATTTTCAACTGGGAAGAATACGAATTTTTCCTTAAAGAAACAAAGCGTTTCAATGCAGACATTTTAGTTCCAGTTTTGCAGAATGAAATCCTGAGTTATATTGAAAAGGGCGAAGATAGATTTAGATTGGTTTTTGAGACATCTTCAAAAGTAATGAATTATGTAGAAAATTTCGAAGATTTTTTTATCTATGAAAAAAATTTTGAGTCAGCGATTTCCAAAATTCCAATAAATATCCTTCATGTTTGTTCATACGTGGAAAACGACATCATTTCATTTAAAAGTAAGATGAAAACAATAGAATTTTTGAAAGAAATAATTCATTCTCACGATAAATTAATATATCTGAGTAGAAAGGGAAGAGTCTTCCTTGATATGGAGGCTGTTTTCTATTTGTTTGAAGAGAATTTCTCGGATCTAAGAAATTAGAGATTTCTAAGATCTTGGAAATAGAGAAGCGGCAGGGCCGATCAAATCTTCGCGGGATTTGAGTTTAAACGCCATAAGCTTTAGGTTGCCCTTTCTGCTTTAGGCAGCCCTGCCTTTTTGCATTATAGCAGAATTTTCTTATAGGGGGCAATCAGTTGAAATTTAAGGAGGCCGAAATGGAAACAAAGCCTTCCGGTCCGAACGGATCAAAACTAAAAACATGCACATCCTGCAAACGCACAATATATCCCGAGGCCATCTCAAAATGTGAATTCTGCGGCTGCCTTCAATGTGACGCCTGCATTTATCAGACTAGAAGAGAATATCACACGTATCCAAAAGTCTTGTGCAGGTTTTGCGCGAAATTTTTCGATTATCTTCTCAATCATAATTGAAAGGAGACTGGGATGCAGGGAACTGACAACCTTCCGGAAATCAAACTGAAGGAAAGGTGCAAAATATGCCAGAAAGAAAGCGATTTTACGACGAGTAATTTTCGTTGGTGTATTTCTTGCAATTCGTACTACTGCCGATCTTGCTGTTTGCCTTGCCAGAGCTGCCTGATGCGCGATGTCTGCCTGCTATGTTCGGAAAGATTTCGCGAAAAGTACAGACAGGTTTTGAAAATCCACAGGTGCGAGCAGTGTCACCGACTTTTTTCCAAACCAAGGCGCAGGAATTCACAGGAAGGGAGGTAAATGAATGTTGGGCGAACTTTATTATCCCAGAGGGAAAGCATTAGAGACGGCTCAGAAGGTCTTAGGGCTTGAGAATCCCATGGCTATTAATGTCGCACTGGGATGCTACAACGCTTGCGTGTATTGCTACGGCGGGAAAGCCTTCTTCAAAGCTGACTGGTCTGACATGAGATTACCTAAGCGATGTCCGCTAGAGATGGTCAAAAGGCAGGGTTTGAATCCAGAAGGGGTATTTTTATCGTTTGCCACCGATCCGTTCGTAAGCACTAACAGGAAAATCACTTTGGACCTTCTAAGGTATTTCAGAACAAAGAACATTCCTACTGCAACTCTTTCCAAAGTAGACGTCCCTGATATCAAGGGCAACAGGAGCGGCATGACAATAGTGTCGCTTGATTGGAAATTCAATCGGGAATGGGAGCCAAATGCTCCCTTATCAACCGAAAGGATAAGGAAGTTGAAGGCCAGACATGACGCTGGTGAATACACATGGATTTCGATGGAACCTTACCCTTCCCCCGAAATATGGGAGCAAGACTTGATCGGACTTCTTGATGCGGTCAATTTCGTCGATTTTATCATTTTCGGAAAGTGGAATTACGATAGGAGGGCAAGCACAAAGGAAGCCAAAAATTTTTACAAGGAAAAAGCGATCGAATTCAGGGAATATTGCGAAAAGCATAAGACAAGATACTGGATTAAAGGGGGCGATAACTTGCTTTCTCTCAGTGGCAATAAAGATCCTCAAAAATCTTAAATCTAAGGAGGTTTGTCATGGACAACTCGAATGCAGTCGATAGCTACGTGAGGACCACGGCTCTTGCGGACCTGATTAACCGCGAGCCGAGGCCGAAGTTCCCTCTCACTGTAACGGCCTGCAAGATGGAGCCGCCCGCCGTCTTCGCGGGAGTTCTGTCCGGGCTGAGAGATTCGAGAGCATTAGCGCTTGCGCCGGTCACGGTCCGGGACATTTCGCTCGAAAGCGGCAGGAAAATAGCCGTGGACGACAAAGCGATTGAAATTCCGAACGGCGTGAAGAAGAGGATAACTATCCGCGCGCTCAAGCGATTGTCGAAGGCTTATCCCGGAAGCATCGTCCTCGTGAAGAAGGGCAATTCCTGGAAGAGGCTGAGGAACTCTGACGTGGTCGAGCTTCCCGGGCCCGGTGAGAACGTGGAATTCAAAAACGTCCCCAGCTTCCAGTTGGAGTGACAAAAGATGCTCAGGGAATTGTTCAGGTCAAGGCGATTCGTCCTGGGGCTTTCCCTTTTGCTCATCGCTTTCGTGGCGGTCTTCCTCAGGGACGGGGCAAGGAATTTTAGTAATCCGGCCAGGGAACAGGCAGGGAACCGAGTGGAATGCGCTGCTTCCAGCGCCGTCACGAGCCGGGACGCAGCTAAGGACCGGCTTGAGAGCGAGATAAACGGGAAGATCGACCTGATTATCAGCCTCATAGACGACATCGCAGATTAGGGAAGGAGGTATTAAATGATTAAGAAATTCACAGCATTGGTCTTTATTTTCAGCCTGGCTTTAATCCCGACTGAGGCGCATGCGCAGCGGAGGATTAAGATCTATCCATCAAGTCTTAAATCCGGAGGCAATTACTCGTACTACAGGTATTACAGAAGGTCTGTCAGGAATCCCTATCCTCAGATGCCTTATTACAGGCCATTGATCCGAAGACAGAGAAGTCCGGTTCAATACGCATCCTTCGGGTATCAGTATCGCAATCCACGGTACGATACTCCCGGCAATGCCGCTGTGATTGAGGAGGAGGTCAGGGAGGAATTCAGGACCTGGGAGCCGCGGGTTGATGAATTGAAGGTCGCTTATCTGGAAGACGAGATTTCAGGCATAAAAAGAACTCTGCTCGACATTTCTGCAAGGATGAGCGTGCCTCCTGCATCCCGGGAAAAAGAGGAGATCGTATCGCCGGAGAAGATTGAAAAGCTCAGGAAAGAACTCGGAGAACTGAAAGCGCTTCTGCGAGAACTGAAGGAAAGGAAATAGGAGGAGCCATGGACTTTCTGATTAAAGTTCTCATCGTGGTTGGGGGGCTCCTGGTCTTGGTAAGCTTGGTTGACGCGGCAAGAAGGTTAAGGTGGGGCTCGGTCTTCTCGGGAGGAGTTTCCGACGTATATGAAGTCATGCGCCTGCAGGAGCTCAACCAGAGGATAAGGGAGCACGTCACGGAGACAGTCAGCAACGGCCAGAACTGCTTCAGGATATTCAACATCCTGAGGTCAACCCAGTTCAGGAACGAGGGCGACCCTTCGATGTTCGCCCGGAGCGACGGGACGTGGAGAAGGACCAGGGAACAGGCACTAAAAGCGGCCAAGAAGGGATTCGGGGACAGCGAGAGATTCCTCAAGATCTCGACCGACCCGGCGATCCTCCTGCTCAGGGAGGCATTCCGCTTCTCGGTTCAGACGTGCGTTAACTGTCCCATAATAAGCGGGAGCAGGGAAGAGCTCAAGGCCTGCCCGATAACCGAAACCCTGAAAAGCGAAGGTGGAAGTCAATGACCTACACGCTGGAAAGGCTGGCAAAACAGGAGAAGCTCTTCGGGCATCAGGTCATGAATCAATTTGCTGAAGTTTCACTTGCAATTATCGGGTGTGGGAGGAACGGATGTTCTTTCGCCACGCTTGCCGCTTATGCGGGATTCATGCATTTCTTTCTGATAGATCCAGACGTCGCGGAACCCCGCAACGTAAACGCGACGGTCCCTTTCTTCAAGGAAGACGTCGGCAAGCCAAAGGTCGAGGTGGTGAAGGCAAAACTCAAGGCGATTGACCCTTCCATACGAGTGGAAACCTTACAGTCGGACGTTCAGGGCAAGGGAATGGAATGCATTCTGAATTCCTCGGACATTCTAGTGGACGCGACAGACTCAATACCCGCAAAGAAATTCCTCAACGCCAGGGTCGCGGAGAACCTGCAAGAAGGCAACGCCCAGAAACTAGTTTCGCTCGGTTCTGGGGCCTTCGTCAAGGACGGAAGAATCCTGCAGCTTGGAGCGCAGGCCACGCTGTTCGAAAAGGGCGGGGCTTGCCTCATGTGCGGAACGCTCGATCCTTCCGACAAGGTCAATCTTTCGAGGGTGTCGTTCGTAGTCGTGAACGTTATGGCCTCGCTCCTCGGACTTCAGCTCCTTGTTTCTTCGCTGTCAGGGGAGGATTCAGGTCTGGAAAGGCATGACTTCGTCCTCTACGACATCCTCAGCCAGCAGGTCGTGGCGCTAAACCGGTCGCCGCGCGAAAGATGCGAATTCTGCGGAAGGGAGGAATCGAATGGCTGACGAAAAACAAGATTCGCTGGAAGACATCCTGGAGGGAACGAGCGAGAGGAGAATCGAGATCGTCAGGGTAGGGGGACGCATTTCGGACACCCGGATAATCAGGACCTCTGAACAGCAGGACAGGATCACAGGGGAAGGAGCACTGGAAAGGGTTAGCCACGTAACGATCGGATTGCCAGACTGCAATCACGTCGGAATCGACATCGGCGGGCAGTGTCCCGTTTGCCAGCGCTGGTTCTGCAAAGAATGCGTTTCCAGATACGGGACGTGCTTCGTTTGCGGTGGAGTCGCATGCCCCACGTGCAGCGTATCCACAATTCTAGACAAGGAAAAGCGCTATCACAAGGCATGTTTCGGCGAGGCGGTATTAAGGAAATTATTAGGATAGGATAAATGATAAGGCAGTTATGCAGGCTGGTTCTTTTTCTTTTAATCCGCATCAAAAGCTTCGTTTTCAAATATCCCGGAGGATCGCTCGGATTCGTATTGGGAGGGCTGGCAGGCTATTTCCTTGGTGTGCACATGGTCAGATTCGGATTCCCGGAATGGGCCCTGCCGGTCAACACGCTCATGTGGGCAGTTGCGATCGCTCCGGTCGCGAAGAAGTATATGGACGGCCTCAGGTGAGGCCAAGATGAACCTGGCATCCGACATCCTCTATCTTGCCGACATCCTGGGGAAGGACAGGCGCGATGTGAAAATGATGGTCCAGCATGCACGTCTGAGACCGGAGAACGCCCACATGATTCTCAAGCACATGCTGCTTATCCTCAAGAAGAATGGCTACGATCTGTCAAACCTTCCAAAGTTCAACCTCAATTTCCCGGAGAATTCGCCCGACGAGGGAATTTTCCTGGGCAACGTGAACTTCCACTACGGCCGCACCAGAGATCTCTATCTTCCGGTAGATTCCTTCCTGTCGCATTGCCTCATATGCGGAATGACGGGAGTAGGGAAGAGCACGCTCCTGAAATCACTGATTCCGCAATTCGTGGAGAGAGGCATCTATCCCTGGATATTCGACCACGAGAACGAATACAAGGTTCTTCTGAAGGTCCTGCATCCGGAAGAGCTATTGATACTGAGTCCTGAAACGGACAGGGACAACTTCCTTGAACCACCGCCCGGGATTTCGCCCGGGGAATGGATTGAAAGGCTGTGCAACCTTGCCCGCGAGGTCTTCTACCTCAGGGACGGGAGCATAAACCTACTTCGCAAGGTTCTCTGGAACCTCTACGAAAACAAGGGAGTGTTCGCGGGCGGCAGGAACTACCCTACGATAGTCGATTTGATGAACCTTCTGGAATCGATCGAATTCAAGCCGGGGACGAGATTTTCTGCATATCTTGAAAGCCTGATTAACAGGTTCGGGGGGCTCAAAACCGGCCTTGGAAGGTCACTCGAATGCGTTCAGGGATTTCATCTCCCGGATTTGCTGAACAAGTGCGTTGTCGACGTAACGGCAGGCCTAAGCGACGATCTGAGGAATTTTCGCGCATACCAGAAGATGTTGAAGATTTTGGCCTACAGGGAGAAACTTTCATCGTCTGATTCCAAGACGCTCTTCGTTGTGGACGAGGCCCATAAGCTCTACAACAAGGAAATCGCAAGGCGGCACGATCTCGGCGAGCCGATGATATTCGGGAATGCCCGCACGTTCTCGAAGCGCGGGATAATGTGTTTTTATTCGGATCAGATCCCCTCTGAACTGCCTCCTCCGCCAATGGCGAATGTTGAGATCTGTATGATAATGCGATTGGTTAGCGGAAGATGTATTTCGAGCATATCGAAGGCGAGGAACCTCAATCCGGAGCAGGCGGATTACATCCCGGTCATGGGAAAAAGGGAATGCATCATTCAGTCAGGCGATTTCCCGGACCCCGTTCTTTTTACTGTTCCTGAAAAACTATTCGAGCCGGTCAGCCAGAAGGAAGTCGACAAACACATGGAAATCATGTTTTCCGGCCTGGAATATTCCCCCATCCAGGAAAAGGTCGAAGTCAGAAAAGAGAGCAAGGATCAAAGATTTCCCGGGGAGAAAAAAGGCAGCGCCCGGGCGAGGCCGAACAGGATCTGGTCGGAGATCTCAAAAATTCTGGACGAGGTGGGTTATATCTCGCTGACCGACCTGTATGCGCATCTGGGGAATCTCGCCCCGTGGCGCGCGCGAAGGATCGTAAACGACATGGAGAAGCAGGAAATGATAGAGCTCTGTCCGGTAAGCTTTGGCACGCGCGGCAATCCGAAGACCTTCGTCGTGCTGAAGCGGAAGGGCGCGGAATTGATCGGAGTCGATTTTGAGGACGCGCGCCTCCGCGGGAAGGGATCGACGGAGCACGTAATACTCCAGAACGTCCTGGCGGAAGCGATGAGGGATTCGGGTAAAAGCGTCGAGATCGAATTCCATGTAAAAGGCAAGTCGGTCGACGTCGCGGAGCACGGCAGCCTCAAATCGGTGGCGTACGAGCTGGAACTCCAGCCTTCGCATCCGCACGTGGTCGAGAACATCCTCAGGGACCTCGAAGCCGGATTCGACGAAGTCGTCGTGATAACCCGCAACCAGATCGGCCAGAACGAGGCCAAAGCCCAGATATACCAGAAAATCGACTGGACGAAGCTTTCAAAGGTGAGCTTCAAGCTCATCAGGGAATTCCTGTAAGGAGGCGAAAATGCGGGGAGACGGATACTGGAAGCACGGCGGCCTTGGGAAATTGGGATTCCTTCGCAAACATTACGCAGGAAGATACATACCCGCCGCCGCCTGCCATACGAGGAAAATCGACTGCCCGGAGCGGAAAGAGGAAGTCTATTTCTTGGACTGCCTGGAGTGCGAGAAATTCAAGGTCTGGCACCCGCTCGACGGGGAGCTCAAGCGCTGCTGGCACGAATTCAAGGATCTCGAGAAACGGGGCGCATACGACGGCACCTACGACGACCACCAGGAGAATTTCGACCCCGAAACGTTCGCCCGCCTGCAGGAGAGGAAGCGCCTCAACGAAGAGATAAACAGGGCAATGGAAAGCGAAAGGGCCGCGCTAGAACGGGAAGCCGAAGAGATCGCCGAGGACACTCCAGCTCATTGTGATCCATACGGCAGGGACGAAACTGACTTTCCTGAAGAATGCCCGGAGGACGGGGATGACGACGAGGATGATGAATATTATTAGGAAACCGGCCCGGAAGAGCGGACTTGATCTCCGGAGAACTGCCTCCCGCGGGATGCATTCATGTGACAGACAAGCGGACCTCCCAGGAGAAAATTCGCCTCCGTGGCAGCTAATTCTCCTTTTCGGCCAAAAGCCGCGAGCGAGCGAAAGACAAAAGGAGATAAGCATCCACGTCAACGGCGAAAGAAAAGGAGGTCGATAGACATGACGTATGAAATCAATCAACGCGGGAGGCAAGAGGTGTCTCCGGAAAAGGCCGCGCCGTCCCTAGAGAAGAATAGGGAAGGGACATGCGGCGTATGTGGCCGGGAGATCGGCGGAGGGCCGAGGCTCGTCTACATGCCTAAAATAGAAGGGAAGCTCAAGGAGATGCGGGTGTGCCCCTTCTGCTTCGTGAAAATAATCACGGGGGTGAGGGCATGACCGCAGTGATCGTCTCCGATGGGAAGGTAAACGGCAGGCCCATCATCAGGGCATGGGAGTCCTTCGGAGGCTGGTACTGGCTGGCCGTAGAAGAGGTGGAGCCGGGTTATTTCTTCGGCTTCGTCATCGGCATATGCCCGGAATGGGGTTATTTCTCCGAGAGGGAGATAATGTCGCTTTATCCCTGGGCCTGGGAGGTCAAGCGGCGCGATATCCACTTCATGGACAAGGAGGTGAGAGCATGAACGAAGGCTATTCCTTGGACTTTCAGAAGAGCAATCTATATGGAAAAACAAGCAGCGACGGCTATGACAGCGGATTCTCCGGCGGCTTCGTCCTTGCGCAGGCCCAGCCGTATCCTTCGATCGCGGACGAGCTCAAGAAGGACGTCGCAATCCTTACGAGCTCGCTCAGGATACGCGACGGCTACATAGACAAGCTCAGGAAGGCAAGGGATTCGCTGATCTCGAAGCTGGACTTCGCGACCACGAAAAGCGAATCGTTCGAGAAGCAAATCAGGAGCTACCGGGAATTCTTCTGCGAACCAGAGGAAAAAGAGAGAAACGGTGATCGCAAAAACTTCTAAAATTTTTTATCCCCGCGCCCCATGGGTCCGACACGCGACTCGCGAACCCATGCGACACCCGACTCGCAATACCGGGCGATATCGCGAGATACGGAACGATATTTTTAGTCCCAATTTGAAAAGGGAATCAAATTGGAAAATATCGAATCGTTTCAAAAACGATCAAAACAAATGAAAAAAGGAAACATATAACATGAATGAAATGATTCAACGAAAGGCAACCGCCAAGGAAACGAAAATCCTGAACGTGGGATTCGAAAACAGGATCGTATCGCAGAGAATCGTGGCGATAATAAACCCGAATTCGGCTCCCGTGAAAAGAATGATAACGGAAGCCAAAGAGAGAGGAATTCTGATAAACGCAACCGGCGGGAAACCAAAAAGGAGTGCGATAGTAACGGACAGCAATCATGTAATCTTATCCTCAATATCGCCAAGAAAAATAGGCGAAAGGATGGAAAGGAGGTCATCATAACGGAGCTTATGAGGACCTGAAAAATGAAAGAGGAAGTCAATCTCGAAAGCCTGATGACACCCGAAGAGGTGTGCTCCCTACTGAAGATCAAAAAGCAGCGATTATACGAGTGGGTTCATTTCGACAAGATTCCGTACATAAAGGTCGGAAGATTCCTCCGGTTCTCAAGATCGAGAATAATCCAATGGCTTGAAGAAAACGCGCATGATATAATCAATAGCGATGAGATACGGAGCGAGTAAATGGGCACTGTTTTCAAACAAAATGAGAAGTGGTACGTCCAGTACTCGTTCCGGGGTCAAAGGTACAAAAAAGCCGTAGGAAAATCAAAGAAGAAGGCGAAGGAAGTGTTGAGAAAGATCGAAGCCGACATCGTCAACGACACGTTCGACCTGCCGGCGCGAAGAAAGATGTCCTTCGACGAGCTTGCCGACTACTGGCTGGAAAACTATTCCAAAGTTTCGAATGCGCCGTCACAGTACGAGAAGAACGGGGAGAGGATCGAGAACCATCTAAAGCCGTGCTTCGGGAAAGTTGAAATTTCCCACATCACGCCGCGGATGATCGACGAGTACAAGAACACGAAACACGGGGAGCTTTCACCGGCAACCGTAAACAGGACGCTGGCCATACTGAGAAAGATGTTCAACGACGCGATCAGGTGGGGATTCATGAGCCAGAATCCCATGAGGTTCGTGAGGCAGCTCCGCGAACAGCAGAACGGGTTCGATTTCTATACGGAAGAAGAGGTCAGGCTGTTTCTAGAGAACACGTCGAGTGCTTTCTTTCAGATCGCCTGCTGCGCAGTTTACACTGGGATGAGGGTGGGGGAGATCGTCGCTCTTAAATGGAAGGACGTTGATCTCGAGAGAAGGATCATAACGGTCGAGAAGAGCAGAAGCGGAGCGACCAAAAGCAGAAAAGTCCGTCACATCCCCCTCAATTCAAGGCTTCTCAAGGTTCTGGCCGAACTCAAGAGGAAAGCGGAATCCGGGTTCGTGTTCCCGGATGCAAACGGAGAAATGCGATCGATAGACTTCCGGGCGGAAATGAGGAAAGCGGCGGAGAACGCTGGCATTCGGAAAGTAAGAATGCACGACCTGAGACACACGTTCGCGAGCAACTACGTCGTCAAGGGAGGGAACATCGTCTCTCTGCAAAAGATCCTCGGGCATTCCACGATCAACATGACATTGCGCTACGCACATCTAGCGCCCGATTTCATGGAGAACGATATCGAACGCTTGGATTTTGAGATGTCCCTGAATCGTCCCTGGCAGGAGGCCGTGAGTTGACAACTTCTTTCTTTTCTATCGTTTGTGTGACTTCGAAAAGGGACTTAAAATCCCTCG
>CAZIMJ010000231.1:0-6964 GCA_964540205.1 uncultured Eubacteriales bacterium | reverse complement strand
GCCGAGACTAACCCTGCTGTCAATAGAGCCTGAAACCAGCTAACTTTACCCTCGCTCTTCAAAAAGACAAAAGTGAACAGAGCAATGCTAATATGAAATCCGAACAGAAAAATGAAGAGGAAAAAGCCAAAAGTCCAACATAAGATAATCAAAAATTTCTTGGCATCAACCCTCTCTTGTTTCTGCGGCGAAAATTCCTGAGTTCTAAAATTCCTGGCCCAATCGACATCCATCCTTTCTATGATCGAAAAAGGATGGATATCATTGACAAGAACAGCCAAAACTAACACTAGAGTTGAAAATCCAACCAGAAGAGGGATCAGCCTGGCGTCACGATCATATCTGAAAGACGTCACAATAATAAAAAGAACGAATAGAAGAATAAGAACCGCAAATGTAAGCCTTCCTCGATCTGCCTTCATAAGCAATTATTCCTGAAAGCAATCTTCTTCTTCACAAAGGGAAAAATAAACACAGACAAAAAAAGCACTAAAAGAAACAGGGCAATGGGACGTTCAACGAAAATCCTAAAACTTCCGTACGACATCATCAGCGATTGATGATAGGATCGCTCAACATAGACCCCCAAAATAAAACCGATGACAAAACAGATCTTCGAGTATCCGTAACGAACCATTCCATAGCCCAAAAAGCCAAAAACCAGCGTTACAAGAACATCCCAGATGTTCTCACGCAAAGCATAGGCGCCAACCAAACAAAAAGACAGAACCACAGGGACGATATAATGGACATTGATCCTTGTTATTTTTGCCAGCGAATGGGCGGTCAGCAACCCAAATGTACTGGCCAGGAGGCTTGACACAACTAGCCCTAAGACCAATGCCAGGACAATATCGAGATGGTCTTTGACGAGCAGTGGACCGGGTGTGAGCCCGTGGAGAACAAGCGCCCCTAAAAAAACGGCCATCTGGACACTGCCAGGGATACCCAAACCGAGCGTGGGCAAAAGAGCGCCGCCGTCCTTTGCATTATTCGCAGATTCCGTCGCCACAACGCCTTCGGGATTTCCAGTGCCGAAGGTTTCTGGATGCTTAGACCGTCTTTTTGCCTCGATATAAGCGATAAAATTTGCGGCAGCACCTCCAATTCCAGGGATGATCCCGATCACTGTCCCTATAAACGAGCTGCGCAAAAGGTTTGTTTTCTGTCGGAAAACCTCTTTGACCCCCTCAAATGACCGCCCTGAGATCGAAACCTCTCCATGAGCAATGCTCCCTCCATGCAAGGCATAATTGACAAGTTCACTGACAGCGAAGATTCCGACGATAACAGGGACTAATGCAAATCCATCCCAAAGATACTCGCTGCCTAGAGTAAAACGTAGATCTCCGAAAACTGAACTGTATCCCACAAGTGAGAGCAAAATACCTGCGCCCCCAGCGATAAGTCCTTTCAAGAAACTCCCCTTCGAAGCCAGAGCCACAGTGGCGAGACCGAATAGAAAAAGGACAAATAATTCAGGAGGGCCAAAAAAAAGAATGACTTTGCGTACAGCAGGGAGAACCAAGATTAGGACAAAAACACCAAACAAAGCGCCAAGCCCAGAAGCCGTAGCTGCGATTTCCAGAGCTTTCTTGGCTTCACCCTTCTGAGCCATGGGATGACCATCAAGACAAGTTGCGGCATTCACTGCAGTCCCCGGTGTATTCAGCAGAATCGCCGAGATGGATCCTCCAAAGGGCACGGCACCCATTATCGCCGCGAGAAAAAACATGGCCACCATGGGGTTCATCCCATATGTCAGAGGAAGAAGAATCGCCAGCGCAGCCGCCCCTCCCAATCCTGGCAGCACACCAAAGATCAATCCTGTGATATTCCCCAAGACAATATAAGTGATGGTGATTGGATCAGCTAAATAACCAAGTGCCTCTGTGAATGCCTCAAACATTTTGGCCTGTCAGGATTAATAAATCATCCGTCTTTAAAGAAATCTTTGTACTTATCCACAAGCTCAAGTGTCTTTTTAATACTGATTTTTGTCTCTTCTGCATTCCTTATGTATAAGGGATGGTTGGTCGCCCTTGACCATTCCTGGAGTTCAGGATCATTGAGCGTTTTCAACAAAGATCTCTCGAGTATTTGAACGGTCTCATCTGGCAAATCCGGTGGCCCTGCTATAACACGGTCGTTATTGAAGTCCTCGAGTTCCCCAAAGGGGGTCTCTTTGAGGGTGGAGGCTTCAGGCACCAAGTCCCACGATTCTCTTGTGAAGATCAAAAGCGGTTTGATTTCTCCGGATCTAAAGTATGGGATCAAGGAACTCGTGAAACCTATCGTGAACGCATCCACATCCTTTCTGAGTAAAGCTGCGATGTATTCGCTCGTCCCCAGATAACCGGAAACCATATGGACACGCACACCCCATAATCCTTGTATCAGTTTTCCCCAAAGCCAGGTTCCAGAGCCACGCCCGCTTGATGCGAATTTAACATTTTCAGCACTTTGCATATCTTTGATCGTATTGAATTCGGAATCGCTCCTTACAAATATTCCGGCGACACCACGAACGCAGGTGGCAATGTAGGTGTACTGCGTGATATCAAACTCTGCAGATTTTTTCACAATATCACTGGTAATCAAGCCGATGGGATTCAGCATGCCAAGGGTATACCCATCCGGTTTGGAGCGGTATAAAACTGCGGAGCCTCTTCGACTACCGGCCCCTGCCACATTTTTGATCACAATATTTACTCTGTTTGGGAGATGTTTTGGGAGGATTTTTGCGATAGCTCGGGAATAAGTATCAAACCCGCCTCCTGGAGCATAGGTGACAATCCATTTGATTTGTTTTTTTGGATAGTCTGTCTCTCTAGTCGAATGGACTTTCTCTTTGGTTGTGTGAGCTGGGCCAAGTCCGACGAGAATCAGGACAGAGATTGCCAATAGGGAGTGAAATCGAATTTTTGTCCGAGATAAAGACCTCTTGCAATTGATGAAAGTTCCTCCAAGCAGCATTTGCAAATCAAAATACCACACTTAAAACAATAGGGTCAATTTAAAATCAGGCACTACATTTTTGACAGAACACTATCAGAGGCAATCTACGAGGTTATGAATCTTAAATGTGATCACTTTGTCCACTTGAAAAAAACAAGATTCAAAGTTAAAATACTATAATAAATATAGTATTTATAGTAAAATAAATAATGGGAAAGAGCCTTTGTAAACTCGTCGGAAAAAAGATCCTCAAAGAAAATCCCGCTGAATATATCGACCTCGTGTCTAAGCCCAGGTTTGTCTGCCTGAATTGTGGACGTGTCGCCAATAGCAAAAAGAACCTGTGCCAGCCGGAAAACATGAAAAAATTGAGCTGATTTTCCATATCAAATTAGTATGTTTAGTGCTACTATAATGCGGTGGAGTTATGGAAAATGAAAAATCACAATAAATACATCCTGATCACGACCGTTTTGCTGTCGATCTCTCTGGGTTTCTTGAGCTGCAACCAAGATGATATTGCGGGAATAGAATTTACTGACTTTCCGGTAGAGGTAATATATGAACGAGTTGGAGAGTATATTTCTAACGAAGAAAATGATAACGCCGTGAGTTTTACCATCGACGATGCTGAAGGAACAATCCCTTGGACTGGTATTAGTGTTTCTGGGATGGAACAGCTTTCTGAGACTCGATTCAGGATTGTTACCGACGAACCCTTACCAAAAGCTTATGCTCTCTATGTTGCTGTCAATGATCCGGGAAAATTTACCATTCTCCCAGAAGGGGCAACAGTGGGAGATCAAGTTTTTATTAATAGCGTAGAAATCACAGGAGTTGGTCCTCACCCATTCAATCTTACTGGTACCGTCGGGTATTTTCTCGTTAGACAAGACGGTGGGATTGCTCCTTAGACACACTATTTTGATTGACTTTCAGACTCCAAAATTTGATAGGAATGTTGTACAATAACCTACATTGCACGCAACATTTGAAAACATTTTTACGTGTATATAAATAAACAACCTGGATTATTCACGAGTTGAGATGGGGTCGGCATAATTTATGAATATTTCAGGTTAAGGAGGAGTTTTATGAATCGAATTTTTGTACTCATTATATGTTTGTTATTATTCATTGGTATACCTCTCTCAGCAGCTCCTGGCGACACTCCCCTGCTCATGCAGCAACCAACGCTCAGCGATACTCACATCGTCTTTGTATTTGCCGGAGATCTGTGGCGTGTTTCCCGTGAGGGGGGAGCCGCTCAAAGGTTGACGACCGGAAAGGGATCGGAATTCAACCCGGTTTTCTCACCCGATGGCTCAACCATCGCTTTCACCGGTGAATATGACGGCAACGTGGATGTCTATACAGTCCCAACTGCTGGCGGAGTGCCGTACCGACTGACCTGGCATCCATCTGCTGATATTATGCTGGGTTGGACTCCGGATGGAAAGGAGATCCTCTTCACATCCGGCCGCACGGCCTTCTCCAGATTCCGTGAGCTGTTCACCGTAAACAGATCCGGTGGCTTCCCCAAAAAATTGCCTCTGCCCATGGGATTCGAAGGCAGTTTTTCACCAGATGGCAGCCACATCGCCTATGTCCCCATACGCCGGGCATTTTATGCTTGGAAGCGTTATCGGGGTGGAACGGCCACTCCTATATGGATCGCAAACCTGGAAGATTCCAGCATCGAAAAACTTCCGCGTGTAGATTCCAACGATTTTAATCCGATGTGGATCGGAGATAAGGTTTATTTTCTCTCAGACAGGGATGGCCCTGTTTCGCTTTACGCTTATGACATAAAGACCAAAAAAGTGAACCGTTTAGTGGATAATGAAGGAGTGGACCTCAAATCGGCCGGGGCATGGGAAGATGCCATTGTATTTGAAAAATTCGGTTCCCTCCATCTTTATGATCTTAACTCAGGTAATTCCCAAGAACTTACAGTCACCATCGCAGGTGATCTACTCGAAGTCCGGGAGAGATTTGTCAATGTAGGACACAGCCTTTCCTCGGCCAGTCTATCCCCCAATGCGGTCAGAGTCGCCTTTGAGGCCCGAGGGGATGTCATCACCGTTCCTGCAGAAAAAGGCAACTTCAGGAATCTTACAAACTCCTCCGACGTGATGGAACGTAACCCTGCCTGGTCTCCCGACGGAAAGAGCATCGCTTATTTTTCGGACGAATCCGGTGAATACATGCTCCACATCCGCTCTCAGAAAGGAATGGGAGAGGTCGTCAAAATTGCGCTGGATGACAAGCCTTCATTCTATTATTTCCCCCGTTGGTCACCCGACAGCAAAAAGATCGCCTTCACAGACTGTCATCTTAATCTCTTCTTTGTTGACCTCGCGGATAAAAAACGGGTCAAGGTGGACAAGGCCCAGTTCTATATGGGTCAGTATAATCTGATCCCCAACTGGTCACCCGACTCCAAATGGCTTGCCTATACCAAACGATTGGATAACTACTTAGGGGCAGTTTTTGTGTATTCCCTGGAAAACGGAAAAAGCGCACAGATCACAGACGGGATGAGCGATGCCCGAAATCCGGTGTTTGATGCTAGCGGAAAATACCTTTACTTTACTGCCAGTATCGATTCAGGAGCCTCTTTGCAGCCAGATATCCACAGCGGTTTCAGGAGTGCGACACAGACCATCTATCTCCTAGTCCTGTCAAAAACAGAACCGTCCCCGTTTGTTCCTGAGAGTGATGAGGAAAAGGCGCCTGAGGAGAACGCAGAGGATAAAGAGGAAGACGCCACCAATAACACAAAAAATCAGGATAAGAAGAAATCCCCTGAAGGTAAAAAACCAGGAAAAGATGTCAAAGTCAATATCGATCTGGACGGAATTCTCCAGCGGATCTTGGCAGTGCCGATGCCAGTCCGCAACTATGTTGACCTTCAGGCAGGGAGTGATGGAGTGCTGTTGGCTGTAGAATCTACACCTCCCTTGCCCGGTGCGTTCTTTTCAATGGATAACAATGTGCACCGTTTTGACCTAAAGGAACGAAGGGCCGATGTGATCCTCAGAGGAGTCGGGGCATTTGGGATGGCTTTTAACGGGAAGAAGTACCTCTACAGCAAGAGCGGGAGCTGGCATATCGGCGATCTTCGTCCCATGCCTCCAAAAGATGCGCCTTCTATGCCTCCAGGAGCATCACAGGAACCACCATCTTCCGACAAAACACTAAAAACAGAGAATATCCAGATCAAGGTAAATCCCCGTAAAGAATGGCGACAGATGTACAACGAAGCCTGGCGGATCCAGAGAGATTTCTTTTACGACCCCAACCTTCATGGTCTAGACCTGGAAGCGGCCATAAAGAAATATGTTCCCTATGTGAATTCTGTAGCTTCAAGACAGGACCTGAACTATCTCTTTGCCGATATGATGGGCGAGGTCACAGTGGGACATCTTGGTGTCTACGGAGGCGACCAACCTCAGGCTGATCGTGTTTCCACAGGTTTATTGGGTGCGGATTATAAGATCGAGAACAACAGGTACCGTTTTGCGCGGATTTACAGCGGGGAAAATTGGAATCCCCAATTCCAGGCCCCACTGACCCAGCCAGGAGTGAATGTACTTGAGGGCGAATATTTGTTGGCCGTGGATGGTCAAGAAGTCCGTGGCACAGACAATATCTATAAATTCTTCGAAGGAAAAACAGGAAAGCAGGTTGTGCTCACGGTGGGCCCCAATCCAAAACTTGAGGAAACAAAAGATGTGACAGTGGTCCCGGTGAGTAGCGAAACAGGGTTGCGGAATTTCGCTTGGATCGAGGGCAACCGCCATTATGTTGACAAAGTGACCAACGGAAAGGTGGCCTACGTATACATGCCCGATACATTTTTCGGCGGATACACTTACTTCAACCGCTATTTCTTTGCACAAGTCGGTCGGGAGGCGGTCATTGTTGATGAGAGATTTAACGCCGGCGGAGCACTCGCAACGGATATCATCGAACGTTTACAGCGCAAAATGATGAGCCTTGT
>CAZIMJ010000230.1:0-2806 GCA_964540205.1 uncultured Eubacteriales bacterium | reverse complement strand
TCTCGGGACTGCCCAAAGGGATGCATCTGGATAATTTTGATTTTCTCTTTCAGCCCTCGGCAGACAAGTCCAAGATAGATCATCTTGCCACCTGTGAGTTCATCCGCCGCCACGAAAACATTCTTTTTTTCGGGCCTCCCGGGGTGGGAAAAACCCACCTGGCTGCCGCATTAGCCGTAAAAGCTATAGAACTGGGCTTCAGTGCGAGTTATTACACAGTTGAGGAACTTCTTCTGCAACTAAAGAGAAGAGCAGATATTCCAGTGGCCAAACAAAGAGGCCGGGGCTACGTCAAAAACGCGCTTGTGGTTGTCGATGAGTTGGGTTACCAAATACTTGACAGAAACGAGACGCATCTCTTTTTCCAATTTATCTCTGCTCGCTATATGAGAGCCAGTACGATCATTACCTCCAATCGGTCAGTGAAACAATGGGTCCATGTCTTTGCCGCTGATGAGATGGCAACAACTGCCATTTTGGACAGGCTTTTCCATAGAGCCCATATCTTCAATATCGATGGGCAAAGTTACCGGCTGAAAGATTTTAATAAGATGATCCAGGGACTGCACATGGAGAAAAACTAAGCAATGAATCTCAATCAAAGACCTGTAGAGTGCGTAAAACTATACGCCGATTCACTGCGTAAAACTATACGCCTCTTGACAAATATGAGATTCTTAATAGATCACTCAACGCTTGCGATAGCTGCGGCAAAACAGATCAAAGGTGACGAAATTTCTAAATTGATAGAGGTCTTAGGCGCTGAGCGAACCGGCGTTATATTACTTGAACTTCAAGGTAGAGCTATTCATTTTCCAAGACGAAGTGGCCTATTGAGAATTGTAAAATCAGAGTACATCAAGAAAGAACTCAGGCCATTAAAAAGGGGATCTCATGAATTCCAGAAAAAAGTCAGACAGCTGAGTGAGCTTTTAGAGATGTCAAGACCTTCGGTGCGTAGGACATTCACTGCGAGAAAATACTGTGAATAAACGGATACTCCGTAACAGGAAAGTAGAACCTCAATCTAAGCAAAAAGGGCGAGGGTTCCCTCTATGTTTTTCTGCCAAACGGCAGGAATCATCAAGACTCTTCAACATCTTCAACGGTGCCCTCGCCCACAAAAAACTCTTATGTGATTTTTGGCCAAGGCGTAAAGCGCCTATTGGCCTTCATAGATGTTGTTTCTGTTCCTTACAAATCCAGCAGAAGCAGAGGGGAGATGCAAGCGTGTCTCCCCTCATTCAAAATTTAGGAGACTTAGAATGGAATTAAGAGATTTTTTAGACGCTAGTGACGCTGATCTTTTATTGGAAACGATCAGTGAAAAAGAGAATAAAAATGTAATGGGGAAATTACAATACACGTGGATTGTAGCTGATAAATTCAACGGAAATAAGAGGCTTTATCCAGAATCCATAGTCAAGCGAGAGATCAAAAATTTTCAGCAAAAACTATCTGACGCTAACATAGCTGGAAACCTTGGTCACCCCACTATGGGCAAGACAAGAATAGACCGTATAAGCCACCTGATAAGTGACGTTTTTTATGAAGAGAAAAGCAAAAGAGGTATTTGTGAATCCCTGATTTTACGTACTACAGCCGGTAAAGATCTTTTTGTTTTGCTGAATTCTGACATCAAAGTTGGCGCCTCTTTAAGAGGCTTTGGACAAGTCGGTTCTGATGGAAAAGTTAAAGATGATTTTTCTTTGGAGAGCATAGACATAGTTATTGGGCAATCTTTCGGAGCAGATACAGAAATTACAAAGCAAAATCTAATTGAAAGCGGAAATAGCGCTCTTTTTAGCGCCTCTAAAACTGAATTGACAGAAGATCAAAAAATCGAGATCAGATTCACCGAAGCTAAAAAATCGGGATTCAAAGGTGGTTTTGAAACATACAAAAAAGAGGTAGCTAAAAAGTAAAATGTTGAAAGAAATGCTTGAAGGTTTATTGAGGGCTGTGATAGCGATGAAAAAGGAGGGACAATGAAATATAAACTTATGGTCTCATATAATGTTGGGGTGAATTATGAATGTGAAGGTGAGAGTGATAATCTGAGTGAGCTTGCAGAAAAGGGAGAAGAATTTGACAAAAAGACACTCAGATGGGTTGTTGAAGATGAGGATGGCTGTATTGTAGTTTTCTCTAATATTCACAGATCTATTTTTGAGAATATAGAGAGAAAAAGAGCCGAAGAAAAGGCACTAAGAAAAGAGGATAAAAATGAAAGCCAAAGTAGAAATTGAATTTGTTTCAGCTACAGAAAATTATGGTCTTTTTAAAGATGCGGTGAGTGATTTTCTGAAAGCGTTAGAGGCTAAAACGCTAACAGCCGGCGACAAGATGGAGATAAAAATTCATACCGGTGAAGAGAAAGTTTTGTTAATGGAGGAAACGGATTGAAAAAGAAAAAACAGAAACAAAGAATCGGTGGAATAGTGCCAATGGCAGACGCTAATATAGTGCCAATGATTGATGCTCAAAAAGCGCATAAAAAGACGATGGCATATTTCAAAAACCAGATGACAAAATCCAATAAGAAGAGGTAAAAATGGAACGGATAGATGATACACGCCAAGGTGGAATTTCTAAAATACAGAAACACGTTGACCCACGAAATAGGCCAATTCCAAAAAGAGCGCCTTTAGAGGTTTTTCCAGAATTGCTAACTGGAAAATACAAGACGCTCATTAGAAATAATAACCCTGAGTTGACTGTGAAAATACCTTTGCCTGACAACTATCCAGCCCCACGCTGGGTTTATATTCAGCCTCATACGGAACAGGAAATTTTATTTGATGAT
>CAZIMJ010000229.1:0-2720 GCA_964540205.1 uncultured Eubacteriales bacterium | reverse complement strand
ACGACATGTCGAACCAGTACAAGAAGGCGGCTCCCCTGTACAGGAAACTGGTCCAGCTCAACCCCAAAGATGCCAAATCCTACACCAGCATGCTCTTCCGCCTCTACGATAAGGCAGGGGACTACGAGAATGCCGTTACAGTCAGTCAAGAGATCGTAGATCAGGCCCCCGATGATGCCCAGAATCACTACAATCTCGGTTATGCCTTCTTGAAAAAAGAAGACCTTGAGAACGCACTGGCAGCCTTCCAGAAGGCCCTGGAACTCAACCCGAGTTTTGATGTGGCCTATTCACAACTCGGGTTTGTTCACTTCAGGCTGAAACAATACCAAGAGGCGATCGACGCGCTCAACCAGTACATAGAGATCAGGCCCGACAGTCCCGATGCATTTTATCTCATCGGAACAAGCTATCTCCAGCTCAAGAAGTATGAGCAGGCCATTCAGCCCTTAGAGAAATGTATCGAACTCAAGGGAGACCATGCCTATGCCCACTACAATCTGGGCATCACTTACTATGTCCTGAAAGATAAATTCAGCGCTAACATGAAAGTGGATGTCCTGCAGAGGCTTAATCCGGAGTTGGCCATGAAACTGAGGAACATCATCAGCCGATGAGGAACGAAGCATACGCTTGCGGGAACCGCGCATAAAAAAAGGCTAAATCCACACACGATGGATTTAGCCCCAAGTTTCGAAAGAGAAATAAATCGTTAGGTTTTTGTCACCACCCGATTCTCAGAAGTTCAGTGCCTGTCCAGTGGAGCTCCGCGGTTCCGGAGTTAAAGGATGTTGCCGTGACCTCGACATTCGTGGTTAACAGAGCCGTTCCCCCGGGATCTGCGGCATCATCGACATAAACGGAAAATATGTGTCCAATTCTGTGCGCCAGAATAGTCTTTTGGATGCTGGATTCCGGATTCACAAGGTTCTCGCTGTCAGGCTTCTCCGTTTCGAAATAGATGTGCACTGCTCTACTAACCTCTAAATTCCGCAGGGTCACTACAATATTTCGAGAATCAGGGCTCTCCGCACCGCTGGAGCTACTACAGGAATTAAAAGTTATGATCAATAAAAGAATACACAGAGGTAAAATAAACCTAGGAATTTTCATGCCATTCTCCTCCAAAATCTTTATATCATGGAAAAATGCTCGTGTCAACGCGGAGTAGTATTTTTTTGAATCTTTGGAAGAGTGCCATTTTTTAGGCGGATCACCAGCCCAAAGGTATGATTGTTTTGCCAGTCCATTAAAGTTCCGCCTCCCTTGAATCCCAGGAGGTTTGGGTTACCCTGACACTCGTCGAGTAAAGGGCGAAACCCCCTCGCTTATCCCCCTCTGCGACATGCACGGCTACAGATTGTCCCAGTTGTCTCGCAAGAACCTGGGCAATGATGCTGTCCTGTGGTGGCACAAGGTTCGCCTCTCCGGGTTCTTCTAAGTCGAAATAGACATGCACCGAGCTTTCAGTTTCAAGGTTCTTTATTGTCACGGTGATCGTCCTTGGGTTCGGTGTGGTGGTAGTACTGTCACTTCCGCATGCAAAAAACAGAAGACAAACGGCCAAAAGAGAACATCCAAAAATTGACCGGAAATTCTTCATAACACCTCGACCTTTCAAGATTAATGACAAAATTCTACATGAAACACAATAAAATTGCATTAACCTCTTCTTTTTCTTGTAATGGAAAATTTTATCCGATACACTTGAATCGGCTCTTCATGAAATATGTTGCCGACCTGCACATACACTCCAAATTTTCAAGGGCGACCTCCCGCGATATGACGCTGGATTCCCTCGCCCATTGGGCCAAAGTGAAAGGGATCTCCTTGATCGCTACGGGAGATTTCACCCATCCCGAATGGCTCTTCCTGGCCAAAGAAAAACTGATCCCCACAGGAAACGGTTTTTTTCAACTCAAGAATCTCACCCCATCGAACAACGAGTATTTGCAATCCTTCTCCGCATCCCCAAAAGATGTCTCTTTTATTCTCTCCACAGAGATCAGCTTCATCTATTCCAAAAAGGACAGGGTTCGGAAGATCCACATCCTCATCCTGGCACCAGATTTCGAATCCGTCGAAAAGATCAACACACGTCTTTCCGGAATCGGTAACCTCCGCTCTGACGGGCGCCCGATCCTGGGCTTGGATGCCAGAGATTTTGTCAAAATCGTCACCAGCCTCTGCCCCCGCTGTGTGGTGATCCCCGCCCACATTTGGACGCCCTGGTTTTCCCTTTTTGGCGCAAATTCGGGATTTGACATCATCGAAGATTGCTTTGAGGAAATGACCCCACACATTTTCGCTCTGGAAACAGGCCTCTCCTCAGACCCCGCTATGAACTGGCGTCTCTCGCAATTGGACAAGTACACTCTTATCTCCAATTCAGACGCTCACTCTCCATATCGAATCGGACGAGAAGCCAATGTTTTTGACACAGAATTCAGCTACAGCGCTCTTATTCAGGCAATAAAGAAGAAAGACCCTGAAAAATTCCTCTACACCGTTGAATTTTTTCCTGAGGAAGGAAAGTATCACTATGACGGCCACAGAAATTGTGACGTCGTTTTTTCGCCGGAAGAAACGATCCAGCACAAAGGCATATGCCCACAGTGTGGAAAAAAATTGACGATCGGTGTGATGCACAGGATCCTAGAGCTCGCAGACAGAGAGCCGGGCCAGATCCCGCCCATGAGGATCCCGTTCAAAAACCTCAT
>CAZIMJ010000228.1:0-6980 GCA_964540205.1 uncultured Eubacteriales bacterium | reverse complement strand
GTGGCTGGCTGATTTCGCTTACAGGACCGAAATAGGTGTGTGGCCTTTTGTCTTATCGGCGATATTGGCCCTGGCGATTGCGATGACGACCGTGAGCTACCAATCTTGGAAGGCTGCGAAAGCTAATCCCATCGAATCACTCCGCTTTGAATAAATAAAAGGGGACAGGCTACTTTTTACAGGGGTAATTAAAAAAGTAGCCTGTCCCCATTATTCCTTGTGGTCTTTCGCAGACTGCTTACTTATATTTTCAGATTGCTTGTTTATCTTTTCTTTGAGGCGGGCTCGGCGATGCACGAAGTCCTTTTCGTAATAGGAAGAAACGCCACGAGAGAGGACGTAGCCTTCTTCAGAGATATGCCTGGCTTCTTCGTAATTCTTCTCTCTGTGCTCGAGATACATGGCGAGTTCTCTGAAGGAGAAAAGGTGCATGGCCGAAATATCTTCTAAGGATGTGATCCCCCTCCAAATAGCGACAGCCTTGTCCCACTCCTGATTCTTCTTGAAATGGTAAGAAAGCTTCATCTTTGCCAGGACGGTTACATCATCTGTAAGATTGCCATCAAGGGCTTTTTGGAAGAATTGAACCGATTTCTCCGTATCGCCAAGCTTTTCCATAACCCTTCCCGCACCGAAAAAATCCATGGCATCGGGCAGGCACTCCTCCCCTTCTTCATTAAAGATCGAAGCGCCAGCTATAACAACTCCCAACAGAGAGAGGATATCTTCCTGATTATGGTAGAGAATGGGTTCGATCAGATCATAATTTCCTGTCTGGAGGTAATGAAAATAACGCCACGGAATCTCAGATGAGGGAATATCTTCGGTCCTTCCCGTCCGGACGACTTCCTGGGCCAGATGAGAGAGGCGGCAATTCTCATATTTGTGTCTCCACAGATTTCGGGCCGGATACATAAAATCCAGATGAGGGAGGTCGCTCAACGGGAATGGCTGGCGGCAGAGGATGAATCGCGTTTCGAGAAGAGGAATGTCGAAGTTCTTGCCGTTGTAAGTGACTAACGACTGGAAATTCATTTCGGCAAAGAACTGAGTCATCTCCTGGAGCATACGCTCCTCTTCTGCGAGATCACCCAGGAAATATTGCGCCACCCAGAATTTATCGTCCTTGTAATAGCCCATGCCGATGTTGAAGGGAATCGTTCCCGTTCCTCCTGAAAGGCCGGTCGTTTCTAGGTCGATAAAAAGGGCTGTCGAGAGGTCTAAATTGCGAAATGTTTCATCCTTGCTCAAACAAGCCAAGATATCGCCGCTGATCTTAAGTCCGGAGGAGATGGTGATTTTGCCGTATCTTGTTTCGAGATTGTAGGGATTTTGAGTGAATTGGAGCGGCTCACGTTCTTGAGGTTCGAATTGTGGAGTTTGGGGCGCAGGAGATTTTTCACGACGAGTGAGGGTGATGAGCTGCTCGAGTTTTTCTTTTGTGGACAGGACTTTTTCATCGTCGAGCTTCGACCATGTGTCTTTGATCTGCTGCGTTTTCGAGCGGGCTTCGCGTTCTTTTTTGAGATGTTTGAGTTTGTCTCTAATGTCGGTCATTGTGTGTGTCACATTTAGTATATCGTCCGGACCGTTCGAGGAACGATCCCAACATCATACTTCCTAATTTCGATTTTCTCGTCCATATTGTTCGGACCGTTTGGGGAACAGTCCCAACATCGGTCCCTTAACTCTTTTAAACATCACTCGCCCATGAACTGAAGAATGATGTTGCGCGAACGAGGACGGTTGTCAAAATCAACGAATATGATCTGCTGCCACGTCCCGAGGTTTAACCTTCCTTTGCTGAAAGGGACTGTGAGTGAGGGGCCGAGAAGAGATGCCCTTACATGGGAGAATCCGTTCCCATCGCCCCATTTTGCATCGTGATGGTAGTGCGCCCCCTGTGGGATAAGCCGTTCCATCATGGCTGAAAAATCTTCGACTAGACCTGATTCATGTTCGATGGTGGTGAATCCGCCGGTCGATCCCGGCACAAACAATGTGACAATTCCATCTTGGATTCCGGATGAGGCAAGTTTTGTATTCACCTCTTCGGTGACGTCGATCATATCGTTGTAACCATTGGTGCTCATGTTAAAAGATTCACTGATGACTTTCATGGTAAACACTCCGTAACTATAATAAGATAATTTCTTTTTTCTTGTAAACAATAAACAGCGATAAACAGGAAAATTCTTCAACCTGGATTATTCATGAGTCGAGGTTGCCGTAGAAGCAAGACGCAAAGGATGCAGCTGTAGTTATCTACCGCAAATCCTTTGCAACGAAGCAACCTCCCACCCACCCTATCATTAAGGTCGGCTCGCCTGAAAGGTAAAAACGTCAATTATAAATATAAAGCACATTGAAAACGGAAATGTCCAGGTGATTTACTGGAAGAATAATGTATATGATCGATATTGCTTTTGTTGAACATAGTATCGACATTTTTTATGAATAGTTCAGGTTAATTAGCCCTTTTATCTAATAGGGGAAAAAGAGTTCAAATCGATTCGCTGTATTCAGTAAAAAGCAAAGAGAGTTCTTGACTTGGAAAGAAAAGAATAGCTATACATAAGGAATGCAATTTTTAAATCAAGTATCACAAATCTTGGGGAAAAAATCCTTTAAGAAAATTTATATCCTGATAGGTCTTCTTATTCTCATTCCCATTCTCAAGCCTGGCCCACGCGTAGGATACGGCATTGCTAAAAATCAAAATAAGCGTATTCTTAGGATCGGGACATCCGACAGGGTGAGATCCGCCAACATATTCCTCGACAGCTACATGTCTGTTTTTGCCCAATTGTCCAATCCTCCCCTGATGAAAATGACACCAGATGGGAGAATTGTCGGACAAATCGCAAAAGATATCCACAGTTCCTCAGATTATATGAGATGGGAATTTCACATTCAGGGAGATCTCTACTGGAGCGATGGAGGATCCGTCACCGCCGAAGATGTGAAATTCACCATCGAATACATAAGGGACAGAAGCCCCGTTGCCGGATGGATGAAAGACACGATCGATACTGTCTCCATTTCCGATGAAAAAACGGTCATCCTGCAGCTCAAGCGCCCTTATACTAGGCTTGATGTGGAAATGGCCACTCACGGATTGCTTCCTAAACACATCTGGCAGAGCATCGACACGCCGATGCAGTACATAAATCCTGGAGAAAACGTTGGATGCGGTCCTTTTTTTATTCAAAAAATTGACCTTAACCGCGGGGTGATCCTTTTCGCTCAAAATCCCTTCTGGAAAGGCCCAAATCCGAAGATCGATGCCATTGAGGTCCATATTTATCAGAACATCGATGTGCTCTCCCTGGCCCTGGACAAAGGAGAAGTCGACGTCTTTTACAACTATGCCTCATCTTACCCCTATCAAAATCTCAAGAAGATACGCGCAAACAGTCGATTTGATTTTATCGAAAAGCTGAGCACCGGGCTGATCTTTCTTGGGCTGAACCTTGGAAAAGCACCGATGTCCGACCTGAGATTCAGAGAAGCCCTCTCTTTTGCGATCAATTATAGAGAGATTATCAAACTGGATTCCTTAGGATACGGAAAAATTCCGAATAGAGGATTACTCCCCCCCAGTATAGAACACTATAAAGATACGACTCCTCTCGAATACAATCCTGAGAAAGCCAAACAAATTCTGGACGATTCCGGTTATGGCGACCACAATAGTGATGGGATCCGAGAAGCCCATGACGGCAAAAATTTAACGCTCACTCTTCTTGTCCGTCCCGTTCATGCACGCCTCGCGGAATTGATCCAGGACTACTTGCGTTCGGTCGGTATAAAGACAACGACAAAAAGCGTCGACACGAGCACCTGGATCAATCTTAAGGACAGATACCGTTACGATCTCACGATCGCTCGTACAACTCCATGGGGAATGATTGTGCATGCCGGGTGGGCCACTGGATATTTTGATTCCCGCAGAACAGGAGAGGGGGTGCTTCACAATATCGATGATCCGAAGTTTTTTAAGCTCTGCGACGATCTACTATCGACGCGCAACAAGGAAAAACTCAGATATTCTGCTTTCCAGGTGCAGGATTACTACAACAGCCAGCTCCCGGCGATCCCACTTTATTGGAACGTTTTCGTCACCCCTTTCCATACAAAATTTCAAGGTTGGCTAACCAACCCCCTTTATGGAATTTTTAACATCGACAATTTTCTCAACATCGAACCAGAACAAAAATGAAAAAAATAGCGAGATATCTGTTAGCTCTTTATATCATTATTTCCATAAATTTCTTTATTCCCCGTCTTATGCCCGGCGACCCCATCACAAATCTTATGGGTGAAGATTACATCGCCAGCCAGGATTCTATCGATGCGCTCAAAGCAGAGCTCGGACTCGACAAGCCGCTGCTTGTTCAATACGTGACATATTGGGGAGATGTGATCCGGTTGGATCTCGGACACTCCTTACACTTTCATACAGAAGTCTTACAGATCATCGCATCCAAGCTATTCTGGACCACAGTTCTTGTCGGTCTTTCTATTCTCTTCGGGACGCTTTTCGGAGCCATTCTCGGCGCACTCTCGGGTTGGGGAAAAAACGATCCCAAAAATAAAATCTTGACCACATTCTTTCTATGGATCTACTGCATACCTCCCTTTTTTCTGTCACTCATCGTCCTTTATGTGTTCGCTTTCAAGATCGGGATCTTCCCTCTGCGAGGATTCTACGAGACAGGGACATTCACCGACATCGCCAAGCATTTCTTCCTTCCGGTTTTGGTGCTCTCGCTTTCTCTGGCGTCGCGGAACTACATGATCATGCGGGGGAGTGTTATCCAAGAGAAGGGCAAGCTTTACATCCTTTATGCACGAGCAAAGGGCCTTCTCAACCGTGGCATTCTCTTCCGTCATGTTTTCAAAAACGCCTCGCTCCCTTTGATCACACTCGTGGCCCTCGACATCGGGTTCATCATCAGTGGAGCGCTTTTTGTGGAGATCGTGTTCTCCATGAACGGCATGGGTACACTGATATTTGATGCGCTCCTGGCCAGGGATTATCCTGTGCTGCAAGGCATTTTTCTTATCATCACTATAATGGTAGTGCTGGCAAACTTTCTTGCTGACATCGTCTATGGAATCATCGATCCGAGAGTGAGGGAACAGAGATGAGAAAACCTGCGTTGCCCCGCCAAAACGGTTCTGCACAAAAGAAGAGTCTCACTTCCCTCTTGGCTGTTGTTCTTTTTTTGGTGTTTTTTATCTTAGCCTTGTGCGCCAATATTATCGCACCCCACGACCCCTGGGAGCGGTTTGACCCTTATCTTCCTCCAAGCGCTGAACATTGGCTCGGGACTAACGACCTGGGTCATGACATCCTCTCCGAGCTCATTTACGGTTCCCGAGTCTCTCTTCTCGTAGGATTGGGCGCCGCCGTGCTTGCCACAGCCATCGGCCTTTCTGTTGGGCTTTTCTCAGGATATTACAAGGGAGTCACAGACGAGATCCTCATGGGAATCACCGATGTTTTCCTGATGATTCCCCGGATCCCATTGATCATCTTGCTTGCGGCTTTTCTCAAGCCAAGCTTCTGGATCATCGCCCTTGTCATCGGTTTTCTGTGGTGGACCTCCACGGCCCGTGTCGTACGGTCAAAATCACTCCAGGTTAGCGAGATGAATTTTGTTCTCAGCTCCAAATGCCTGGGTTTTTCGGATATGCATATCATCTTTACAGATATTTTTCCCAACATTATCCAGATCGTCATCCCGAAATTTATGCTCACCGTGGCAGCGGCTATGATCACAGAAGCCTCGCTTTCTTTCCTGGGCCTCGGTGATCCATCCATGAAGAGCTGGGGGATGATGATTAACTTCGCTTTCACAAAAGGAGGGCTCGTCAATGCTTTGTGGTGGTGGTTCATTCCGCCGGGTTTGTGCATTACGTTTTTTGTCTATTCGGTCGTTCTTCTGGGATACTCTCATGAAGAGAAAGAACAGGCTGCGCTGGGGATAGGCTGACCAATGAGCTGTTTACATATCAAACACTTGACAGTCACGTTCGAAACTTTGATGGGCACGGTGGTGGCTGTGGATGATGTCTCCTTTGATCACGAGTCGAAGGAAACATTGGCCCTTGTGGGAGAGACAGGCTGCGGCAAATCCGTCATCGCCAGTTCCATATTGAAATTGCTTCCCGATAATGCCAATCTGAGCGGGGAGATTCTCTATGGAGACAAAGACCTTCTCAGACTTTCCGAGAGAGAGCTGGCAAATATCAGAGGACAAGAGATCTCTATCATCTTCCAAAATCCGACCCTGGCATTAAATCCCGTATATCGCATTGGCGATCAGATCTCTGAGCTGTTCAGAGTTCACAAAAGGGCCTCTTCCAAAGAATCTAAGGCATATGTGACGTCTCTACTCAGTAGGATGGGGTTTAAGGATCCGGAACATGCTTTTCACATGTACCCTTCTCAGTTCTCTGAAGGGATGAATCAGAGGGTACTTATAGCGCTTGCTCTGGCTCTCCATCCGAAAATTATTATTGCGGACGAGCCGACGAAGGGGCTGGATGACCAATTGAAAGAGGAAATATTAAAAGAGCTCATGAAGATCAAGGGAGAAAAAGAGTCATCTCTGTTCCTGATCACGCATGATTTTGACGCCGCTCGAAATATCGCGGATAGAGTGGCTCTCATGTACTGTGGCCAGATCGTGGAGATCGCTCTATCACAGGAATTTTTTGATGAGCCTTTTCATCCCTATGCCTGGGGGCTTTTGAAGAGTCTGCCGTTACACGGCTTTTCGCCGATCCCCGGAGCTTCGCCATCGATGATTTCTCCCCCCGAGGGTTGTCGATTCCATCCCAGATGTGCGGAAAGGTTGGAGGTGTGCAGCCACGAAATACCAGAGCCGATAAAAAAATCAGGAAGGATTATCCGATGTTTCCTCTATCGCTGAAAGCTGAAAATATTTCGAAGGCCTATGGGAACGGGA
>CAZIMJ010000227.1:0-3059 GCA_964540205.1 uncultured Eubacteriales bacterium | reverse complement strand
AGTTGTTTCCATCAACCAGATATGCCATCTCTCAGTCTGAATTATTCATAAAAAATGTCGATATTTATCATAACAAACACAGCATCAAAATGTTACATTGTTTTTTTGAAATAATCCTTTGGGCAGTGCATTTCCTATGAGAGTTTCATCTATAATCGACATCTTTTACCCCTCGGGCGAGCTGATCTCACTGCATCTGCTTCGTTGCAGCCCGGGTTAGGTTGGGACGGCTCGCGGTAGTTCACTACAGCTTCGTGGGACACTGCCTCAACCTTAATGTTAGGGCGGGGTGGGTTAGCCTCAACTCGTGAATAATCCATCCTCCACCTGAATTATTCATAAAACTTGATCAATCAGAGGTTGTAAGTGTCTCCAGGCTTGAGGATGATGACTTCAGCTGTATCGCCCACTCTTCTCTTGAATTCGTCCGGATCCGTGCTGACGATCGGAAAGGTGCCGTAGTGGATGGGGATAACCTTCTTTGTTTGGACAAACTCCACGGCTTTGGTGGCAGACCCAACGCCCATGGTGTATCTGTCCCCGATGGGGATGAAGCTCAGATCCGGATGGAAAAATTCTCCGATAATCTTCATGTCATAGGTTAAACCTGTGTCCCCTGCATGATAGAGCTTTTGTCCGTCGAGCTCCACCACAACTCCCGTGGGGTTGCCGGTTTCTGCTGAATGAAGAGCTTGGACCATGTGTATGATTACTCCGTTTGTTTCGATCGTACCGCCTATGTTCATTCCCTCCGCAGGGATGCCCTGCTCTTCTGCTTGGACAGCCACTTCATGAATGGAAACAAAAGTGGCGCCCGTTCTTTTGCAGATATCGAAGGAATCTCCCTTATGGTCTCCGTGGTCATGGGTGACGATCACCACATCCGCTTCTGTGATCTCGTCAGGGGTTGTGGATGCCACAGGATTGCCTGTAAGAAATGGGTCGATGTACACGGTTTTTGAACCCTTTATTTTGATTGCAGAATGTCCTAGCCATGTAATTTCCATGTTGTTTCCTCCTTGAATACTCTTATCCATGCATTTGAGTCTTGTTTTCCTCACAGCATGCAAGAGAGCCTATTATAAAAATTCACACTCAAAATGCCAAAACAAATATTAGCCGGGGGGCCAGGTCATGCGTCTTCCCCCGAGAACGTGAAAGTGGATGTGGAAGACATCTTGTCCCGAATCTCTGGCCGTGTTGAGGACGATTCGGTATCCACTTTCCTTGACTCCCTTTTCCTGTGCTACCTGCCGTGCCTTGAACAAGATGTGTCCAAGAAGGTCCTTTCTCTCTTCGGGGATGTCGTTCAGGGATGTGTAGTGCTCCTTGGGGATGAGCAGGACATGAACGGGTGCCTGAGGATTTATGTCGTCGAAAGCAAGGATCCTATCGTCTTCGTACACGACTTTCGCAGGAATCTCTTTGTTTACGATTTTACAGAATATGCATTCTTCCATTTGTGATTTCCTAATCTGGATTATTCATAAATACGGCAACCTCGACTCGTGAATAATTCAGGTACTAGCCGAGAAGTGAGTTACTTCTCAAATATTTGGATATTTGCTCCAAGTGATCTCAGCTTTTCCTCGATCCTCTCGTAACCTCTGGCGAGGTGTTCCGCCTCGTTGATGATGGTCTCCCCTTTGGCGATCAATCCTGCAAGAACGAGCGATGCGGCAGCTCTCAAGTCCGTAGCGATCGTTTCAGCGCCCGAAAGAAGAGTCGGCCCCTTGACAATGGCTTTGTCTCCTGTCACTTCAATGTTGGCACCGAGGCGCAAGAGTTCATTCACATGGGAAAACCTTCTATCGAATATGGTCTCTGTGATGATGGACGTTCCGTTTGCCTGAGTCATCAGCACCGTAAAAGGAGCTTGCATATCAGTCGGAAAACCGGGATAGGAGGATGTTGTGATGTCTTGGGGCCGGATCTCATGGCTCCCCACCACTCGGATCGAATTGTTGCTCAGCTTGTCTATTTTGGCACCGGAAAACCTCAACTGTTCGATGATATTTGACAGATGGTCGGGTTGCATGTGTGTGAGGATCACATCTCCCTGCGTTAAGGCGCCTGCCACGAGGAATGTCCCCGCCTCGATCCGGTCCGGGATGATCGCATGAGTGGCGCCGCCCAGTTCTTTGACGCCCGTGACGCGGATAGTTTCTCCGCCGACCCCGTCGATCTTTGCTCCCATCTTGACCAGGAGTTTACACAGACAGGAAACCTCGGGTTCAATTGAGCAGTTTTTCAACACCGTTTCTCCCTGTGACAGAGCCGCAGCCATGAGGAGGTTTTCTGTCGCGCCGACACTCTTTTTTTCGAACTCTATCTCTGCTCCCTGAAGGCATTTGGCTTCCGCTTTGATGTAGCCATGTTCCAGTTTGATAGATGCGCCCAGTTTTTCCAGTCCGTGGATGTGGAGATCTATGGGCCGTGACCCGATCGCACAGCCTCCTGGCAGAGCAACCACAGCTTTGCCCTGTCGAGCAAGCAGCGGTCCTAGCACAAGGATCGATGCTCTCATGGCCCTTACCAGCTCATAGGATGCTTCTTCAGAGCGAATGTCTTTGACCTGGATAGCGACGGAGTTCTTTTTGAGATTGTATTCAGCGCCCAGCTCTTGGGTAAGGGTCAGGATCGTGAAGACGTCGGTGACGAGAGGAACGTTTTTCAGCTTGAGCTTTTCTTTAGTAAGGAGAGATGCGGCGATCGCGGGCAAGACAGCGTTTTTCGCTCCGCCGATCTTGACTTTTCCTCTGAGCTGGAGTTTGTGGTCTCCTTGGATCTTGATTCTTCTCATCTTCTCAAATTCTAAAGTATTAGCGGCTAAAATTCAATATATGTGTCTCTGGCATAAGCATTTCCAGAACCGTGATGGAGTGAGTTCTCGATAACAGTATTAGGTGATCAGATTGTGTGGTGGAGAAAACTCATTTATTTTCCTCGCTGGGGAAACTGAGCGTGTTTTCGCAATCATCAATTGAGACACTCGGATATCGCTCATCATGGATTTGGAAATGCTTTCGAGCTAGAAAATTCCGTTGAATAAATTCATG
>CAZIMJ010000226.1:0-3136 GCA_964540205.1 uncultured Eubacteriales bacterium | reverse complement strand
ACAGAAGAGAGCTTTTTCCTTTTGTATTGGTATGAGAATCGCATTCTGTTCCTGCTTCCGGTTCCTGTTCCACCCGAACATTCTGTCGCTCTCTCTCCAGGAATGAAAGAGGTTTTGGCTTCTGTAATGGGTTATTGTTTGCGCATCCCGGAAGCAAGAAGTGAAATCAAAAAGCACGTTCTCCTCGGTTTTTGTGCAGGAGCCCATTATCAAGAGGAGCGGGATCACAAGAACCGCAATCAGGAGTGTTGCTTTCCCCATATTTCCGATAGCCTTATATTTTTGTTTAAATGATTCAATCATAATTATGCTTATAGCAGATGCTAAATCCTAAGTCAAAAACCTCCTTGTCTATTGCATCTCCAAAACTTTGATGGCACACATCACAATGCGTTTTTGAGTGTTCCAGTTGTGTGGTGGAGAAAACCGTGAGAAGGGCTGGACGACCACAACTTCACGGGCCGACGCCTCGCATCTGCAGCAATCTCAGTTCGTGAATGTTGTTAAATATCATGATGATCTGAGATATCATTAAGGCTGTCGTTGGAAGAGGCCGAGTTTGATGCTAATCTCAGCGGCTCCCCAAAAGAAGAGCCCGGCGGTCAGCGTATCCCGTATGAACTCGACCAGTCCAGGTATCGGCTGAAACAAAAGCCGGTTCGCCCTCCCGATTATCTGTTCGGCCATGATATAAACAACGAGGGCAATCAAAACGCGGGCGACTCTTTGCAAAATCGTTCCGGTATCCTCCGGAATACCCCGGATCCAAACCAGTAAAAATCCAATATTGAGCCCGAGGAAAGCAGCGACGACTTCATGATTGATTTTTGGCAGGAGCAAGAGCAAGAATGGGACAATACACATATAGAAAAAGAAAAGGACAACTTTTATATCTCAATGAAGCTGCCGCGGTTTTCGGGTTAGAAATGAAAAGAGCCAAGCGTTTTTAACTACGCCCTTATAGAAAAGAAAGACAAAAGCAAGACTTATGACATAACCCCCTAAAACATCAGCCAGAAAATGAAGTCCAAGATACATCCTGGACAGGGGCACAAATACTACAATGGCCACAGAAACAACCTTCACCCACGGCTTTTTAGCGATCAGGAAAAGCAGTCCTCCCAGGGTCATCGCATTGCTGGTGTGGCCGGATGGAAATCCCCACGATCCAGATGGATTCGCTCGCAGGGATGCGACCACATTTTGAGGCAATCGGCCAAAAAAGCTTTTGGCCCCCTGGCTTTCAAAGGGAGTCAAGTTCGGAGCACTCTCACCGATAAGCTTGACGTTGAGGTCCACATGAGCCGCGGACGGGGCAGGGCGAAGTCAGTCCATTCAACAGCATGGCCTGCATCAGAATGAAGCCATACCGAAAACTGACCCCAAACAGGATTAAAAGCATTATAAGTAATGCCCAACGGCTGAAGCCGATCTGAGTCCAGAATTGGAAGAAATAATTCAGAAAATCCGTTTCAAAAGATTGAAGAAAGATTATCAACTCTGTCTGAAACATATGATCCCAGATCCTTCTTGAAAGCGTTTGTGATCCATGGAGAAGAAAACGGAGTTATTGTTTCGTATAGACAGGATAGATATCTTTTGGGATGTTCTTGTAAGGAAGGACAGTGAGGTCTGCGGGGCCGAGCCCTGGGGCATCCACTTCAAAGATGGCGCCGGCCAGTCCGGTCTCATGAAAACCTCTCCTAAAATGAACCCGGGACTTGAGCACGATGATATCGAGTTCCTCCAGAGGTATACCTAGAGGCTCAAAGATTCCCGGCGTCGTGATCTGTGAGAGATGTGGAGTCAGGATCACACGATTGTTCGCACCGAAATTGAGGACCGCCACTGTTTCACGATGATAGTTACCAAGGTATTCAATCGTTCCTTTGATCCGCACGGGATTCCCCGCAAATTCGTCTGAATAGCCCCCCAATTCGAGATCGACAGCATCGCCCTGCTTGAACTTCGCCTCGATCTTCTCCAAGGCACGCTCATCCCGAAGGGTGGCTATACAAAAATTTTCGGCTCCCTGTTTTATGAGCTCCTCCAGAATGTGTGTGGAACCTCCTGTGCGATCACTGTGGTCTGCGATCACAACCGGCGTTTTTCCGTCCTTAGCTGCAGCGATGGCAAGAACCACCCCCTCCTTTGTCTTGGGGAGTTTTTTCCCCGCAAATTCATACCTGCGTCTCCAGATATAATCCGACATGTCATCGGCGATTTGATCCGCCAACTTTTGATCGTTGTTGGTTACGACCATGACCGTGGCGCCCACATCGGGGACATCTGCATAGGCAAATCCAAAGGCAACAGACACATAAGCGTCTTTTCTCTGATTTTCCCACCTTCTAGCCCTTTCCATGATCTCCATGGCTGGAGAGGCCCCCGTTCCTTGAAATACACTGGGAGTGATTACATTAGGTTTCCGGGTCGCCATCGTGGGTTTATACTCCCCGCGGATCGTCTTGATCATAACACGTGCGGCCCTCTCTCCTTGGAGAGTCGTGTCATAGTGAGGATATCTTTTAATGATAAAAACGGCATCCGCAGCATCCGACAGCTCATGGTCTTCATTGGCATGAAGGTCAAGAGTGACAAAGATCGGGATGTCACCGACCGCAGCACGCACTCGCCGCACAAGCTCCGCCTCCGGTTTTGGGATCCCCGTGACAGCCATAGCACCATGGAGGGAGAGGAAAACCCCATCAAAGGGGCCCTGGGCCTTCAGGTCATCAGCGATGCCGTATGAGTACTTGTCATAAGCTTCCTGAGTGATCCAGCTTCCGGATGATCCCCCGCGCGCTCCCCTTGGAGAGAGAACACCCACGAGCTCCACGCCTCCGTACTCTTCGCACATGGTCTTGAAACCCCCGATGTAACCTTCGTCCGACCCTAAAAGATCTCTTGAGGGAGGCCCATAGTACTCCCAATCTTCGATGGTCGTGGGATCAGGACAGAATGTGCAGGTTTCATGGGAAAACTGGGCGACAGCGATCCGGATAGGCTTGTCCATCTCGGACGTTTTTTGACAACCGAACGCAAAAACCAGCACACCAACCAAAAAAATCAAACACACCGTAGAATCCAATTGACCTATTCCCATAGGAATATCTCCCTTCTTTTTTTCCCCTGA
>CAZIMJ010000225.1:0-1999 GCA_964540205.1 uncultured Eubacteriales bacterium | reverse complement strand
GCTTAAAAAATTATGCACAATACCAGACGAGCAGCGAAGGGACTGTTTTGGATAAATCTCTGACAAACTCATTTTCTTTTGAAGGGATCTCCCAGACAAGTTTGACGATTGCAAATACTCTATCCCGTCAGCACTACAATGGTGTTGAATTTGATCTGATTCAATTTAGTGTTTCTGGGGGGATCATTCCAAGTGGTAATCTAGGATTTAACATCCTGACAACTTTCGGTGACAGTATCGATTATGCGAATACAAGGAAGGGAAAGACAGTTTTGCTGGCGCCATCCTTCCTATGGAATATAGGCGCTCATCTCCGACTCAATCTCAGTCATGTTTATGAGAAATTGAACGTATCTCACGCTTGGCTCTATAGAGCCAATATCAGCCAAGCTTCGATCGTCTATTTTTTCAATGCCAAAATGTTTATACGCACCATTCTACAGTATTATGATTACAAGTATAATGTCTCGAATTATTTAACTCCTGTCGAACCCAAGTCCACCCAGTTTTTTACACAACTGTTATTTTCATACAAGATCAATCCTCGTACGGTGTTGTTCCTGGGATATTCGGACAATCAATTCGGAGGCCAGGATTACGGCATAACCAGAAAGGACTACACGTTTTTTGTAAAAATTGGCTATGCCTGGGTCATATGATATGGCCTATTATTGATGTCGCAGTGATTTGGCAGGATTGGATAATGCGGCTTTAAGAGCCTGGAAACTGACCGTCAGGATGGCGATAGCAAAACCCAAAAGCGTCGCCACTATGAAAGTCGGGATCCCAATAACGGTCCGATAGGCGAACCCATCAAGCCATCTCTCCATGATATAAAAAGCCACCGGCCAGGCGATCACATTGGCGATCAATACCCATTTGGCGAATTCTCTAGACAACAGAATCACAATGCCGGAGGCTTGAGCTCCCAGCACTTTCCGGATCCCGATCTCTCGTGTGCGGAGTTCTGTGGTGAATGAAGCTAGAGCAAACAATCCCAAACAAGCGATAACTATAGCAAGGATTGTGAATACGCCGAAGACTCTCCCCATCTGTTCCTCAGCGTTGTAGAGTTTATCCAGTTCATCATCCAGGAAGAAAAAGTCAAAGGAGCGGTTGGGAACCACTTCTTCCCAGGTCGATCTCATAAGGCCGATCGTTTGTTGAATGTCTGCAGTACTGGTTTTTACAGCTACGTAGCGCATGCGACCGTTCATCTGTCCCGGATTCCGCGGCATTTCCAGCACAAAAGGTGTGATCGGTTGAGACAACGAAGCGTAATTGAAATCCTTCACCACTCCAACCACTCGCAGCATGAGGCCGTTCTGTTGCCTGATTTTCTTGCCCAGAGCTTCCTCCGGGGACCAACCGAAGCGTTTCGAGGCGGATTCATTGATAATGATCCCCTCTGTGATATCCGTGGGGAACTCCTTGGAGAAACTCCGACCGGACACCATCTCCATATCAAAGGTTTCAATGAAATCATGCGTGACCACCAATAGGGGGATCTGCTGCATGTTGGCTTCGCTGGTTCCTTCGGGGATAAAGGAACCCGTCTGATATTTTGCTCCGAGAACATCTTCTATGGCCGAAACTCGAGCGATATGCGGGTCCTGCAGAATACGCTCTCTGTATCTTTCAAACCATCTTGCGGGACCGGTGCCATAGGCCGGCAGTATCACGACCTGATCCTTGTTGAATCCGAGCCCTGAGTTGCGCAGATAATTGAGCTGTTGAAAGCAGATGATCGTTCCGATCATCAAAACGATAGATATCGCGAATTGGACGACCACGAGCACTTTCCGGAAAGTGGAGCTTTTGTCGCCTCTCTCGAGTGTCCCCTTCATGACTTTTACTGGGTCGAATCCGGATAGAAAGAAAGCGGGATAGATTCCTGATAAGATTCCGACTGTGAGTGTGATCAGGCCCAATCCGGCCAATAGACGCCCGTCGGTGAAGTAGTCGGTGGACAACACCTTTCCGGAAAAGGCGTTGAAGG
>CAZIMJ010000224.1:0-3341 GCA_964540205.1 uncultured Eubacteriales bacterium | reverse complement strand
TTAGCCTGAATTATTCATAAATTATGCCGACACAATTATCGGTCTCTTTTCATAAGTGCCATTACCAATGGACTTGCTGAAGCAGGAAATTAAACACGTTTTCTATACATATTTCTCATTTTATGTCGGCATTCTTTACCCTTCGGGCGAGCCGATCTTACCGGGTTAGGTTGGGTCGGCTCGCGGTAGTTCACTACAGCTTCATGGGCCGCTTCCTCAACCTTTATGTAAGGGTGGGGTGGGTTGGCCTCAACTCGTGAATATTCCAGAATAGAAAATTTTCCTTTTATGTAACCAAAAAGACAATTTTTACGTAGTAGTCTATATACCATGTGTATTGCTTTATGTAGGAATCTATGAATAAATCCAAAAACAAAGAATAGTAAAGGAGGAATTTATGCAAAAAATCTCTAGACGCACGTTTCTGAAAACCACGACACAAGCGTCTGTAGCGGCTGCCGTTATGTCTGCTGTGCCGTGGAGCTGCTCCAAAATTGCGCAATCGGAACCAGGATATTTTCAATCCGAATTCGGGATTTTAGACAGTCTGTGCCAGAAGGTCCTTGCAGAGGCCTTGTCAAAGGGCGGCGATTTTGCGGATCTTTTCTTCGAGCACACCATCAGCAATTGGCTTTTGCTGGAAGACGGCAAAGTCAACAGGGCTTACGGAGATGTGGCCCTCGGCGTGGGTATCCGAACCGTCAAAGGCGATCAGGTCGGATATGGATTCACACAAGACCTGACAGAAGAATCCATGCTGGCAGCGGCTTCAACGGCTGCAACGATCGCAAATGGGAGCCCAACGATGCCATCGGGGAAATTCGTGACACCGCAGATGGGCAACTACTACCCATTGGAAACCCTGCTGACATCGATCCCACTGGAGACCAAACTTCCGCTTGTCCAAACTGTGAACGACAAGTGTTTTGCTCTGTCACCTCTGGTTGTTAAGGTCAATGCGGGATTCCATGACCAGCAGAAGCGGATCCTTGTGGTCACAAGCGATGGAACCAAGGCTGAAGACCTGCAACCGAGGAACTATCTCTATGCCACTGTGATCGCAGAGAAGGATGGAAAGCGTGAGAGGGCCGGATGGAATCTTGGCGGCCGCAAGGATTTTTCCTTTTACACTCCGGCCGTCGTGGATGAGGTGGCAAAGATGGCCGTTGAACGATCCCTCGTTCTTTTCGATGCTGTGCAAGCCCCGGCCGGTGAGATGCCAGTGGTTTTGGGTCCCGGAGTGACTGGAGTTTTGCTCCATGAAGCCATCGGCCATGGGATGGAGGCCGACTTTAACCGCAAGAAACAGTCGACATACAGCACAATGCTCGGGAAAAAAGTGGCCGAGCCCTTTGTGAACATCGTTGACGATGCGACCATGCCGAATCTCAGCGGATCGCTCAACATCGATGATGAGGGGACTCCCGGTCAAAAAACATTTCTTGTGGAAAACGGGATCCTGACAAGTTATATGCACGACAAGATCTCTGCGCGGCACTATAAAATAGAATCAACGGGCAATGGCCGCAGACAGAGCTATCAACACTATATTCAGCCCCGGATGCGAAACACATACATGCTTGCAGGACCGGTCACAAAAGAAGATGTGATCAAAAGCGTGGAAAAAGGCATCTATGTTCAGGATGTGAGCAATGGCCAGGTGAAGATCGGCGAAGGAGATTTTGCGTTTTATGTCTCCCAGGGAAGGATGATCGAGAACGGTAAACTGACCGCACCTGTAAAGGATATGAACATCATGGGGAACGGTCCGAAGATGCTGAGAAACATCACTATGCTGGCAGATGATTTTGAGATGAGCAAAGGTGGAGGTGGTGCCTGTGGAAAAGGCGGACAAGCCGTGCCCTGCGGTTTTGGTCAACCAACATGTTTGGTCAAATCGTTGACCGTTGGTGGAAGACAGGCATAGGGAAAGGAGAATAGAGATGAACAAAGAAATACGTGATTTGGCTGCAGGAGCGATCAAAACTGCAAAATCTGCCGGCGCGAATGATTGCCGCGTGGGGATCAACAGCGAACGGCAAGTTGAGGTCAGCTATCGTGAACACAAACCCGAAACGATCAAGGAAGCGTCCACAAAGGGGCTTTCTGTCGAAATTTTCGTGGACAATCGCTATTCAATTCAGAGCACCTCCGACCTCCGCAAGGATGCCCTGGCTGATTTCATCACAAAGGCCGTGGCAACAACAAAACTTCTGGCAGAGGATCCTTATCGCACTCTGCCCGATCCCAAGTACTATGAGGGCAGGGAAGAGCGAGATTTGGGAACGCTCGACCCAGGACATGAAACATTCACTCCAAAGGCAAGGCATGACATGGTGAAATCCATCGAGAACGCATGTTTTGCTAAAGGAGGGGATAAAGTTGTCTCTGTCACTGCTTCCGAGCAGGATTATTATGTGGAAGGCCTCCTCATAGCCAGCAATGGCTTTGAAGGATATGAGGCCAGCACCATTTATGTGGCCGGCGCGGAGATGACAGTCCAGGACGAAGGCGATCGCAGGCCAGAGGGCTATGATTATGTTGTATCGACTTCGAGGAAAGGGCTGCCCTCTCCGGAAGAGATCGGAGCTGGAGCAGCAAAACGCACCCTTGATCTCATCGGCGGGAAAAAAATCAAGACCGAGACACTCCCCATCATCCTCGAAAACCGAAATGTCTCCAGGTTACTGGGAGGCTTTCTTCAAGCCATGAGTGGAAGTAGCATCCAGCAAAAGCGGTCTTTCCTCGCGGAAAAGAAAGGGAAAAAAGTCGGGAGTAAGCACTTCACTATTTTCGATGATCCCTTCGTTAAGGGAGGCTTGGGCAGCACGACATTCGACAATGATGGATTTGCAACAAAGAAGAGAGTGATGATCGATAAGGGCGTCTTGAAGGAATTTTATGTGGATTGGTACTACAGCAGAAAGTTGGGCTGGGAACCTACCACAAGTGGGCCGTCCAACCTGATCATTCCACCGGGAACACGATCGGTTAAAGAGATCATGAAAGACCTGGGAAGGGGTATCTTTATCTCTGGATTTATTGGAGGTAACTCCAATTCGACCACGGGCGATACATCGATCGGGATCATCGGGCATCTTTTTGAGGGTGGTGTGCCTGTCCAGGCAGTGTCTGAGATGAACATCTCGGATAACCATCTCAAGTTCTGGCAGAGGCTCGCTGAAGTGGCCAACGATCCGTGGCCCTACTCCGGTCAGCGCACGCCCAGCCTTGTATTTACGGATGTCGTTGTCTCTGGTGCCTAGAAGCTATCGGGTTATAAGCAGATCATACGACTTGCTGATTTAATGTAGGGTCAGCTCCCCGAGCTGACCGATGAG
>CAZIMJ010000223.1:0-4374 GCA_964540205.1 uncultured Eubacteriales bacterium | reverse complement strand
GAAAATAAATGAGTTTTTTCCACCACACAATTGGGACACTCAATAACGCAATGTGATTCCTGCCATCATGGTTTTGAGGATGCTAACTTTTTCACGGTAATTTTTGACTTTGCAGGTTGTTTTGTTTAAGCTGAAACTAGTTCAAATATATATCCGTATTTATTCATGTAAGCTGGATTATTCATAAAAAATGTCGATACTTATCATAACAGACGTATTCTCAGATTTTTACATTGTTTCTAGGAATACTCATTTGGGTACTCTGCTTCCTATTCGATTTTCATTTATAATCGACATTTTTTATGAATAATTCAGGGTAATTGGAGGGAAAATGAGACCAAAGACTCTCATGCGAAGGGATTTTATTAAAACAGTCCTAGCCGGCATTCCCGCAGTCACACTGGATTGGGCCTCGTTTCCAAGAGGAAAATCCACACAATCAAACGCCAATGAGTTCGACGCGGTTATCATTGGCTCTGGTTTGGGTGGGTTGAGTTGCGCAGCTGCCTTTGCCCGACAGGGTTTCAAACCTCTTGTCATTGAGCAGCACCACGTCCCTGGCGGATATGCCACGACATTCAAGAGACCGGGTGGGTTTGTCTTTGATGTCTCCCTCCATTCAACAACAGTCGGGGAAAGGGATGGAATCCACAACTTGATCCCTGGCTTTCCTGAGATCAAAGATGTGGAATTTGTACCCCATCACAACCTTTACCGGGTGATCTATCCTGATCACGATATCTCCGTCCCAATGAAGGATCTTCCTGCTTACATCAGGACATTGGTTGGGAATTTTCCCGCAGAAAAACAGGGAATCGAAGAGATCTTCAATGATATGCGAGGATTGTTAAGGGATATCAATAAGATCTCTGGTGTTAAGGGACAAGTGGATATGTCCACCTTTCCTAAGGAATATCCTTTCTTATTCAAGGCTTTCAACAAAACTTGGGGAGATATGCTTGATGTCAGGATCAAAGATTCCAAACTCAAGGCCATCATCTCATCCCTGTGGGGTTATTATGGTCTTCCGCCTTCCAAACTGTCGAGCTACTATTATGCTCTTCCTACGTTCGGTTATCTGACGGATGGTGGCTACTATCCGAGAGGAAAATCCCAAAAAATCAGCGATGCCTTTGTGACGTTTATCGAAGATCACGGCGGTAAAGTCCTCCTTCAAAAACGTGTGGAGCAGATATTGGTGAAAAATGATACCGCTTATGGTGTAAAAACGGCTGATGGAAAAACCTACACCGGGAAGGTCGTGGTATCTAACGCCAACGCATACGACACCTTCCACTCAATGATAGGGGAGAGAGAGTCTTTGAAGAAACTCTACGATCGAATGGAAAAATTCAGCATAAGCCTCTCATCGTTCCTTGTCTTTTTAGGATTGAATAAGGATCTTGTTAGAGAAAGCGGGATCAAAGATACCGAGATTTTCTATAATACAGGATATGACATCGAAGCAGATTATAAGGCGTCCCTCACAGCTGATTTTGAAAATCCCGGTTATGGCTTGACGCTCTACGATAATCTTTATGAAGGGTACTCTCCTGAGGGGAAGAACACGATCGGGATCATTGTCCTCCAGGGCTATGACCACTGGGAAAAATATGCCAAAGATTACTGGGAAGGGAGCAAGGAAGAATACCGCAAAGAGAAAGAGCGAATGGCCGATATCTTGATAAAAAAAGTCGAAGATACACTCATTCATGGTCTGAGCGATGCCATTATGGTCAGGGAAATCGGTACACCTTTAACCAACATCAGGTACACAAGCAACTATCGGGGGGCCATCTATGGATGGGATCAGACTGTGGATAACTCTGGCAATAGGAGATTTCCGCAGACAACACCAATAAAAAATCTCTATCTCTCTGGTGCTTGGACTAGCCCGGGCCATGGTTATGGTGCTGTTATTCCCTCCGGCTTGCAGTGTTTCGCAGAAATTATGAAAAACTGGTAGTCTTGCATTCAAAGCGAGGTTCAATGTGTGACCCGGTTGCCCCAGGAAGCATCCCCAAATCCGTGATGAATGACTTTCCGAGTGCTCCAATTGGTGATTTCGAAAACAATCTCAGTTTCCCCGGCGAGGAAACTTCGCTCGGTTCCCGGCTTACCTAACATCTTCCTGAGGGAGATGTCCCATGCCCGCCTAGAGCCCTTCACACGGTTTTCTCCGCCACACAATTGGGACACTCAATAGCGCAATGTGATTCATGCCGTCACGGTTTTGGGGATGCTTACGTTGCCCCATTAAAGATAGCTATTTTCGACAGGTTGTGGGATAATCCACTCGACTGGGGATGTAAATAAACAATTGGAGGACAACATGGTTGAAACCATCTGCCAACTCTTTATCAACACCATCAAGTCTTATCCCAAAGATGATCTGATGCTCTTTAAGTCAGAAGGTCGTTATGCGCCCATCTCTACGGAGGAATTTGGGAGAAGAGTCAGAAATTTTGCTCTGGGTTTAAAAATATTGGGATTCAACACCGGTGATAAACTTATCATTCTCTCTGAAAACAGGCCGGAATGGACCATGACAGATGTGGCGACCTTGTGTTTGGGCGGGATCACTGTCCCCATCTATACGACTCTCTCTCCTGAACAGATCAAATTCATCGTCAACGATTCCGATTCCAAAGTGATCGTCTGTTCGAATGAAGAGCTTTGGGACAAAGTCCGAGCGATCAAGAGCGAATTACCTTTGGTTTCCCAGTTTATTACCTTTCTAGCTGATGCTCCCGAAGGAGTGAAGACTTTTAATGAGATTGTGGAGTTGGGAAAACAAAAGGCCCCAGAAGATCCGAGATTGTTCGAACAAATGACGTTTGCTGTCAAACCCTCCGATGTTGCATCCATCATCTACACATCAGGGACGACTGGCGAGCCCAAGGGAGTCATGCTCACTCATAACAATTTCATCAGCAACGTGAAGGCAGTCAGCTCTCAGCTGCCGATCTTTAAGGAAGATACAGGATTATCTTTCTTGCCAATGTCACACAGTTTTGAGAGGACGGTCACCTTTACTTATCTCTACCTTGGTGTCACCATAGGGTATGCGGAGAGCATCGAGACAGTCGCGGAAAATATGCTGGAGATAAGGCCCCACATTATGGCCGGTGTTCCCCGACTGTATGAGAAAATTTATGCTAAGGTCATGAATAATGTCCTATCCAGTTCGAATCTTAAGAGGAAAATATTCTTTTGGGCTTTAAAGACAGGAAAAGAATATGGTTTTCGACAACTGGAAAAAAGGCCTATATCCGGCATCCTATGCTTTAAGAGAAATCTGGCCCACAAACTTGTCTTTTCCAAGATTATCGAAAAAACAGGTGGACGAATCAGATTTTTTGTTTCGGGAGCTGCTCCACTCGCTAAAGATATCGCTGAATTTTTTTATGCGATGGGCATTTATGTGTTAGAGGCTTACGGCCTTACAGAGACCTCTCCAGGAGTGTCTATCAATACCTTTGAAAACCTCAGATTTGGAACCGTGGGCAAACCTATTCCTGGAGTGGATGTGAAAATCGCCGAAGATGGAGAGATCTTGATCAGAGGGCCGAATGTGATGAAAGGATACTATAAGAAGGACGAAGAGACCAAAGAAGCCATTCGAGACGAATGGTTTTACTCCGGAGATATCGGTTATCTGGATGAGGATGGATTTCTTGTCATCACGGATAGAAAAAAAGATATCATAGTAACTGCTGGGGGGAAGAATGCGGCGCCACAGCAGATCGAGAGCCTTTTAAAGACAAATCCCTACATCACTTCAGCCGTAACGATCGGAGATGGAAGGCGATTCATCTCAGCCCTTATCGTACCCGATTTTGATAAGCTGGAAGAATATGCCAAGCTCAACGAGATTTCTTTCACAGACTGGTCTGATCTGGTCGCAAAAGACGAGATCATCGATTTTGTGCTTTCTGAGGTGGACAAAAGTCAGCAGGATCTTGCGGCCTACGAAAAGGTCAAGAAGATTGCTCTTCTTGACAAGGATTTCGAAATTTCCAAGGGGGAAATCACTCCCACTCTTAAGGTCAAAAGAAACATCATAGAAAAGGAATATGCAGACCTTATCGAATCTCTGTATGATGAATAGCAGGAAGCATCCTCAAATCCGTGATGAATGACGTTCCGAGGGCTTCAATTGGTACTCATCAGCAGACGGAAGATATTGCTCGGCTCCCAAAAAGCGGAGGAGCTGATTATCGCTATAGAGAAAGCCAAAAGGAAGACACATGAAGGTGATACGTCACAAGATTGATAGCTACACCGTTCAGATCTATGCCAGTGACCTGAAGGGAAGACGAACGCGCTGGGGAGATAAGATCATTCACATCTATTCTGGAGGCAAAGAGGTCG
>CAZIMJ010000222.1:0-10278 GCA_964540205.1 uncultured Eubacteriales bacterium | reverse complement strand
GATATTGCGTCATTTATGATAAGTATCGACATCTTTTATGAATAGTTCTGGATAAATCTTACTAGAGGAGGAGATTATGATTGATTTCAGTTTGACCGAGGAACAAAAAGCTCTCCAAGAGATGGCGCGAGAATTCGCCTTGAAAGAGATGAGACCAAACGCTGCCAAGTATGATAAAGGAGATGAATTTTCTGAAGATGTCATGCAAAAGGCATTCGAAGTGGGTTTCCTGAGTTGCACAATCCCGACGGAGTATGGAGGTGGTGGGTTGAGTGATATAGATACAGTCATAATCAGCGAGGAATTGGCGGCCGGATGCGCTGGGATGTATACAACCATGATGGTCAACGCATTGGCTTACACACCGATCATTCTCTATGGGACCGATGAACAAAAGAAAAAATATCTCACTCCTCAGACCAAAAAGATGACTTTTTCTTCGTTTTGTCTTACAGAGAGAGAAGCGGGGTCGGATGCCGGCGCTCTGAAAACAAAAGCGATTAAGGTTGGGGATGAATATATAATCAATGGATCTAAGTGTTTCATATCCAATGGCGGAATCGCCAGCCAGTATGTTGTCTTCGCCCTCACGGATCCCGGTAAGGGAGCCCGTGGAATGAGTGCCTTTATCGTCCCTCGTGAATCGTCAGGGCTTACTATCGGCAAAGAAGAAGACAAGATGGGGCACCGGGCATCCAACACAGTGGAGTTGTATTTTGAGGATGTCAAAGTCCCCGCAGAGAACTTGCTTGGTAAAGAAGGGATGGGATTTGTCATTGCACTAAAAACTCTTGACAGGACAAGGGCTCCTGTGGGTGCGGCTGGAGTTGGTGTGGCCAGAACAGCTCTTGAATATGCCATCGGCTATGCAAAAACACGAAAACAATTTGGTAAATCAATCGCACTTTTCCAGAACAATGCTTTTAAGATGGCTCAGATGGCCATGGAGATCAATGCCGCGCGTCACTTGGTATGGCATGCGGCATGGTTATTGGATGAAGGAAAACCCTGTGGAAAAGAGTCAGCCATGGCCAAAGCCTACGGTTCGGATGTGGCAATGCGCGTCACTACGGAAGCCATCCAGATACTCGGGGGCTATGGCTACATGAGGGACTACCCCCTGGAAAAGCTCTTTAGGGATGCCAAACTTCTTCAGATTTATGAAGGAACGAATGAAATTCAACGGTTAGTCATTTCCAGAGAAATCATCGGACCCATCAAATCATGATGGCTAGCGATTTAAAATAGCCAGAAGTACTGTCTTCCTTTAAAAAAGCAAGCTTGACATTGAGGGACTTCTTCGTCTTTTGAAGGGATATAATAAGAAAGATTTGTGTTGTCTGGCTTACGTTGTCGCGTCTTCTTCTGTAAAATACTCGGGGATGATTCCAGTGACCTCAACGCCGGCGCCCTTTGCAATATCAATAAGATCTATGACTCTGGCATACGGAACTTTTGCGTCGGCTCTGATGAATATAGTTTTGTCCTGCCGGGTGGAATAGAGGTTTCTTAGCCGGCCTGGAAGCATTTCCAAGGAAATCTGCTCTTGGTTGATCATTACGCTCATGTTTTTTTTCAGGGTCAAGACGATCAGTCCTTGAGGTGTTGCACTCGTATCCGATGTGGTCTCGGGAAGTTTGATATCTATGCCCTTTTGGACCATTGGAGTGATAACCATGAAGATGATGAGCAGCACGAGTAAGATATCGCACAAAGGAACGACATTGGGCTCAGCTCTTGCCATTATTGCCTCCTTGTATTTACAATAACCAGCAAATCATTTTAAAATAATTCTATCTGTTTTGTCAATCTGTGAATTGATTTTTTATTTTCAACGAGATATTGTAGAGATGAAGAGGAGGACATATGAGGGAATTAAAAGTTGAAGTGGTCGGTGTGAAGGAGAGATGTGGAGCTAGGCACAAGGTCGGAGATGAGTTTTTTATTCGTGGAGAGGGGACGATAGAGATCCCTTCTGGGAGAAAGGTCTGTATCTTTGCGCTCAACAGCCTCTTTCCCTTCTTAACCACAAAACAGAGGGAGGATGAGCTTCCTCATGACGACTGGATCGCCGAGACAGAGACTCTCTGTTGTCCGGACCCGAAAGGAGCTATATTCAAGATCACGCCCCTATAATCGCTAAACATCGAACGAAAAATCCTGATCAAGAGGCGTCCTTTTTTATTTTATCCATAAAATTATCCACCCACGTGAGGCAAAATTTCTGAGTTTTGAGCTTATGTCATTTCTTTCGGGTGGTGAACAGGATAGAACGTGCATCATAGACGATGACCAAGGCGAGAATGATGAGGATCACGCTCACAACACCTAGAAGATAACTCTCCGCTTTGAAAAAGTTATACCCCTGAAAGATCAGGGCTGCCAGGGTAGTACTCAGCATAAAATACGCGGGGTACAGCGTGAATTTTGTGGGCCGTTTGATGCCAACAAGGTAGGAGGACACGACGACTAGTGCGAGTGCCGCCACGAGCTGGTTCGAGGCGCCAAACACAGGCCATATCGCTTTATAGCTTTCGGTGGCTCCCAACAGAGCGGCAAAAACCAGGATTATCGCCGATGCCACCCATCGGTTGTTGAAAAGATGGATTTTTTTCCCGGTTAATTCCGAGAAAACAAAACGTCCCAAGCGTGTCCCTGTGTCAAGTGTGGTGAGTACAAATGCGTTGAGCATGACCATCCCGAAAAAAGAACCGATCACGAGAGTGATTCCCGGGAGTGAGGATGCGAGTTTTCCGTAGCCCGTCGCAAAAGCTTTGATCGGATCTCCCACCTGTGTCATCAAATACTGAAAGCCCAATGGATTTTCAGCCCCGGATGGATCCCATATCAGGGCAGCAGCCGCGATAAATATGACTAATCCTGCCAACACAGCTTCGGTGACCATCCCCCCGAAACCGATCAATTTTCCCGCGGCTTCATCTGGCAACTGTTTGGCCGTAGTTCCACCGGCCACAACAGAATGAAAGCCAGAGATCGCACCACACGCGATGATCACGAAAAGCATAGGCCATAAGGGACCTCCCTTGCTCGTGAATGATACAAATGCAGGGGCATTGATGGAAGGATGGGAGATGATCAATCCTATATATCCCATAGCAAGTCCAATAAACAGTATCCACGTGCTGATATAATCACGTGGCTGCAGAAGGAACCACACGGGCAGGGATGAGGCAAAAAGACTGTAGATGATCAACACAAAGAACCAGAAATTTTGCACGCTCATACCAAGAAATTGTGCAGGGAGTTCAATAGGATACAGTTTTCCGATGTAGATAAGAGCAAAAAGTATGAGAATCGAAGTAACAGTTGCGGCAGGAATATTAAAGCCCTGTTTGGTGGTAAGCCATCCGAAGATCATGGCGATAAAAACCAAACCAAACGTAGGGATAACGATTTCCGGTTGAGAGACCAGTGTGCGGGAGGCCACAACAGCGAAGACAGCAATGACAAGAGCTAATGAGAACCAAAGGAACAGAGAGAAGATGATCCTTGTTCGCCGGCCTAGTGTTTTTTCTGAGATGTCAGCCAGAGATTTTCCTTTGTTCTGGACCGAGGTCATCAATGATGTGTAATCATGAACAGCCCCAAGAAAAACACTGCCGATGGCCACCCAGAGAAGGGCTCCCAGCCAGCCGAAATAGAGGACTCCCAACAGGGGGCCTATGATCGGCCCAGCTCCAGCGATCGAAGAAAAATGGTGGCCAAAAAGCACGGTTTTTTTCGCAGGAGAATAGTCGATCCCGTCATTCAATTCTCTGGCAGGTGTGATCCGCTCCTTATCGGCCTGGACGACTCTTTTCTCGATAAAGTTCCCGTATATCCTATAGCCCAAATAGAGCCATAAAATGAGGACAAAGGCAACGATCAAAGTGTTCATAAGCTATTTTTTTGTTTTATAGATCAGATAAATCACGAGTCCGATAAAAGCTGCCAGGCAAATAAAATCTCCCATATTTCCAGGCCAGATCAGACCGATCCCCTCTGGTTTTTTCTTAATGATATATGCATAGACAGCGACCAAGACCATGGCAATACCTTCTCCAGCAATAAGCCCCGAACTCAAGAGTATGCCCTTTTCTTTTCGCTGCGTTAATTTCTCCTTATCGTCGCCCGCGCCTTTTTCCATGAGATGCCTGATGATTCCACCGACGTAGATCGGGGTCATCGTCGAGAGCGGAAGATAGATACCTACAGCAAAAGGCAGGGAAGGGATTCTGAGAAGTTCGGCCACTACAGCAAAGGCGCCGCCTATCAATACAAGTCCCCAGGGAAGGTCACCGCCAAGAACTCCCTCAACAACGGTTTTCATCAAAACAGCTTGAGGAGCTGGCAACGTCTGAGATCCGAATGTGAAGGATTCACCCAGCAGCCAGACTGCAGCCGCGACTGCAAACGCAGAGGTCACCACTCCCAACAATTCTGTCGATTGTTGTCTCTTAGGAGTGGCTCCGACGATGTATCCCGCTTTCAAATCTTGCGAAATATCGCCGGCAATGGATGCTCCCACACAAACGACAGTTCCCACTGTCAGAGCAGTGGCCTGTCCGAGGATATCTGTCCAGCCCAGTGCATAGAATAACAGGCTTGTTCCAAGGAGTGTAACGATGGCCATTCCCGAAGTAGGATTTGATGAGACGCCCACCATGCCCACAATCCGGGAAGATACAGTAACGAAGCAGAACGAAAAAAACACGATGCAGAGTGCTGCTATGACTCTGATGAGGATGGATGTGTTGACCCCCACAATTTGTGAAGAAATGATGATCAAAGTCACAATGAGGAGGACACCGATCCCGAGAACCGTGATTGGCAAATCTGTATCTGTCCTTTTTTTCTGGACATGCGAGTCTCGTTTACTCGACTTGAAGTCTTGGACCCCCATTTTCAGGGAATTGTACATCGTGGGAAAGGATTTGAAGATCGTGATGATCCCTGCAACAGCGACAGCTCCTGCCCCGATCACTCTGATATACTTATCCCAAATCTGTTCTGCCGACATTTCAGAGATGGACAATTCGGCTTCAGGGAGCAGAGGAAGGTTGAGACTCTCTCCGAAATAGGCAATGATTGGGATAATAGCTAACCATGACAGGAGGCCGCCTGCGACCATGATGGCTGCGATGCGAGGGCCTAGAATGAATCCGACACCCAGAAGAGCTGGTGTCGGTTCTCCCCCGAGCTTTGCCTTTTTCAATACTGGAAGCTTCAGATAGATCTTCTCTGGCCAGAGATGCAAAAAACTCTGGAAAAATTTAAATATAGCACCCACGCCAAGCCCTAAGAAGACGTTCTTTGCCTTGGCGCCTCCTGCTTCTGCGGAGATCAGGACTTGTGCAGCAGCTGTTCCTTCAGGATAGGGGAGAACTCCGTGTTCTTTCACGATCAAGGCTTTGCGAAGGGGAATCATAAAAAGCACTCCCAGAATGCCTCCGAACATCGCCAGAGTCCCGATCTTGAAGATGCTGGGATGAAATCCCCAAAGGAAGAGAGCGGGAATGGTGAATATGATCCCAGATGCCAGGGATGAGCTGGCAGATCCAGTTGTTTGCGCGATGTTGGCATCCAGAATCGTGCTTTTTCCCAAAATGGGAGTCAGCACGCGGAAGGCCGCGACTGAGATCACAGCAAGAGGGATCGCTGTGGAGATCGTCAATCCCACTCTGAGACCCAGATAAGCGTTGGCTGAGCCAAAGATAACTCCAAAAATTGCCCCTAAGATCACAGCCTTAAGGGTGATATCTTTGTATGGAGTGTCATCAGGCACATAGGGTATTTTTTCCGGCATTATCCTGGTCCTTTTATGAAATTATATGCAGTCTACCACATCGAAAATTTATTTTCTAATAAAAATCAAAAGAGAGCATGAGGAATGATTTTACCCGAGTCAGATTTTTTACGCCGCCCTCCCACTCATTGAATTATTTAATGGATAGCCCCTCTCGCACAACACATCCCGTGCAATCTCTGAGTTGAAGACCACGCAGTTAGAATATTCGAAGTGTAGGTTAAATCTTTAGAAGGAAAATCGAAGTCAGACGATAACCAGTTTTTTTACCGTTTTTTCCCAGGTGATCTGGGATATGAAGTTGTAGGCATTCTCCCCCATCCTTTGAGCCAGAGCTTCGTCCTCTGCCAGCCGATCCATTTTTTCAGCAACTGCCATTGGGTTTGGCTCGCATACAAAACCGGTTTCTCCGTTTCTCACGAGTTCAGCAGGGCCTCCACTATCGTTGGCAGTGATGACGGCTTTTCTGCTGGCAAAAGATTCTCCTGTGACAAAGCCGTAGTCTTCTTGTTCAGGAGCGAAAAAGACGGCTCGACAGGTGGCGAAATAATCAAGAACCGTCTTTTCTGCAGATTTTCCGAGCAGAATAACTCTCTCCTCAAGATTATTATCCTTGATTTTTTGGATGATATCCTTTTTTTCAGGTCCTTCTCCGATAATAATGGCCTTTAAGTTTTTATTCTTGACATGTTTGAATGACTCTACAAAAAGGTGCAATCTTTTCAACCTTTGCAATCGGGATACAGAAAAAATAAAATTGTCATACGATTCTGTGTGATAGCCTCTTTGAGGGGGAGGGGGGTAGAGGACTTCCGATGCGATCCTTCCCCATCTTTGTAATCTTTTCTGGATCGTTTGGGATTGTGCGTAGAGTTTGGTCACATTGTGCTTGAGGAGATGCGTGTCTAGCGTATGGATGAGATGTCTCCTCGTCTTTTCTTTGAGCTTGCCTTTAATACCCAATTGGGAGTACAGGAATGTCCATTGATCGTAGTATTCTCTCAACCTGTGATTCAACCAGCACACATGCTGGGGATGCTTTACAGCATAGCTAGGAAAACGGAATGTGATGACCTGGTGTATTGCTCTGCCCAAACCATCCTCTTCGATATCATAAAATCGATTGGCAAGATAAGCCCTCAATTGCCGTCCAAACCGGTTCTGTGGTGTGAGTATAAGGTCAGCATGGTACCCGTATTCGTTCAATGCTTGAACAGTGCTTCGTGCAATAGTGAGATGACCGCCCTCGACAAAAGGCACATCAGAAGTTACGACAGCGATCCTTTTTTGTTCTGCCATCACGAATGCTCTGTGGGTGAAAACTTTTTTCGGTCATACAGATTGTATAAAAAATAGATCAAAATCGGAAGCTTCCTTTTATTTTTTCTGCGATCAGAGGTTAGAACCCTGGAGGAAAATGGGAAATCGCAAAGCGGAGGATCTTTTTTGTGAGGTTATTTTTATGGTTATATTGAAAGAGAGAATGACGCCAAAGGCGGGACAGGTCGATCTCTTTATGGTTCTGTTTAAGATTTTATATCTACCGAAGGGTATCGAGGGCTTTTTTGTTGTCACTGGTCTTAAAGACCAGGAGAGCCTTGCCCATCCCAGTTGATGAACCATAGCAATAGTCAATATCGATCACAGCGTTTCCGAGGAGAGCGCCAATTTCGGCTCCAGCTCCGACTCTGTCGTCCATCAGCACTGTCACCACTTCATTGGTCGTGACCTTATATCCCAATGCTTTGAGGCATGTTTCCGCTTTTTTATTGTCGGACGTAAGGAGTAAAAAAACTCCTTTGTCCTTGACTGAACGCGCCTTCAGGGCTTTAAGATTGACTCTGGAATTTGCCAGTGTTCCGAGGACTCGACCCAAGATTCCAGGTTCGTTCGGTGTGATCACATGAAGCTCTGTCTCGAGCTTAACATTATGCACTTTCTTCTCCTTCTCAATCACCTGATAAGGAGGCATTATACCAGATTTAGCTTTCAAAAAAAATAGGGATTATCGAATAAGCCGTTAGAAACTTGAGATTTTATGATGTTTGTATATAATGAATAATCCAAACTTATAGGATCAATACGGTGAAAGACAAGATATGAGAAAGGAAGTGAAAGTCGCCATCATCGACAATTCCATCAATCCTTCAATCTACACACCTGTGGCCCACTGGACCGCTTTTTTGGAAAGCGAATGGCAGGCATTTACTGCGAGAGAGCATCAATTCCCAAAACTGGATGAAGAATTCACTCATTTGATCTTAACGGGTTCAGAAGCCTCTATCCTTGAAAGGGAACAATGGGTTCACGAGGAGATCGAACTCACTCTTGAGGCTGTAGAAAGGAACATTCCTGTTCTCGGAAGTTGTTGGGGACACCAACTTCTGGCAATAGCGTTTGCAGGGCCGGCTCATGTTCAACGCAGCGACTGCCCTGAGATTGGCTGGATCCCTGTGGAGATTACAGAGGAAGACACTCTCATGGGCAAAAAAGGGCAGGAGTTTGTCTTCTCCAGTCATTTTGATGAAGTTGTCGGCCTCGGCGACGATTTTTTAGTGTTTGCATCAAGTGAGAAATGCCAAGTTCATGCTTTTCAATGGAGGACAAATCCTGCGTGGGGGATCCAGAGTCATCCAGAAATGAGTATTCAGGACGCGCAACTCTATCTCCTAGAGAATGCTGCATCCAATCATGAGTCCCATTCTCTCTTCGGAAGAGCGCTGGATTCAACACCGAAAGATACAGGGATGATCCATTCGGTGATCTGGAATTTCCTAGGTTATTCCGAATCTTAATCAAAATAATAATTTCTGAACATGCTCCTTAAGATTTTCGGGAATCATCGATGGCAATGATGCAAAAAGTACATAAATTTTCAGGAAATTTCCCTTGACAAAAGACATGCTTTAAAGATAATTTGTTTATACTACAGGAATTAGTATATCAATCATTCTCATGACTGATAAGGAGGCAAAATGAAAAGCAAAATATTCATGGTTTTAGTTATTGGAGTCCTCGTCATATTCACTGTTAGTTCTTTTGCTGAGACTACAAAACTCAAACAGATAGGTCTTTATACGCTCGTACGGATCAAAGGGGAAGTTCCCACGGCGGAAGTGATGAAGATCTTGGTAGATAAATACGCGGGCGATATCAAGTACGGTTTTGACGTTGCGGGTTATGGGGATGTTTACCTTCCCTTTCTCGATCAGATCAAAACAGCCTCTTTTGAGGACGCAGAATTGCCGATAGGACAGAAATTTATGTGGATGCTATTCCGTTCAAGAGGCAAGGTGAAGGTTGCCGAGGATTTGGAATGGGCCGGGAAAGAGCCTCTTCCGGTATTCGTGTTTAAAGTTCAAAAAGATTTTAAGCACTACACATTCATTATCCCTAAGCCATGCGGAAATGTTGCCCTTGTTGGTGTTGAAGAGATCATCCCGGATGCCGTGTGCGATATTCAAATCAGCCCTGTCAAAGCCAACATCAATGATCCCATTTCCGTGGATATGAGTGGCTCCCAGAACGCAAAGTCGATGGAAGTGGAAATATTCAATTCAGAGGGAACTAAAGTTGCCTCACAATCATTGACGCCCGATTCTCCGAAATGGCAGACAAAGTTTGATAGTCCAGGTGAGTATGTGTTCAAGGCTAAAGCGCTCAACGTTGAAGGAAAACCATCCACAAATGCGTGTGAAGCGAAAACCTACATCAACGTTCCGCCTACATGTAAGCTCTGGACATCGTGTCTTCCCTGTAAGAATTTTGTGGGACGGCCGATCACGATCGATGCCTCGAATTCTACGGATCCGGATGGACAAGTGGCCAAAGCCGACTTTCAGATTACCGATGAGACTGGAGCCGTTGTTGATACCTACATGGATTCCGATGGTCCTTTCACCTGGGAGAAGGTTTTTGAAAAAGCTGGCACTTATTCCATCACTCTTGTTGTTACAGACGATTTTGGTGCCATGTCCGAGCCATGTAAACTTGATCTCGAAGTCACACAGAAAACACTCTTCGGCATCGTGGATGTGGGACCGGCATTAGCCAGAGGCAGTTATGGTAATTTTCTAGATGCGCGCGTCGGATTACAGTTTTTCCTCGTTCCTGACCGTCTCAGCCTCACCTTTGAAGCAGGAGGAGCATTATCAATCGCAAATGCAGAAGCGTGGAAAAGCTTCTTCCTGACTAATGCGATCCTCAACTACCATGCTGGTGCCTTCTTCATCGGAGCCGGAGCAGGCTATGCATCAAAAGTTAGAGAGGAACGAGATGGAGACATATTCTTGCTCGGAGACATCGGATACGAGATATTCAACAACTACACAACTGCAGGCCAGCTCTTCTTCGAAACACATTTCCCGATAGGCTCAGGACGCGAATTCTCCAAACACCACAAATTCCTGTTGGGATTCAGGATGCTTTTCTAATAAGAATCAGTCATTGAAATTCAAGGCCAGGGAAAAATC
>CAZIMJ010000221.1:0-2325 GCA_964540205.1 uncultured Eubacteriales bacterium | reverse complement strand
CGGAAGCAGGGGCCGCCATCATTGGAGCCGGACTTCTCTTTTTCCTCCCCGTTAATTTTAAGAGAGGAGAGTTCACTCTGACTCTTAAGGATGCCGTCAAAGTGGACTGGGGGACACTGCTGCTTTTCGGCGGGGGACTTTCTCTGGGTTTTCAGATGTTCGAGACTGGCTTGGCTGAGATAATTGGCAATTTTTTCATCTCCATTGGCGGAAGTTCTGCCGGTCTTCCTCTGATAACATTCCTCGCAATCACCTTCAGCGTTTTTGTCACAGAATTGACCTCTAATACGGCTTCAGCCAATATGATCATACCCATCATCATTGCCATAGCCAATGCCGCCTCTTTCAGTCCTCTTCCTCCTGTTATGGGCTGCGCCATCGGCTGCAGCTTCGCCTTCATGCTTCCGGTCGCCACACCTCCTAATGCCATTATTTTCGGCTCAGGAATGATTCCTCTTCCTCAAATGATGAAGTACGGATTCTGGCTGAACATCGGAGGAATTCTGATCATCTGGCTCAGCGTGAATTTCATCGCCCCCCTCCTGGGCCTGTTTTAAAGTGCGTGTTGATCTCAATTTTGATATAATTAAAAAAAATGGATGTTTATTTTTCCCGCGAATCTATCCAAACTCTTGAAGCTCAAAAAATAATCGCTACGCAGCAGAACTCCGACGGCATCATTTTAGGCCATAAGCGCGGGAAGAGTTTCTTTGTTGAAAAGATCGTGTCTACTGTAAAAGGATTTTTTCCGTCCCTGGAGAAATTTTATTCCTTAAACACTCTCTATAAAGACAGCATCTTGGGATTTTATTCCTTTTTTTCCGGAGAGAAGAAGACAAAAAAGATACTGGCTCCTTTTGCCCATGGAAAACTCTATCTGGATATCCGTATTACTGAGTCGGACACCCTCCAGATCAAACCGTATTCCATCGAATACGGCAAAACATTCTTCTTTTCCCCCTTAAAACTCACGCTGCCTCAATCAAAAGAATAGCAGTTATGGAAAATAAATTGAATCCGGCGCAACAAGAGACGCTCCTGCAGCTGGCCCGCGAAGCAGTCACCCTCTATCTCGAAACAGGCGATACCCTGAAAAAAAACATCACTGATAAATCCTTTCTTGAAAACAGGGGCGCCTTTGTGACCTTAAAAGTCAAGGGAGAGCTTCGCGGGTGCATTGGATATCCGGTCCCCTTCAAATCTCTTTATGCAACGATCATTGATGCAGCCGTGTCCGCCGCCTCGTCAGATTACAGATTTTTGCCTCTCACAATAAAAGACCTTCCTGACACAAAAATTGAAATTTCGGTCCTCACTCCTCCCAGGCCTATTAAAAATGTCCATGAAATTGAAGTGGGAATCCACGGTATTACCATCTCCAAAGGGCCCAATAAAGGACTCCTCCTTCCTCAGGTCCCCATAGAATGGAATTGGGATTTAGACACCTACCTTGAGCACGGATGCCTCAAAGCAGGCTTGGATAAAGATGAATGGAAAAGGGACGCCCAAATAGAAATCTTTTCCGCCCAGGTTTTCTCGGAATGAGCGTTATTCTTTTCTGAACTTTCTATGCTCTAAAACAACCTTCGCATCCTCTTGGCATTGTTTGATCGAATTGATCCAGAGTCCATCGTCCACCATGTTGACAACCTTGTCCAAGGTCTCTCTCGCTTTTTCGATCTCATCCACTGCAAGGTATGTTTCTCCAAGATAGAGCAGTGTCACCGCATCGTTCGGTCCATATTCAATCGATTTGAGCAGATGTTTTAATGATTCGTCCTTGTCTCCCCCCGCAATACCTGGAACCTTAAAGAAGACACGGCCCAACACTCTGTCCGCTCCCCCCTCTTCGTAAGAGCGGTCAAGTTCGATAACTTTGTTTAGAGATTCCTTGATGGGTTTGACCAAGCCTAAACTCTTCATGACACCTTTTGACTCGCCGAATTTTCCGTTATTGACGGCCAGCCAAAAATGTCCATCGGGTTTTCCCGGTTCTAGAGCAATGGCCTTCTCCGCCAGGACAATCGCCTGGGAAAAAATGTCCTGCTGCATTTTTTTATCCGCGGTGTAGTTTCCAATATGATAGAGAATCCTGGACATCTTCCAATTGAGATCATAGTTGTTTTCCATTGTCTCCGCGGCCGTTTCGTATTTGGCCAGGATTTCTTTGGCCGTATCCATATTATTCAAACTCAAAAGCATCTCATCGGCCTGGGCCACAAGCTCATCCGCCGATTGGGAAAAGGCAAACAGAGCCATTCCAAAAAGGCAAAAAACCACTAAACTCACCCTAACTTTCATGTGATTCTCCTTCATTGATTTGCG
>CAZIMJ010000220.1:0-2677 GCA_964540205.1 uncultured Eubacteriales bacterium | reverse complement strand
ACAGGTTATGAGCAAGGCCCTGGAGAAAAGTCCGGATGAGCGGTACCAGCAGGCAGAGGAACTGCTGGATGATCTGAAATCCATCTCAGCGGGAATCGTACCGGAAGAGATAAAAGTCAGGTTGAGGAAAGCGAAGCTTGTCAGGAGAAAAAAGGCTATCCTTTATGCGGGCGCAGCAGGATTGATCATTATAGCGGCTGTGATTGCGCTGAGCCTATTTACGGGACCTGCCGAAGCGATCGATTCCATTGCGGTCCTGCCGCTTGAAAACCTTACGGGTGATGTTGAGCAGGACTATTTTGTCGATGGAGTGACTGATGAGCTGATCGGGCAGCTGGCTCAGATCAGTGGTATGCGGCGGGTCATTTCCCGCACGTCGGTTATGAAGTACAAAGATACGGATAAGTCTTTACCGGAAATTGCCCGGGAGTTGAACGTGGATGCCTTGGTGGAAGGGACGGTCTATCAGGTCGGCGAAAATGTGCGTATCCGTGTGCAGTTGATCGATGCGCTCCCCGAGGAGCGTAACCTGTGGGCTCACACGTATGAGAGGGCCGGGACCGAAGTATTGGCAATGTACAACGAAGTGGCACGGGCCATTATGAACGAGGTCCAAATCACACTTACGCCGAAAGAAGAGACACGCCTTGCGAGTGCCACCCAGGTCAATCCCCAGGCTTATGAGGCCTATCTCAAGGGTATGTTTCACCTTTACAAGCTGACTCCACCGGAACTCGATGCCGCGCTGCACTACTTTGAACAAGCTCTGGAGATAGATCCCAATTACGCTCTGGCCTATGCAGGAATTTCTTTGGTCTGGACCGGACGCCAACAAATAGGATTAGTTATCCCCAGCGAGGCGACGCCAAAAGCGAAGGATGCAGTTCTAACAGCGCTTGCATTGGATAACACTTTGGCTGAGGCTCATTTTTCATTGGCTGGCATCAAAACATGGAACGACTGGGATTGGGAGGGGGGAGAGCAAGCATTCAAACGGGGCCTCGAACTCAAACCTAACTATCCTGAAGCGCTCGTGTACTACTCGAACTTGTTGTGTTATATGGGTCGTCTGGATGAAGCGCTGGCAAAGGCTGAGCGAGCCATGCAATTGGACCCGCTCAATTCAATTATCCTGACTATTTCTTCGAACCCCTTTTTCTACCTGCGCCGTTGGGATGACGCCATAGAGCGGTGCCAAAACGCTCTTCAAACATCACCCAATGATCCCGTAGCGCATAATGGGCTCTGGGAACTCTACTATATGAAGGGAATGTATGAGGAATCTCTTAAATCAGCCAAGGCCTTTTTTACAGGACTGGGCTTCGCTGAGATCGCGGAAGTCATGACACAGGGATATGAGGAAGATGGCTACAGTGGGGCAATGAGGTCCGCGGCTGAGACCATGGCAGCGTTTTCGAAGCAGACATATATTTCTCCCTATCCCATTTCTAAGATGTATGCTTTAGCTGGGGATAAAGAGAAAACGATGGAATGGCTTGAGATGGGATATGAGATGAAAGATCCCATGATGCCTTATACGGGGGGTCCACTTTTTTTTGATCTCCTGCACAACGACCCGCGGTACCAAGACCTGCTCCGGCGGATGAACCTGCCCGCGGGAAAATAATTACAAATCAAGCGGAAAGGCGACACAGCAAAAGCCATCGAGAACTACGAGAAATTCCCTTCCCTCTGGAAGAACGCTGATCCAGGTAGCAGACACAGGGGGTTCTCAGCACAATCAACGACATTCTATGCCAAAGGGGGAGAGGTCTGCTGTCGCGTTCAATTGACTTATTCTTTTCCATTATGATAAAAATGACACAGGGTTTGATCGCGGATTAAGTGAAGTTCAAGCAAAAAAACCTTGATTCCATTCTATTAGGGGAGATAGACATGGTCATCAAATGTCCAAAATGTCAGGCCGAGAATCCTGAAGACACACTTTTTTGTGGTAAATGTGCCTCACCGCTTCCATCTGCAGGGGAAATCTCTCTTTCCCGTACCAAGACTCTCCAGACACCTGTCAATGATTTGATCAAAGGAACAACCTTTGCGGGAAGATATCAGATCATCAAAGAATTGGGCAGAGGAGGAATGGGGGTTGTCTACAAAGCTGAGGATACCAAGCTGAAAAGAACAGTCGCCCTCAAGTTTCTCCCGCCCGAGTTGACCCACATTCCTGATGTTAAAGAGCGGTTCATGCGGGAGGCACAGGCTGCTGCCGCTCTGGATCATCCCAATATCTGCACGGTCTATGAATTCGACGAAGCCGAGGGGAAAGCATTCATCTCCATGGCCTATATTGAAGGTCAGAGCTTAAGAAAGAAGATCGAAGCGGGTCCAATCGAGCTGAATGAAGCCCTTAGGATCGCCACTCAAGTTGCCGAAGGTTTGCAGATAGCCCATAAGAAAGGCGTGGTCCATAGGGACATCAAGAGCGCTAACATCATGGTGACGGAGGACAACCAAGCGAAGATCATGGACTTCGGCCTGGCCAGGACGACAGAAGGAACGCTGTTAACCAAGGAAGGATCGACCATGGGCACGATTGCCTACATGTCACCCGAGCAGGCACGCGGGGAAGAGGTCGATCATCGTACGGACATCTGGTCATTAGGCGTGGTCCTCTATGAGATGTTCAGCGGTCAGCTGCCTTTCAAAGGGGAGCGCGATC
>CAZIMJ010000219.1:0-14627 GCA_964540205.1 uncultured Eubacteriales bacterium | reverse complement strand
GTAGTGAACTACCGCGAATGGGCTACAACGAAGCAGATACGGTAAGATCGGTTCGCCCGAAGGGTAAAAACGTCGATGAATATATAAAGATTCTTCTTGAATTGTTTTATCAACAATGTCAGGATGATTTTCTGACATTGTTGAAGTAAAAAAGCATCGACGTTTTTTACGAATAGTTCAGGTTAAATCTTTGAGAGATACAATGAATAATCAAAGACAAAAAGGATTCACTCTTATCGAAATGATGATTGTTTTTGCTTTAATCGGCATTCTTGTGGGATTGGGGCTTCCCCAATACACAAATGCCACAAAAAGAGCCCGAGAGGCTGTGCTTAAAGAGGACCTCTTTCAGATGAGGAAACTCATCGGTCAATACTATTTAGACAAAGGCCAATACCCTGCTTCTCTACAGACTCTTGTCGATGAAGACTATCTCTATAAAATTCCCGTTGATCCCATCACCAAAACTATAGATTCATGGTACGAAGTCATGGAAGTCCTCACCGAAGAAGATCTCGTCGCAGGTGTACAGCCTGGAATATCCGATGTGAGGTCAGGCTCGAATGCGACCTCCCTGGATGGAACATTTTACTCCAATTGGTGAGTACCGATCCATTCGATCACAGAAGTAAGTGGAACATGAGTGAGAGACAAAAGGGATACACCCTGCTTATCCTTTTGTTTGCTGTTTCGATCTTGAGTATCGGGCTTATTGTGGCAGTTCCCGTCTGGCAGACACAGATCCAACGGGAAAAAGAAGAAGAGTTGATCTTTAGGGGAAATCAATATGTGGAGGCAATCCGGCTCTACCAGCTCAAAAAGCCAGGAACTTTTCCCAGTACACTAGAGGAGCTTGTCGAAGAAAAATGCCTCCGCCGCTTATACAGAGATCCGATGACATCGCATGGCGAGTGGAATATCATTCTCCCCTACCAACGGGGGGCTACGACGCAGCCGCGACAGGCTCGCCGCTCCCCCCAGAATCCTTTCGAGCGCAGCTCTCAAACACAAACAGGAAGGACACCCCAGGAAGGATCATCAAGAGCTGCACAAGCAGCAAGGGGAAGTGCTGCTGCCATCCAAAAAATCTATATCGTTCCCTTCAGCGCTCTCAGCTCTGTAGACAATCCCCAGATCATCGGAGTCGTGAGTTCATCAGATAAAAGCTCCTTCAAAATCTATCTGGACAGCGATTCCTACGATAAATGGCTCTTTTTTCACGGGATGGACTCCAGCAATATGCCTGAAATCGTCTATTACGGCCAGGAAGAAGAAAAGGATTGACACACTCCATACTCATAGTTACCGGTGAAAACTCTGGAGAGAAATGCGGAGCTAGTCTAATCAGAGAGTTTAAAAAAAAATATCCTTCAACGGAATTTTTTGGGATCGGGGGACTTCAAATGGAAAATGAGGGGGTCGACCTTCTCTATTCCATTCAAGATCTCTCACATGTGGGAGTATTCGAAATCCTCTCACACCTTCCACGCTTGAAGGGAATTCTCAGCAGTATCAAGCGAGAAGTGGAAAGGAGGAAGCCTGCGGCCGCTGTTCTGATCGATTCTCCAGATTTTAACCTCCGCCTTGTGAAATCGATCAAAAAACTCGGGATCCCAGTGCTCTATTACATAAGCCCCACAGTCTGGGCATGGAGAAAAGGCAGGCTCAAAACGATAAAAAAGTATGTGGATAAAATGCTGTTGATCTTTCCCTTTGAGGAGAAGATCTATCAACAAAATGGAATTCCAGCAGAATATGTCGGGCATCCACTTCTCGAGAGAATGAATTTATCTCTAGCCAGGGAGGAATTTCTCCAGAAGTATAATCTCTCTCCGGATAAAAAAACGATCTGTCTGCTCCCAGGAAGCAGAAAGTCGGAGATCAACTACCATATGCCAATCCTCATCCCAGCAGTTCAAATGATTGAAGAGGAAGGGGGAATCCAGTTTGTCCTTCCACTGGCTGAGAATTTATACGTCGAAGACCTGAGGAGCTTTTTTCCGGCTGAAAACGATCGCATAAAGATCCTCACAGAGGATCGTCTGGAAGGTATGGCATACAGTGATCTGATCTTATCCTCTTGTGGAACGGCTAACCTAGAAGCCGCACTTCTCGGAGTCCCTTTCATCGCCTACTATCGCATTTCTCCCTTAACCTACAGCCTGGGGGTTCCTTTTGTACGCACACGAACTTACAGTATCGTCAACATCCTTGCGGGCTCAAAAATTGTCCCTGAATTGATCCAGAGAGGATTCACACCCGATAATATCGTGAATGAAACCAATAAAATTCTCCAGTCAGAAGAGATCAGAGCACGCATGAAAGAGCAATTCCAGAATGTTAGACTATCTTTAGGTGAACGGAAGGCCTCACAAAACGCAGCACTTGAACTGGAGAAACTACTTTTTCTGAATTATTCTTAAAAGCTACCGACACCTTTTTTCTAAAAAGCACTCCCTATTTATATGTCGGCATCTTTTACCCTTCGGGCGGACCGATCTCACAGCATCGACTTCGTTATAGCTCATTCGAGGTAGTTTACTACATCTTCATGAGCCACTTCCTCGCCGATACTGCAACCTCGGTCCGTTAATAATCCAGGTAATCTAAGGAACTTTAGCGGTTTATATTTCACGTTTTACGATCGAAATTCTTAAGTACAAAATTGACCTTATCATAGAGTTTCAGCCCATTTTGTTTTATACTTCCAGCTTTCAATTCTAGAACGTACATCGCCGGGATCTTGGACGCATAGGACGGGCAAGGATCTCTCTCACAGGGAGAAATATTCTTTTCGGTATGTACAATTCGCTGCTCTCTGTCCAACCACAGAAAGTCCAGGGGAATGAGCATATTCTTCATCCACATCGAGTGAACACCAGCATTCTCGAAAACAAAGAGCATCCCCTGGTCAGGATTGATTTTTTCTCTGTTCATCAAACCTCTAGTTCTCTCTGCATCCGAAATGGCAAGTTCAGCAGTGATGATTTTTCCATTGGGGAAAAAAACCTGGATATAATCCTCGTTCGGAGTTCTCGCCATAGTACACACGGCAAGACCTATTAAAAGAACTGTGAACATACTCTTCATCTCCCACCTCACTAAGTTTACTTTTCTTCTGAAAGGACTTTGACCCTTAGATAGTATTATACCTGAATTATTCACGAGTCGAAATCGCTGTGAAGAGACTTGGGGGCAGGCCGAAGCGACGGCTCTTGGTTCGACATTTATTTATCAACAATTTATGAGGACTAATGTGGTTTTACGAGTGGCACAAACCGGACCGGCAGCAGCTTTTTCTTTTTGAACCTGCTTTTTTCCTTGACAATGAGGACCAGTTCCTGGAAAGTATCCCCAACAGGGACGATCATTCTTCCCCCTATTTTCAGCTGGTGTTGCAAAGCCCTCGGAACTTCAGGCGGAGCAGCAGTCACCATTATGGCATCGTAGGGGGCATTCTCTTCCCATCCACGGGCACCATCTCCGACTCTGAAATGAATGTTCGTGTAGCCTTCCGCCTGCAGCACCTCCTGTGCATTTTTCGAAAGCTCATCAATGATCTCTATGGTAAACACCTCCTTGGCGATTTCCGCAAGGACAGCAGCTTGATAACCAGAGCCAGTTCCCACCTCTAAGACCTTTCCTTCACAGGATAACTGAAGGACCTCAGTCATGTACGCCACGATGTAAGGCTGAGAGATCGTCTGGCTTTTTCCGATAGGAAGAGGTTCATCATTGTATGCAAACTTCCTCATATTTTCGGGCACAAACACATGACGGGGCACTTTTTCCATGGCTTCAAGAACTTGAGCATCCTTTATTCCTCTGGACTTGATCTGTGTGGTCACCATAGACTCCCGCTCTTCTGTGAAAGTTTTTTTTGCGTTTTTCATCTGAGGTTCTTCAGGTGTCCTTAATCGCGATTAAACCCCAATATGATTGAAAACAGAAAATTCAACTCAAGGTCTGATTATACTGCATCAAAGCCTCTACTCTACTTTTTTAATACGCACGTGCGAAATATGCCAGATTATTAGATGTTTCACCGCACAGAATGCATTTTCCTTCAGCCTTTAATCTATCCTCCTCGAGGAGAATAACTCGTATTGTGGCCATAGTCTCTTCCTTGATCTTTTCTTCGCACGAGGATCTACCACACCAGAATGCCCTGAGAAATCCTCTTTGTTCCTCTAGAGTGGACTTGAACTCCTGATAGCTCTTGATATCGTGGGTGTTGGTCGTCCGAAACTCCAAGGCCTTCTCATACAAGGATTTCTGGATGTCTGATAGGAGCTCGGGCAGTCTTGCCTTCAAAGAATCAAGCGGCACAGGCTCTTTTTGGCCGTTATCACGTCTTACACAAATGGCCTGATTCTCTTTGACATCTCTGGGACCGATCTCTATTCTTAGAGGAACTCCTCTCATCTCCCATTCGGAAAATTTCCAGCCCGGAGTGAATTCCTCCCTTTGGTCGAGCTCGACGCGCACCCCAATTTCATGCAACTCACTCTTGAGCTTCACGGCAGCCGGAAGCACTTCTTTCTTCCAGTTTCCCATGGAGATAGGGACAATGACAGCCTGAATCGGAGCGATCCTAGGGGGTAATCTCAATCCGGAGTCATCCCCATGAGACATGATCAGAGCTCCGACCAACCGCGTGGACGCACCCCAAGATGTCTGCCATGCATACTGGATATTCTGGTTTCTGTCTTCATACCGAATATTAAAAACTTTTGAAAAATGCTGACCCAAATTGTGGGAGGTTCCCATTTGAAGGGCTTTGCCATCTGACATCAACGCTTCAATGGCATAAGTGGCCAGTGCTCCAGCAAACTTTTCGCGCTCTGATTTGATCCCGGAGATCACGGGAATGGCCAATTCAGACTCTACAAACTCTTTATACATTGCAAGGATCATCAATGTCTCTTCTTGAGCTTCCTCTGGTGTCTCATGCACGGTGTGGCCCTCCTGCCATAAAAACTCAGTCGTCCTCAAAAAGGGTCGTGTGACCTTTTCCCAGCGGACAATATTCGCCCATTGATTGATCAACACGGGCAGGTCACGCCAGGACTTGATCCATTTGGAATACATGCTTCCGATGATCGCTTCAGAAGTGGGACGTACAGCCAGCCGCTCTTCCAATTCTTCTTGGCCACCATGAGTCACCCAAGCCACCTCAGGAGAGAATCCCTCAAGATGTTCCGTTTCTTTTGCGAGAAAAGACTCTGGTATGAACAGTGGAAAATATGCGTTAGAGTGGCCCGAATCTTTAATCCTCTTGTCCAATTGAGCCTTCAGGTTTTCCCAAATGGCATATCCGTAGGGCCGGATGATCATCATCCCTTTCATGGAGGTATAATCTGCAAGCTCAGCTTTCCGAATGATCTCACTATACCACTTAGAAAAATCAACACTTTTTGGCGTTATTTGCTTGACGAATCGTTCTTCTTTTTTCACTTCAATCTCCCGTGGCCAAAATTCTTGGTCATTCTAGCCGCAGTCCCCTATTTTGTCAAGAAACCGGCAGTCCCGAGTTTTCTCCAGCGCTGTTGTCACTTTGATCTTCATTCCGTTTAGGTCGAACTCGATTAAATCAACAAAAGCCCACGGATCCGTTTTCAATCTGGGGGGGGTGATATGGAAAAATCTTGTTTTTTGTATCAAAGGGATCACAGTTATTGAAAGAGTTTCAAGTGCAATATATTGTATGTATCACGCACACCTTAGCCTATATATAGTGGTCATTTCATTTATCTCCTGTCTAATTCTTTTGAAGTCAATCACATGGGGGAGTGCGTGTGGATCTCCAAGCATTTGATGAGTCCACTGCAATACCACAAAAAAATTAGGCGACCGAAACGATAGGAACCGATCCATTTCCAGCGAGGATGATGTGGAGTATATTTTCTCATTTCTAGGGGTGAAACGAGGTGATGAAATGACCAAAGGAAATTCACCCCTAATTTCATCCAAAAGGGAGGGGTGAAATGGTTTTTAGTGGACGATTTCCTGGGGTGGAGAAGGCGTCTCCGGATGGACTTCAAAAGGCAAAGTGTCGACTTTGTGACGACTTTCTTTGAAGATTTCGCCCAACATATCCACCCCTCTCTGTTTATGTTCATCGGATGAGTGGATATATCTCATAGTCATCTCGATCTTTGAGTGGCCAAGGATTTTTGAGGCGGTTACGATGTCAACGCCACAGTCATTTACAAGTAAACTCGCGGCTGTATGCCTCAAATCGTGAGGCGTACAATCCTCAATCCCGGCCTTTTCGCACGCCCTGTTAAAAGCCTCTTTCATATGTTTGATGTGAGAGTCTGTCTTCGGATTGAAAAAGATATACTGGTTAGTCTTTTTAACTTTACTCAATGCCGCAATCACAACATCATTCATCGGGACCTTTCTCGTTTTCCGGCTCTTTGAACGTTCACGAGTGACCTCGATATATCTTCTCTTGAAATTCACATTCTCCCATTTAAGACTCAAGATTTCACTTTTTCTCATCGCCGTATTTAATGCGATTGTGAGAAAGAGAGGAAGATACTTACTCCATGGCGTCACAGAAGCCTCAAGAAGCCTCTTTATCTCATCGGAACTCAAACGCCTTTCTCTGAAACTGTCCTCTTTAAGAAAATCAACCTTGCACACCGGATTCCTAATGAGCGCGTAATCTTCTGAATCGATGGCCCGATTGAATATCGCCTTTAACACAGCGAGTTCCCTATTCACCGTAGAATTACAGAGACCGTCTTTTTTCCGTTTTGTCTTGAAACGCTCGATATCTCCGACCGTTATCTCATGAAGGAATTGATCCTTGAAAGAAGATTTCAGGCGCTTAAGGACATACTGTTCATTTCTCCAGGCCCGTTTCTCCATCGTATAGCGTTCTTCATAGATTTTCGCATAATCTTCAAATCTGATTTTCTTCTTCGGCTCTGGGACTCCGTATTTTTGCCGATAAATTTTTTCTTTGAGGAGGACAACGGCCTGTTCTGCCGCTTTGCGACTGCCTTCGATTGTGTGGCGTTTTCTTTTCCCGTAGAGCGTAAAATCAATTTTGTATTTTTTCTCACCAACTTTGATTATCTTCATTTTGGCCTCCATTCTTTGATAAAGGCTTCAACATCGCTTTTCTTGAACCGGACCGACTTCCCTACCTTATAGGCCCGCAGTTTTCCGGCATTCAGCCAATCGTAAATTGTCGTTCTCGAAACTCTCAAATAAGCCATGACCTCATTGAATGTTAAAAATTCATCCTTCATTTTGTTTGCCTCTATTAAATATTATAAGGTATTATGCATTATTGTCAAGTCTCTTTCTCTTCCACCTCTGGGAAAAAGCCCTTATATGCGTTCTAAGCGACGATCTTGATCTCCCGAATGGTTTTCTATGGATGAATTAACGAAAGCCCACGTCATTCAATCAAAGCTAGGAAGAAACAGGTATTTGAGATCGTCGTCGAGGTCGTCTAATCGCCTTATTCGTCAATCCCGCTTTCGTTCAACGAGGTCCGGTTCGTATCCGAGGAACGCCACCTGTCGTCCTACGAATTCCATTTCCTTGCGGGTATCCCTGTCCTTTTTCATGAAAGATAAATCCAAGAGTGCGATCGACCTTTCATTTTCGTAAAAACTTTCCGTAATTTTTCGCGCCTCGCGTTCCGCCTCAAGATATTTGAGTCTATCCTCGATCGCCTTGATTTTCGCATCATACTGCCGGACCGTCGGCAATTCTGTCTTATGCGCATGTGTCACGATTTTGATTTTGCCATCGCTCATCCTTCCCCGCCAGCGCCTCATCTGAGGTTTGTCTTTTAGGTTTTTGTCAACGTACGCGAATGGTCCATTTTCATTTTGTTCGTTCATTCGTCTTTACCTCCATTTTCTTTAATTTCGCTGATGTCCGGGAGAAACGGATTTTTATATCCGGTCCCGTCGTCCCCGTCATCGTCATCGTCATATTCACCGATCGCCTTTAAACCATCCTCAATTTTCTGCCGGAGCTCTTTGACGCGGGCGTTGTCAACGTGGTCGATCCGTTTCCCAACAGTTAAAAGATCGCCGCCGTGTTTCCCTTTCCCTTCGTGAATAGCCTCGAAAATCCCATCATTGTTTTTAAGGAAGGAATTCTCTTCGCCGATCTCGACCAGTGACATTCGTGCCACCGGATGTTTTTGAGATACCCGGTCAAAGTTTTCCCGGACCCATTCCAAATCATCCTTATCGCCTTGAATTTTTTTTCTTAAATCTACACCGTGAATTTTCAATTTATCCTCCTTTCGCGATGGCCGCAGTCTGCCACATATGAAGCGACTCAACAAACATCAATATTCGCGCTTGAGCTTTGTTGATTTCTGAAACATTCTTAGAGATCCAATCCAGGTTTTTATTGAGTCCGTCAATCGCCTCACGGATCGCAATAAGCTCTGTAATGAGCACCTTTTTAAATTCTGCATCCGTCATTTAATCCTCCTCCTCGAAAAGCGGATAAGACACCCCGTCCGTTTCATCACTCGGCGCGATCCCCGAGCCTTGCGGGAGAAGGACGTCAAGGGGATCGGTTGTCCTAAAGGACTCTTTCGTTTTTTTCCGCGCGTCGAATATTCCCGCTTCATACATCTCTTTCGATATGTTTCCAAGCAAATTGATGTCCTCTCCGATTTTTAATTTTCCGACGAATTTAGCATCAGAACGTCCGGGCGGCGGCTCTTTAAAAAATGTGACATTGGTGTAAAACTTGCGGACTCCCTGGAACATGCCCGATACTATCCCCCTCAAAGGATTCTGCCACCGCTCCTCCGCAGCTGACATTGAGAACCAAAAAAACTGATGAGTCGCGCTCTGACGCTTTTTTAAAGCCTCGGCAACGAGAGTTCGTTTTTCTGAAATGTCAACCTCACCCTTTTTGGGCGTCAGCCAAGGTTTTTTTTCATTTGTCATTTTTTACCTCCAGTTTAAATTAGTGGGGAGAGGACATTCCGGGCGAGGTCTGTTCTTCCCGGCGGGAATGCAAACCCGCGCCCTCTCCCCATAAGACTATATGAACGAATCCGCCAGGCTCCGGACCCGGCGTTTTTAATTCTTCACCCGCCATTTTCGCCACGCTCCAAAATGTCACGAACCCGACTTAACGACAAAACCAAACTGTCCAATAACTCAACGTCAAGAGTTATCCCCTTTTTCGTCGCGATCCCCTCAAACGCCGCCTCACCGAACGCGCCCGGTCGTTCATCAACCATGAAAACCCGGATATCAAAATACTGTTTTTCATTTCCCGCAAATTTCTGCAAATGAATCCGGACAACCTCCAAAGAATTCCGCCGGAATTCATCAACCAAAATCCGCCCGTCATCCGCCATTCTCAAACCTCCCTCACCTCGGATGATACCTCTTGACAGTCACAACTGCCGTCGATCCTGAATAAAACATACAAACCAAAAACTTTTTACACATCGTACACTTCCCGCGAAATTCGATCTTCGTCCGCTCCTCCAATTCAACACGTCCCCCACAAAGAGGACAAAAAACCCCACGATCACAAACCGCCTCAACGTCAATCTCACCCTTTGGCCGGATTGCCTCAACCTCACGACAAACCTCCGGAATTAATTCACCCTCAACCGCCTGGCCCGTCAATGTCTCCGCCATCCCCGCCGGGAGGACCGTGATCTTCTCCCGCCGGTTGCGATCATATCTATGCCGGGATCGTTGACTCATGCCATGGCCTCAATACGCATCTCTCTTCGAGATGTAAAGATGTTTCTTTTCATCTTTTTTCTCCGCCGCTTCTCGCGCCAATCGCGCCTCTTTTCCACCCGGGCGAAGGTCTTCCGCCATAATGACATTTAATTTCTCACCAGGATCGATTTTAGGTTTTTTCCAACGGGATTGAATCGCCAATCTCAATGAACGCTGAAAACCGGCAATCTCTCTCACAGAATTTAAACCTGTCGAAATAATTCTCTCAAAAACCTCATATGCCTTTTTATTCATCGTCGTCATCCTTCGTTCCAATATGGCTGTGTGCCATCCAGTCAGCGAACGGATTGCCTTCAAAGTCGCCACCCACAGAACGCCGCACGTTATCGTACTCACCGCTGGAACCCGGACCGTAAAAGGGACGATCCGAGACGAAGAATCCGCCCTCATCGCCCTTGCCTTGAGATAAAATAGACACAACACCTGCCACGCTATTTATTAAGTCATCATGGCCGGAACGATAATGATCGATCCTCACACCCGAACCCGTCAAGAACCTTTGAAGCCCTGCGATCTGATTCCGCAGCCTCTCATTGTCCAATAATTCCACCCGATCCTTGTTCATCTCAACAGCAAAAAACTCATACAGCTGTGATTTGGTCCATTCAGACGTTTCAACAGTAATCCCAAACTCCCTCAAATCCGATGCAATCCAACCAACCGCATGGCGATCCTGAGTGATCATGGTCACACCATAAGGCTTTGCAACCCCGGCTATCCGGCTGAGCACGTCCTTCGGATCAAATGGAGGCCGGAACTCCAGCAGCACATCAATTACCAGCTTCTCATCAGCCCTGTGCCCTATACAAAACGTCATGCTGTCACCAGTTTTTCTCAAACCTTCCGATGCATCAGCAAAGGCCACGTAACTCAATCCATACTCCTCTTTGAGCATCGCCCGGCCCTTCACAATCGCACGGTCTATAATGTCAATCGGCATGTATGACTCAATATCCTCCCTAAACCGGTTCGCGTACTCGGCACCGAACCTTTCTTCGCCCAACACTTCCTCATACTGCTCACGTAAACCTTCCTCCGTCAACGTCAAATTCATGCGCCACGATGGAGCACGCCACGCAAGAACATTCCCGGGCCTTCCCCAATGCTTAGACACCTTGTCATAAAGCAACCCCTGACGCGCAAAAGGCGTTGAGATCCCTATACATAAACTGTTCGGAATCGTCGTCATCCCAGGCAAACAAGCCGTATAAACCTCCAGGTCCGGGTTCGCCATCTCCGTTTCAAATCTAAAAAATGCAATTTCTTCCAGCAACAATAACCCAAGCGTCGCACCTCTCGGGGACCTCCAGCTAGCAGGCTTCACAAGAATTGTCACTTTGTTTTTGAGAACAATCGTCTCCTGTGTGACTTTCTTGATCATCCTTTTAAAAGACGGGTGCATGTTCAAAATCGCTTCAATGTAATTCATGATGATACGACACTGGGCCTTGTTCACACCGATGACAAATATCTCCGCAACCTCACCACGTGAAAGATACGCTTGCCAGTTACCCCAAAATGTATAAAAAACAGCCAATAAACTCACAACAGATGATTTACCCGATCTTCTTCCCGCGCATATCCACGCCTCTTTTATCGGCACGCTTGGTAACTCATCCAAACCCGTACACTCACGAAACAACGTCATCTCAGCATCCGTAAAATCCTTTAATCCTGTGAGAACTTTCAGGAAAACAAACCACGGCTGCCATGTAGCCATATCCTTAAAGAATGGACGGAAGCCGCTATCTGACTTGACCGCTTCAATGATGTCCATGCTATTTGTCACCTTTACTCTCCCGCATAATTTTCTCACCAAGTTCTCCGATAGTCAGAACCTTTTCATGATCCCGCTTATCGATCCCCAAGAGTGCAAGAGCCTCTTTGATATACCGATTGAAAGATAAATAATGTCCTGTCAATCCCGCTGTAACATTCCCATTAGAATCGAGTATTCCATGTTCTCTGGCGTGTTCCTCAATTAGCCGCACAACGCCCAGAGAAGTCGTAACGCGATCAATTAGAACCTTCTGACCTGTACTCAAATCCTCTTCGCTTGCCGCAAGATCATGAATCAGGCCCTCCCGGACAGCCGTTAGATAATGGCCGATATATTTCCGCTTATCCGGTAATTTCCCTGTAGTTAAAAGGCTATATCCGCCATGGCGCGGCGGTCTCCCGATCCGTTTACCTGTCGTTTTCTTTGTCTTTTTACTCACTTCGATTGTCCTTTAATCTCAATAAATCAATGTTTCCTTACACTTTTAAGGCCGTCACAATCCCGTCACTTTTCATGAAATTTCCCTTGTTTTCCCCATATGAGTAACACTTCTTCCCAAAATGAGGGGTACAACATTGCCGCGAGAATTAAAGAGGTGAAAAGGCGTTTTTTTGTTGGCAGGTGTCCTACCCTTGGTCATCTGGTCATCTGAACTTTTTGGCCCTTTTTCCTTGGTCATCTGAGCCTCTCTTTGGTCATGTGATATAGTTGATAATAATACATTTATATATTCAGATAACCAGGTGACCAAAATATTTGACACATAGAGAATTGTCATTTTTCCTTGGTCATCTGAGGCCATTTTCTTGGTCATCTGAACTATATTTTTCTGAGTTCCCATTTCCAATGTCCGTCTTTTTGATAGACTTCGATATTCATTTTTTCTTTTGCGCGTCGGATGGTCCTGAAGTTTATCCCGTTGTCTTCGGCTTGCCGTTTAATTTCGTTTGAACTTAGGGGTTTATCTTTCAGGCATTCAGCGAGCCATTTTCTGGCGTCTTCGAGTGCGCTGTATTGTTCTTTCGTTTCACGATCGGCAAAGGCTTCATCTGATGTGATATTGACAGGGTCCGGCTCGAACACGACGCCTAAATCCGTGATTGAGAAAGCGAGGCTTGTCGGATCAACTGATAGGTTTGTTTTAAGTGGAGTCAGGAACCGACGGCTGTTGTTCTCATCGTCTCTTGAGATGGCCCAGACAGCGCGTGCGGCGGCGACAAAGGCCACACTACCCATCGCGCGATATACGGCACGCTTTGCCACGTCTTTGTTAAGGTGACTGATGGCGACTATAGCGACTTTCTCTCTTTCGGCCAAAGCGGCCAAAGGGGCCAGGGCTGATCTGACAGAGGTATTTTGATTGTCTTCAGTCTGTCCAAGATACGCCGTTATCGGATCAAGAATAACAAGACGGACATCACCGAGCTGATGGATTGTCCTCTCCAAGATTGGGATATGTCTCATCACAGAAAACAGGTCTAGATCGTCCTCTTTCTTGGTTTTAATCCCTTGCAGAATGTGTATTTTGTTCACGTCCGCTTTCATGGCATCCATCCTGATCCGGACCGTGTCTGAGAGACCGTCTTCGGCTGTCAGTAAGATGGTTGAGCCTTTCGTGATCGACTCAAGCCCGTCCGGCCATGGAATTCCGGTACTTATCCGGGACGCGATAAAAAGGATGAGATAACTTTTACCGTCTCCGGGATCACCAACTATCAGCGTCAGTTTGCCAAGAGGGATTCTGTTACTCCAAAGCCATTCGACTTTCTCCGGATCGATATCTTTGAGGCTGACAATTGAAGCCTCCTCGGACTCTTTCGCGTTTCCTAATTCATCAAGCCGTGAGAAAATGCACCGGACCTTTTCCAAATCTGTCGACATCCCTTTGAGGAAGAAATTTCGCTGTTTCTCGAATTCTTTAAAAAGTTCATTCTCGATCTTTTTCTTTTTAAGTTCTGTAACATGCAAAACAAAAGTTTTAGCCGGGACCTTATGTAATCCATCTGTAAGACTGGTCAGATATGAAGCCGGATGTTCTCCCCCTATTTTTTCGGCAAGTCGAATAATGTCGACACTCCCAGACTCTTGATACATTTTCTCAGTGGCCGTAAGTGTCCGGCGTTCTCTTTCGGATTCAAAGAGGTTTTTCTCAAATTTAACGTGATTGAGAAGTTTTGGATTCTGGATAAGACGGCCAAGGACGCTCTCAGAAAGAGTCTGCGCCATCATCCCCTCCCCTTCAACTGATCCACGACAGAGACAGAGGAATTTTTTTGCAAGATTTCATCGAGTTTCCGCTTGTCAATTCTTACAGAGCCGCCTATTTTTGTCGCAGGGATCAGGCCGCGCGAGATGTAGTCGAACACCGTTTTATAATTTAATGAAAGGTATTCACCAGCCATTTTGGCAGTTAACCATCTTTTTTCTTGCATAATTCAAGATTACTTTTCGAAAATTTCTTCGACCGTTAAAGCGAGCGCCTTGCAGATTATTTTCTTTTTTTCCTCGCTCGATGGAACTCCATTTTCAATCATATAGAGCTCTCTTCCAGAAAGGCCCGTAACTCGCGATAAATCGACAAGTTGATACCCCAAATCCGTTCGACGTTGCCGCATTTTGGATATTGATTTTTCCATCGTTCAAGTGTAATCTTAAAATACGGACAATTATTTTTCCAAATTTGTCAGTAATTAGGACAAAAAAAATGAAAGAAAAAATCGCAGGCATAAAGAAAGAAATGGAAGAAAGAATTGATAGTATAATACTCCATGCGAAAATTTCCTGTCCCCCTCACCTAAATGAATTCAAACATTTAATCCCTAAAATCGTTGAATTTCTCGAGATAAAAAAACCGGACTTGATGTTTTATGAGAGTAAGATTGAAGCCATGAGAGAGGTCCTTAAAAAATTAGAAGAACAGGCTCCCCATTTAAGTAGAAACGAGGGCCCTCGATTTATCTCTTCTTCAGAACAAAGGATAAGAGACAGAGAAAAAGTAAAGGAAGTGATGCCTCATATCATAAAACTGCGAAAGAAATTCTTTAAAACCGGAGAGCCTCCTTTTCCCGGCGATATGGATAAGGCAA
>CAZIMJ010000218.1:0-9184 GCA_964540205.1 uncultured Eubacteriales bacterium | reverse complement strand
AAAAATTTCGATACTTTGTTCGACAAAAGCGATATCAATCATTTACATTATTCTTCCAGTAAATCACCTTGACGTTTCTGTTTTCAATGCGCTTTCTATGCATAATCGACTTTTTTTACCTTTCACTCGCCGACCCAACTTACCCGCCGATCTCACTACAAAGTCTTCGTTGTAGCCCACTTGCGGTAGTTCACTACAGCTTCGTGGGCCACTGCCTCGACCTTAATGTTAGGGTGGGCTGGGTTGGCCTCGACTCGTGAATAGTCCAGAATAAAACAAAAAGCCGTAGGACTGCGGCGGTTACGCCCTCATTTTAAATGTAGGGTTTGTTCCCCGAACGGACCGTTTCCTAAACGGTCCCTACGCCATCATGTCATCTTTTCTCAGAACCTCCTCTTCGATAACTTCAGGGTTTGAAAAAAAAACGAGTTCATTCTATACTGGGCAGGAGCGGATGAAAAGAGGATTAATCACCGTCCTAGTTTTATTTTCCCTCGCTTTTTCTTTTCTTCCATGCTCCGGTCAGGAAGTGGCTCCGGAAGAATCCCCCCCAGAGAAAAAATTCACGTCCCTCCATAAATCCCTGCTGTTCCCTGGATGGGGACAGCTGGTCGAAAAAAGGTATATCGAAGGGGTCGTGTTCCTGTCGGCAGAGATATTCGCGCTATACAAAGTATTTTCCTTCAATCACAAGGGAAACGGGGCCTATACCCAGTACAAGGATGCAGGCAGTGTGGCTGACGCAGTCCATCACAGACAGATGACAGAGGATTATGACAAGAAAAGGAATCAGTATCTGTTAGTGGCGGCCGGTGTCTGGATGATCAACCTGATCGACATCTATTTTATCATGAAGAATAAAGACAACAAGGGAAAAAACCTGAGGCTAAAGCTTGAAAGTGGAAAAAATAAAGGTCTGGCTTTTACTGTCAGCTATCGTTTCTAGCGTACTGGCGTTTCCTTCATGCCAGGATCGTATCTTTGATAATCCCTTTGACCCTGAGGCTGGAGAAGTTATTTTCGAGGTGATCAACACGATCTCTACGCCGGCATTGATCCCCCTCGGACTTACCTGGGACGGCAGCACCATTTGGAATGTGGATGGCTACAACGAAACCCTCTACAGTCTCAACAGGTTGAATGGGTCTCAAGTGCGATCGCTGACATCCGTCCTTCAGGTGACATCGGGCATCGCCTATGATGGACATGACCTCTGGGTATGCAGCGAGGCAGTGGTCGAGATCTACAAGATCAACCTCTTGACAGGCGACATCCAAAAGAGGCTCAACCTCCAGAGGGGTTCTTTCACAGCTATTGAATACGGTGACGGAGCCTTGTGGATCGCCGATGCCCTGTCGAATAAGATCATGCGGGTCGATCCCGACACGGCAGAGATTTTGTCTTCCTTCTCGAGTCCGGGAACTCGAGTGGATGGAATGGCCTTTGATGGAGCAAGTCTCTGGGTGTCTGATATGGCCACTCTTACGATCTTCCAGATAAATGTGGAGGGCGATGTTTTGAGGGCCTATCTTTCGCCCGGCCAGTCTCCCCGTGGGTTGACCTTTGATGGCGTCTTTTTATGGAACGTGGACGGGAACCGAAGGATTTATCAACTCAAATTTTAAAATTGAGATTATTGAGAAAAATATTCTGTGTTATCACGATGCTCCTGAGCGGGACATCCTTTCTTGTATCCGAAGAAAAGATCCTGATCGAATTTAAAGGTTCTTATCTTGCCTACAGTTATGATCACAACCAGATATACGGAGAGGGCGTTTCTTTCCAAATACTTTCATATGATGTGACCTGCGACCATCTAAAAGCCGATATCGGGGCACGAGTCTTCTATGCGTACGGCTCTGTTGTCTTGACAAAGGAGGGGGAGAGGTTTGAGGGGGACGAATTTTTGTTCAGTCCTGAGGAGAGAAGAGGGACACTCATCAATTACTCGGAAAAGGTTAGAGTGATAAAATTTAGGCCGGAAGAAGAAGAAGAAGAAAACGCCCTACCCTTTGATGTGCTCGAGACGCTCACACTGTCCATGATACAGTCTTCGCTGTTCTATTTCACCTGTGAGATGGCTCAGATAACAGAGGTTTATGAGGTTCTGGGGGAAAGAGTTGTCCTCCATCTTGAGGGGCTGGAATCGGTCGGATTCAAAAAATTCAAGCTCTCGTCGGGATTAAAACAGAGGGACAGTGGTTTCTCCTTGGATAAGATTTGGTTCACAAAATCCCAAGGGATCATCGCCCGGGGAAGCTACCTTTTCAGGACTCCGGATAGAATCAGCAGTTTGACGCAGTTGAATTATGAAGAGCGTTCGGTGCTCAAAGATTACTTGGGACCAGACAGACAGATAGATATCCTGAATTCCACCTCTGTTGTTTTCGACAATAAAACAAACGCCAGTTTTACCGGTAACTATAATTCCAGCAATCTCTGGAATGCCAGCATTGTGTTAAACAGGAGGTGGAGCGAGACGGTCACCACAAACTTTGATGTCTCCTACAATAAACCGATCAATTTCAAAGGAGAAACATGGTTTGGATTCACCTCCACCGTAAGTGGAGGACATTTGGGAGATCTGTCTCTTGCAGGGAGGTATGAGGTCCAGGATCAGGTTTTGGGAAGTCTCGCCTATGGCAACACCTTCCTCGAACGTTTCACGCTTTTTCTCAACTCCACATATTCCAAGATCAAGATCGTGGGGAGCGAAAGTTTTTCTGAGATCCTCACAGGGGGAGTGAGCCTTTCCTATGATTCCCGGATTTTTAACCTGTCCACCGACTATTACCTCAACCATGACCTCTTTGGGAGTCAGCTCCTCTCCCAGCCACAACTCCGGGTGGGGATCAATCCCTTCCCCTTTTATGGGGGGATCCTTGTGGCGAGCCTCACGAACATATTTATCTATAGCGATGTAACAGCGGGCACCGAACACCAGGATACATACAGCAACAACATGATTTTCAGCCTGTCCACCCAGCCCATGTATGTGGCACCGCGTTTTTCTCTGAATATGAGTGTGGCCGTAGAACAATTTCTCGAGAAGGAAGACCGGAATTTCACTTCTGGCGGTTTCATCGGGAATGCGGCCGTTGAGGTCGCCAGAGGTTTCTTCTTGGAAGGATTGTACAATTTCCAATCGCGGCGCAGATCGAGAGATTGGCTCATCGAGGGGACCACAAGTCAGGATTTAAGTGCTGTCTTCCGGGCAAATCCTTCTGATAAACTGAGCAGTTGGATCTCTGTCTCCTATGATCCAAAAAACAAACGGTGGACACAGTCTTTTGCTGACATCTCTTTCGAGGTCATCAGAAAATGGAAATTTCATACTCTGATCAACTATGATTTTATCCTGAATAAGCTCAACAATATCGACCTGTTCCTGGTGAGAGATGCCGGCCGTGTACAATTGCGGTTTATATGGCGAAGCTTGTCCAAACAGTTTTCCGTGGAATTGATACCGAGATGATAAAAAAAGCGATCGTTATTTTTAGTGTTGCAAGCTTTTTGGCCGGGGGAGGGTGTGTCTCTTTTAAGATCGAACCGCGTCCCGAGCCCGAACAGCTCGTAGAAACTCTCGTGCTCTGCAAAAGAGTAATCCCGGACGGTGAACTTCTGGCTCCTGTGGATATAACGACGGATTTTGTCATGGATGATCCGGATGTGCTCTGCTTTGTGGAGCTAAAAAATGTAGGACGGGCCATGACGCTTAAATGGAAGTGGTATGCCCCAGATGGATCGCTTTTCAAAGAGACGGCCGATGTTCCTGTGAACGAAAACGAGGCTTATTTGGAGGCTGTGACCGCCTACGACGGGCTAGACATGCAGCAAGAGGAGAGCCTAGAGGGCCACTGGGTGGTTGTGATATTGGTCAACGGAGAGTTGGCAGGACGCCGAACATTCATCGTCCGCTAAGGAAGGTTGTTATTCGAATTGACCCAGAGCTTTTGCCCGGGATAGATCTTGGACCTTGAGTTGAGCCCATTGAGCGAGAGGAGGACGCTCAAGCTCATCCCGTATTTCTTGGCGATCTCATAGGGTGTGTCACCGGATCTAACCGTGTATTGGGCGGCTCCGGAGAGATTGCCGGTCTGTACTGTTAGTTTCTGTCCCACCTGGAGTGTGTTGCTCGTGAGGCTGTTTCTCCTTTTTATTTCATCGACCGATGTGTTGAAGGAACTGGCGATCTGGTAGAGGGAGTCTCCTCTTTTGACGACGTAGACGAGCTTTTCTCCCTCGCGTATGAGCTCTCGAGATTGGACAGAGGATGAACTGCTTCCGGTAAGGCCGGAAACTTTGAGCCTCTGTCCGGGGTAGATGGTGTACCGCCTGTTGAGCCCGTTGAGACGGGCGATGGCAGAAATGGATGTCCTGTATCGGCGGGCGATTCCTCCAACCGTCTCACCCTTCCTGACATAGTGGATGGAATAGGTGGCTTCCGGAGGGATCCAACGGGCTGTTGACTCGAGGGCAGCCAGAGTTTTTTCTCCACACCCTACGGGAACTTTAAGGGAGTAATCTCCCTCGGGTGTGGATTTATGGCGCAATTCTGGATTGAGCTTATCCATTTCGTCCGCGCTCAATCCCATGTTTGAGGAAAGAGTGGAGAGTTTGACAGGACGGTATATTCCAACGGTTTCGTACTCTATTGGAGGATCGGGTGTTGGAAGAGTCATACCGTACTTTTCTGGGTCATTGGTGATGAGAATCGTGGCAATGAACCGGGGGACAAAACGGGCCGTCTGCCTCGGCAACAGTTTGTACAGGTCCCAGAAGTTATCGAGATAGTTGATCCGCTGATTCCGGATGAGCCTCTGCACCCTGAACTCGCCGCAGTTGTACGCTGCCAGTGCTGTTGTCCAATCTCCGAATAAGGCGTGGAGCTCCTTTAGATACTGGATAGCTGCCCGCGTGGATTTTTCCGGGTCCATCCGCTCATCCACCCAGCGTGTCCGTTTCAACCCGAACCGGTATCCTGTGGATGATATGAACTGCCAGAGACCCAGAGCCCGTGCACTGGAATAAGCATTGACCTTGAATCCGCTTTCGAAGATGGGCACCCAGGATAATTCTTCAGGCATGGCTTCTTTTCTGATCTCCTCGAGGATCATCTCTCTGTAGAGCCCACTTCGTCTGTAAGCATCCTCGAAATACTTTCTTTCGACTGTTTGGAAGCTCTTAATCTCGGCCAGAACATCTTGGTTCTCAACTAGAGGGATGGACTTGTGATTTTCACCGACCGCAATGAGATGAGAAGCATAGATCTCTTGGATCCTCTGCGCGATCAGAAGCCTTAAGTCGTTTTTTTCTTGGTTTAGGGAGGATTCCTGGGGAAGTTCCAGTTGGAGCAACAGGCTGTATGCGTCATCCAGAGCTGCTAGCGCTGTGTCTATATCTGTCTTGCTCCAGGCGATCTGTGCATCCTGGTAAACAGAAAGTGCGTCTTCCAGGATTTCCGCTGCTGTTCGTTTTCTCTCTGGCTCTTCTTGTTCTTCTTGCTGCTCTTGTGAGATTTCTTGGATTCCCTCTTTTTTCTCTTCCATTGCGACAGGAGGGGACTCCTCTGCTTGGGCCTCTTCTGGTGGTGGTTCCTCGGTGACTGTTTCTTGAGTCGCGATTTCAGGGACCTGCTGCACCGGTTGTTGTTTGGATGAGCAACTCCAGGTAAAAACCAGTAGAGCAAGGATACTTATGAAATACAACCAAATCTTTAATTTTTTCATTTTTTTCCTAAAAAAGGGTATTTATAGCATTTCTACCCTGTTGAGTCAACAGGCATGTTTCTCTAGGATCATCTCCAATGCCGTGATGGATGATATCCCGAGTGTTCCAATTAATGATTTCGAAAACACTCTCAGTTTCCCCAGCGAGGAAACTTCGCTCGGTTCCGGGCTTCTCTCACATCTCCCTCAGAGAGATGTGCCATGTCCGCCTCGAGCTCTTCTCACGGTTTTCTCCACCACACAATTGGGACACTCAATAGCGCAACTCGAGTCCATACGATCACGGATTTGGGAGTGCATCCCCCCCGGGATTTATCGGGGAAAGTTTATTGATAATCGAGAGAGGGTTGTGTAACATTGTATTTAATGATCCATAAACGCATGCAGCGGTCTCTCTGCGTCCTTGTGCTTCTAGCAGGGCTCTGTCCTATTTCCTTTGGCCAGACACAGGCCACCGGTCTTTCGCAGGCTGCCGATCAAAAAGAGACAGACGAGGCTCCCTTTAGAGTGATCGCCAATTATCAGGAGCAGCTGGAGAATCGGATCATCGCTTCGGGCAATGTGGAGATTCACTACAAGACGATCAAGCTGTTTGCCGACAGGGTCGAATTGGACACCGAAACCAAGGATGTCTTTGCTGAAGGCCATGTTGTGATCCAGACTCCAGGCGATGTGATCAGCGTGGAAAGCATCCAGTTCAACATCGATTCGCAACTGGGTACCTTCCAAAACGTTTTTGGCCGCTCCTCGCCCAATATTTTTTATGAGGCAGAAACAGTTGAGAAGACGGATGAAAACATGTACAGCATGATCAAAGGAAGCTTCACCTCATGCACCCAGCCGACTCCGCGATGGCGCTTCTCTTTTTCCAGGGCAAACCTCAAAAAAGCCGACTATGTGGAGATGTGGAGTTCTGTGGTCAAGGTGAAAAAAGTTCCGATCCTCTATTTCCCATACCTTAAATATCCCTTGGATGAAGAACGGGCGACCGGCTTTCTGATGCCAAAATTAGGTTACAACGGGCAGAAAGGATTTAATTATTCCCAGAGCTTTTACTGGGCCATAAGGCGTAACATGGATTCCACACTCAACCTTGATTACTACTCCTCCCAAGGGTTGGGAGGTGGTCTGGAGTACCGGTATATGTTTACCCAAGGTACAGGAGGGCGACTGAACCTGTACTACTTCAAATTCAAGGATGATCCTGAACTGGAGTTGCCCGAAAATGCCTACCTTATCCGTTTCAGCCACAATCAGCCTCTTCCCTTTTCGTTCAACCTTGTGGCTGATGTGGATTATCAAAGCTCGTATGAGTTTCTCCGAGAATTCGACAACAATTTTAGACGTGCGGTTGTGTCCAACCGTCGCTCTCAGGTGTTCCTGCAGAGAGCGTGGTCTTATTTCAACCTGAACATGCGCGCTTCCCGATTTGAAACCTATTACACGGACAGGGAAAATTCCATCATTCGTTATAGCCTCCCAGAGGTGGGATTCTCTTCCTCACAGATCAAGCTGATCTCACCGCTTTACTTTTCCTTTCGCTCATCCTTCAGTGCCTGGGAGTACGGATGGGCCTATGCCAGCCGGCAGGGTACAGATTATGGGGAAAATTATGAAGATGGCACGCAGAGAAACTCACAGAGCATCTCTTTTTCTCCTGTGCTTACTCTGCCATTCACCTCAATTCCCTGGTTGGTCATCAATTCTTCCTTGGCATCCAACATGTCCTTCGATCTGCAGAGTTATGCCCCAAACACTAAGAGCATCGTGGCTGAGCCCATCCTCAGAAAGAACTTCACTTTCAACATTGAGTTTATCGGGCCCACGTTCAACAAGATATTCTTGGATGATGAAGACGAGCCAAAGGTAAAGCATATCATCGAGCCCACTTTTTCCTACCGATACGAAAGTCCGGTCGAACAGTCCGACCGTGTGATAACCTCGGCCCGCTATTTTACACGCGCTCATTATGTCAATTACGGTTTAACCACTCGAGTTCTTGTCAAGGTCAACAAAATGCCGCGAGAGATCTTCACCTTTGGGCTGAGTCAGATCTATTACCTGAACCCTGAAGAGAGCCCTATGCAGGGCTTTGAGGTGGACGGGAAAATTCCCGAATTTTCAGATATTAACGGGTATTTGAGGTATTACCCCGGGACCAAACACAGTATCGATTTTTCCATGGCGTTTAATCCCTACCACACGAGGTTTTCGAGCCTCCGATTGGGGGCGAACTTGGGTGCACCGGGTGACAACCTGTTTCTCAGGGTCAGTTGGTACAGGAGTCTGAATCCCTATTTTGACAACACTTGGGGTGAGCGTCATCAGGCCAGCTTCTATACTGGCTTTAAAATCCCGAAGATCAACCTCGATGCCCTCGGAATGCTGGATTACAACATCAAAGAGAGAAAGCTTCTTTACACGTCTCTCTCTGTGGTTTACCATTACCAGTGTATTGATTTTAAAGCAGATGTTAAGATATTCTATTTCCGAGAGAAGCCCGAGGCTCAGTTCGGCATTTCCATCGGACTCGGAAATATTGGGAAAACCACAGATTTTCTCGGAGATCTAACAGATAGCGAACATGCACAGACAAACAATCCTTATTATGATGGTGATAGAACAGGTTACTAAAAAGATGATCAATTCAAGGGAACCGAGGAGTCAAACATGAAAGGCCTGATTTTAAGCGGAGGGAAGGGGACGAGACTTCGTCCTCTCACTTTTACACAGGCTAAACAATTGGTCCCTGTGGCCAACAAGCCTGTCCTGTTTTACGGGATCGAAGCACTCCAGGAAGCCGGGATAAAAGAGATCGGCATCGTTGTCGGTGACACAAAAGATGAGATCAAGGCGGCCGTCGGGGATGGTTCTCAATGGGGAGTAAAAATCACCTATATCGAGCAAGAATCCCCTCTGGGATTGGCCCATGCTGTAAAAATATCTGAGGAATTCTTGGCCAAAGAGCCCTTTGTGATGTATCTTGGCGATAACATCCTCAAGAGTGGCATCAAATCACTGGTTGATGAGTTCAAAAAGAAGAAACCCAGCTCGCTCATCCTTCTCACAGAGGTGCCAAATCCTCAAATGTTCGGCGTCGCCGAGCTCGACGGAGAACGAGTGAAGAGGCTGGTTGAAAAGCCGAAAAAGCCGGCGAGCAACCTGGCTCTTGTTGGGGTCTACATGTTCGATTCCCATATCTTCGAGGCTGTTAATGCCATAACACCATCCTGGAGGAATGAGCTGGAGATCACAGATGCCATCCAGTACTTGATCGAACACGGGCATATTGTCCATCCCCATCTGGTCTCGGGCTGGTGGAAGGACACGGGTAAACTCGAAGACATTCTTGATGCCAACCGGCTGATCCTTGAACGCATAACAAGACAGATAGGAGGCCAGGTTGATGAGGCATCCAAGGTCAGTGGAGAGGTCATCATCGAAAAGGATGTTCG